>JBJKSJ010000451.1:0-3475 GCA_046704085.1 Ktedonobacterales bacterium | reverse complement strand
GGATCCCCGTCGGGCGGGTGAGCATGCCCAGCGCGGCCAGCGCGCCCGCCTGCCAGAGCCGCCCGGCTCTGGCGCGCTCCACCGCGCCAAAGCTGACCAGCAGGAAGAGCGACTCGCTGTAGGGGGCAAAGGTAAAGAAGCTCACCGGGAAGCAGGCGAGGGCGAGCAGGGCCAGGCGGGCGACGTGCGGGCCAAATTCGCGCAGGGCCAGGCGATAGAACCAGAGATAGCTGCCCCAGCCGCACAGCCAGGCGACCAGCAGACCCGCCACCGTGAAGTGATTCCCCAGCGGCCAGGCGACCAGCCTGACGAGCAGAGGATACAGCGGGAAGAAGGCGCCCAATCGCTGGTCTGTGTAGCCCCAGTGCGCGATATGCAGAAAGAAGAGGCTGTCGTAGTGTCGCCAGGGGATGGTAATAATCGTCACCAGGCTGGCCGGGTCGGAGAGCCTGGCAGGAGTCTGGTGACTGAGCGTCGCGTAATAGAACCATGTGAGCAACAGATAGCAGGCGCTCACCAGGAAGAAGAGACGAGAGGGAAAACTACTCAGCAATTTTCCCACTGCTGATTGGCGGTAGTCTTGACGCCAGAGGCCGCGCCTTGTCTGATCGATCTGTTTGCTCAGATCAGCCTGATTGGTTGTTTCTGAAACCTCCTGCGTGGCGGTCGAAAGATCCATGCGGGCGTGAGTCCTCCTGAACATCTCCTGCCTTTGCAAGACGAGTGAACCCGGTCGAGGGTCACTATCTCAGCAATGGAGCTTCAGGAGAGGTTCAGGAGCGTTCTGGTAATGCTGGGGATGGTTGGGCAGCCAGCCTGGAGCATGACCTCTTCCAGTTCGTGGCGCAGCATCTGAAGTACCTGCCTGACGCCATCGGCGCCTTCCAGGGCCAGCCCCCAGAGGATGGGGCGGCCAACCAGCACGGCGCGCGCGCCCAGCGCCAGGGCTTTAAGGACATCGGTCCCCCGGCGCACGCCGCCATCCACATAGACCTCGGCGCGGCCATCCACTACCTCGACTACTTCGGGCAGCGCGGTCATTGTGGCAAGAGCCGTATCAAGTTGCCGCCCACCATGATTCGAGACGATGATGCCATCCACGCCCTGTTCCACCGCCAGCCGCGCGTCCTCTGCCGTCAAGATGCCTTTGATGAGCATGGGCATGTCGGCAATCGACCGAAACCAGGCGAGATCCTTCCAGGTGAGCGCCGGGTCCATCATCCTGGAGATATACGTGAAGAGCGCCGAGCCGCTGCCCTCCCTGGGCATCATGCGCATCTCCGGGCCGGAGAAATTGGCAAGCTGGACCTCCGGTGGCAGGGCAAAGCGATTGCGCACGTCTCGCTCGCGCCGTCCAGAATGCACGGCGTCTACCGTCAGGCAGAGCGCCCGGTAGCCCGCCGCTTTTGCCCGCTGCACCAGCGCCCGCGTGATCTCGCGGTCTTTATAGACATACAATTGGAACCAGAGTGGGCTGCTGGCGGCGGCGGCCACCTCTTCCAGCGTGGTCGTGGCAAGCGTACTGACGACCATCAGCGTCTCCGCTGCGCCCGCTCCGCGCACGGTGGCAAGCTCGCCATCGGGATGCCCCAGGCGCTGCATCGCTGTTGGGGCCACCAGAATGGGCGCGGCAATCGGCTGGCCCAGCGCGGTCGTGCTGGTGTCGATCACGCTGACATCCACCAGCATACGCGGACGCAGGGCGATCTTGCCAAAAGCGGCGCGGTTCTCGCGCAGCGTGATCTCGTCTTCGGCCCCGCCCGCGTAATAGTCATACGCCATCTGGCCTATCTTTGCGCGCGCCCGCTCTTCCAACTCCAGCAGATTCACCCAGGTATCCATCAGCGCAGACCCTCCCATAAAGCCCGTTCCGCCCCACGCGGATCATGCACGACCTCTGACTTGACATCGAAGCGCATGGTGGCGCGCTGCTTGAGGTCGTACTTCGCCCAGCCAGGATTGCCCGTCTTGGCAAAGGCGACCCAGGCGGCGTGAACCGTATCGGCGAGTGGTTGTGGCGCTCCAGTGCCGATGAGTCCTTCGTTGGCTGGTTCAGTAAGGGTGTCAAAGACAAAGGGGATTTCAACGGCATGGCAGGCGCCCAGCCGCCCGTTATAGAGTGGCGACCTCCAGGCAAACTCATACATGTACGTGGCAGCAGGGGCAGTGGCGCGCACCTCTGCCAACCGAATGGCCGGAATGCGGAAAAACCAATCAGTGACAATAGCCTCCATCAGATCACCTGCTGTGGCGCCTGGACGATGTTCTCGGTAGGTTGCCAGCGCCTTTTCCGTTGGTAGCCCATAGGCTCCTACGACTGCCGTCAGGATGGCATCGTTATAGGTGTCTATTACGCCGTTGGGCACCATAAAGAGCCGCTCCTCCTCGGTGTTGCTCCCCACCAGCACCTCCACGTTTGCCCCGCTCCCGGCAGCGATGCGCTTGATGGGCAGGTCGCTCAGCACCTCGCCGTCAATCACCGGCTCAAAGGGCATCAAGTTGGCGGCCACTTCGCCCCATTTCTGGAAATCGGGATTGTTGAAGATGTCACCGCTCAGCTCCACCTGTGCTTGAAGCAGCCGCTCGGTGGCAACAGCGCCGATAGCCTCGCGCGTTGCTTTGACACCTAGCTTCTCGGCCATGTATTGGCCGACGCGCGTTGCCGGCCCAGGCGAGATGGCGTGGTGCCCCGCGCCGCTCTCGGCGATGGCGCGATGGAACAATCCGGCGGCCTGTGGCATGGAGAGCAGCACGCCAACGCTCATGCCGCCCGCAGACTCGCCAAAGATGGTGACGTTGCCAGGGTCGCCGCCAAAGGCGGCAATATTCTCTTGCACCCACTTGAGGGCGGCGATCTGATCAAGTATGCCAAGGTTGGAGATGCCATCGCCCAGGAAGAGGAAGCCATCCACGCCCAGCCGATAGTTGATGGAGACGCAGACCACGCCATCGCGCGCAAAGCTGCTGCCATCATAGGTGGATATGGCGTTGGAGCCGTTGGCAAACGCCCCACCGTGAATCCAGACCATCACCGGCAGGCGCGCATTCCCCGTCTCCGGCGTCCAGATATTGAGGTTCAGGCAGTCCTCGCCAGGAATGGCTGGCTCTGGGAGGATCGTATCGAAAGGCGGGAAATAAGGAGGCTTGGGCACCGTTGGGCCAAAGGTGAGCGCGTCGCGCGCACCATGCCAGGGCGTGACCGGCTGCGGCGGCTGAAAGCGGTTGGGGCCAAACGGAGGCGCCGCATACGGAATACCCTTAAAAGACAGAACGTTTCCGGCAACACTGCCGCGCACTGAACCATTTTGTGTCTTGATAACTGGGTTCTCCATGCCTTCCCTCCCCTGGGTAAGTCTGCCAGAGTGTGCCATGCGCCCATCGGTACTCTTAGTGTAGCATGGTGGGCAAGAGCCTCTGTCATCGCCGGATCCAGCAGATGATGCGCGCGTGGTCGGCAGCTTCCGCCCACCCCCGC
>JBJKSJ010000450.1:0-8130 GCA_046704085.1 Ktedonobacterales bacterium | reverse complement strand
TCGGCAGTGGGCGGTAACGAGTGTTCGCCGCCCGTTGCGTGACGCGCCGCCGTCCGTGGCGGCGCGACAACTCGCCAGCACGGAGGCTGGCGCTACAGGCAGCCTCCTGACCTCACGGATAAGTCTTGAACGGCCAGATGTTCATCTCCTGCGTCCAGGCGCTGGGCGACTGTTGCAGCAGAAAGAGAATCGCGTCGGCGATGTCTTCTGGGCGCAGATACTTCGCGCCGGGGCGCGGCGTCCAGCCCTTGCGCTGGCCGGAAAAGTTGGTTTCGGCAATGCTGCCCGGCAGAATCGTCGTCACCCGGATATTCAGATCGCTCACCTCAGCAGCCAGCGATTGCGCCAGGCCATGCAGACCAAACTTACTGGCGCAATAGGCGGCCATATTGGGATACCCTTGCTTCCCCGCGCCCGAAGAGATCATCATAATATGCCCGCTGCGCTGCTCTTTCATCGCAGGCAGCACCGCCTGCGAACAGAGAAACGGGCCAGTCAGATTGACATCCAGCGTGCGCTGCCACTCCTCCACTGGCGTATCTTCCACGCTGCTCATCGGCCCGCCAACGCCTGCATTGTTCACCAGCACATCAATGCGGCCAAAGCGATCCAGGGCATGCGCGGCAATTCTGCGGGCATCAGCAGGATTGGCGATATTGGCGTCCAGCGGCGCGCAGACGCCATCTGCGGCGTTGATCTCCTCTGCAAGCCGGTCCAGGTCGGCTCTGGTGCGCGCGACAGCCACCACACGCGCTCCCTCATGGGCGAGCGCCAGAGCAATAGCACGCCCAGCGCCACGACTGGCGCCGGTCACAATAGCCACCTTGTCCTCTAATGCTGGCATCGCTGACCCTCCCTTTGACAATGTGAAAGTCAGAACGTCAAAGTACCTCTCTTGCCCCACAGAGTACCGCGAAGAGGCGCATCATGCAATGGGAATACAGCGCCAATTGCCCCTCCTCATTGATGCTTTTCACCGGCATGAAGGCCAGGGCGATAGGACTGCTTTCCTATTTAGCGATTTCATGGTTGCCAGACATGATATACTCTTTGCGACCCTGCGGCCTATCGCTTGCTGCCTTTGCTGGGGACTACGGCTGAGCAGAGAATCAAAGGGAGGTCTCGCATGAACGCTTCACCGAGTCGGAAGCCATTCTTCTCAACTATCGGCGGCAAAGTGCTGCTTGGGTTGCTAGTTGCTGCCCTTCTACCGCTGGTCGCCAGCATTCTGATCTCGCTGTTCCAGATGAGCCGCTTGAGCGATCAAGCGCGCAGCACCAGCAGCAGCGCCCTGACCAGCAACGCCCAGCAGGCGTTGCAGACCCAGGCTGGCGACCTGGACCTCACCACCAGCCAGCATATGCAATTGATTGCCAATACCACACAGGAACTGGCAACCTACGCCGGTTCTTTATTCGACAACCCCACACTCTATAGCAAAGGGACGTATAATCAAGTCCAGACTATCACCCAGGATCAATCAAAGAACGATTGGTATAATCCCATCAGTGAGCCAGCCAGTGTTTTTCTCCCTGACACCATTACAAAACTCTCTCCAGGCATCAAGCAGCAATTAAATATCTTAACTTTTATGGATGCCGTGTTTAAGGGCCATTACGATCAAGATCAGTACCCTACCTATATCGGTACAGCCCTTGGCGTCACGCGCTATTACGCGCCGCAGTCCCCAACAGAGAATGCCGATCTAGGGCATGGCCTGCCACCCGATTTTGATGTCACAGGACGCCCCTGGTATGTTGCCGCTAATCCGCAGAATGATCCGCAAAAAACACCCGTCCTCTCAGGTCTTTATGATGACGCCACCGGCAAGGGCTTGACCATCACCTCTTCCGCCCCTGTCTACACCAAAGATGGCGTCTTTATTGGTGTGGTCGGGCGTGATGTCACCCTCCAGGTACTCTTGAGTACCATCCTCCCGCCCAAAGTTGGGCAGAACGGCTACGCCTTTCTGGTTGGACAGGACGGCAACATTATCAGCATGCCAGAGCAAGGGCAGCAAGACTTCGGCGTGCAATTGAAAGCCAAGTCTGGCGAAGTGCTGCTCAATGTGCCGCTTGATCAGCACAATCCAGATGTCACGGCGATTAAGCAGGAATTGGGGGGCCAGAACAGCGGGATTGCTCGTCTCACCCTGAGAGGCAACCCGAAGTATCTGGCCTTCAATCAAGTACAGGGCACCCCCTGGGATGTCGTGCTGGTGCTGCCCGAATCCGAAGTGCTGGCGCCCATTGCCACCCTGAATACCCAACTGAACCAGCAAATCACGCAGACGCAGTTTTTGAGCCTGGGTCTGGCGCTCGGCTTGATCGTCCTGGCCGCCATTGTCGCCTATGTGCTGAGCCGCAATATCTCCCGCCCATTGCTGGCGATCACCAACTCCGCGCAATACCTGGCAACCGGCCAGTCCATGTATCAGAGCGAAGAAGCTGGCGCCTTGCAGAAGAAGATGGCCCGGCGCCGGGACGAAGTGGGCGAACTGGCGCGCGCCTTCGAGAACATTGACCGCTACTTCGAGGAGACCAGCCAGCTTGCCGATCAGATTGCGCAAGGCAACCTGGGCGTCCAGGTACATCGGACCTCCAACCAAGATCGGCTCGGTCTGGCTCTGGAAAACATGATGAGCTATCTCACCCAGATTCTCCAGATCGCGACGACGCTGGCATCTGGCGATCTCTCCCAGGAAATCCAGCCGCGCTCGGCCAATGACGTGCTGGGGAACGCCCTCAGATACATGCTTGACGAACTACGCTCGCTGGTGGTGCGCATCCAGTCTGCCGGGCGCGAAATCGAGGCGGCATCAGCATTTGTTTTGCAGCGATCTGCTTTCCTGGTAGACGCCTCTGAGCGGCAAATGGACCAGATTATCCACGCGGCGGAGGACACCAGCCAGATGGCTGAATCAAACCACCGCGTCGCTGAAGAGACCTACACGCTGGCGCGGGTCGCCTATAGCGCGCGCGGCCATGCCCAGGCTGGATACGAAGCCGTGCAGCAAACCATCGGCGGCATGAATCAGATTCAGGATGATGTCAAAGTCACGACCCAGCGTGTCGGCCAGTTGACACGCCACAGCCAGGAGATTACCCACGTCGTTGAAGTCATCACCAACATCGCTCACCAGACCAACCGTCTGGCGCTCGACGCCGCCATCCACGCTTCGGCGGCTGGGCCGCATGGGCGTAACTTTAATATCGTGGCGACGAACATTCGCCACCTGGCTGAACAGGTCAAAGATGAGGCCAATCAGATCTCTCATCTTATTCAGACTATCGGCGAAGAAACCAATCAGGCTATTCAGGCGACCCGGCAAAGTCAGCAGCGGGTAGCCGAAGGCATGAGCCTGGCAAGCTCCGCTGGCACGGCCCTGGAAGCCATCAGCAAGGTGGTCGATCAGCAGGGCCAACTCGTCGAGGTCATCAGTCAGATTGCCAAGCAGCAGCGCGATACCTCGGTGGCAGTCGCCCACGAGATGCAGGCAGCATCCGATATTACCACCCAGTACAGCGCCGGAACTCGCCAGACGGCGCAGAGCATCGAGCGCCTGACCTATCTGGCGCGCCAATTGAAAGAATCCGTCGAAGCGTTCACCCTGCCAGGCGGCTACACTATCGAGCCGCCCCAGCGTATGGGCCAGATCACCGGCATGAACATGCGCTCGCCAGTCCATTCCGCCCGCCCAACGCCCCTGCTCCCCCAGGGAAACCGCACCATCGGCGCCAACGGGATCAGCCGGATGGATGAGCGATAATCCAACGCTGCGATTTTTAGCAGTGCAACATCGCAGGGGGCGCGGGCCGCTGCGCCCCCTGCGATGATCTACGCAATCTAGCGCCGCACATCCTTGCGTTTCAGCGCAAAACCAATCACGGCGGTCAGCACAATGCTAATCACCACCAGCACGGCCCAGGACAGCAGAATGCGCTGCGCCGCCTCGGTAGGGGTATAGGTCGAGTACAGCGCCGGGTGATAGAGGAAGTCATTCCCAAAGAGCTTATCTCCGCCGATCTTATCACTGTGCAAGCCATAGGATGTCCCCAGCGCAGCCATGCCCCAGCGCAGCGGCCAGATCATCGCCGCGATCAGGCTGACCGGGTCTTTCAGTGAGACAATCACACCGGAGAAGATTACCTGGGGCACAATGATGGCGGTCAACAGACTGTTCGCCGTACTCTCATTCGGAGAGAGCGCCGAGGTGGTGAAGCCCATGATCACCCCAGCCACCCCGGCCAGCGCCAGGGTCACAAACGTCTCTAGCAGAGCCGGTAAGACTACTCCCGGAGGGAGCGGCTCAAACAGCGCCACAATGACCACCATCGATGCAGTTTGCACCAGCGACAGCACCCCAAAGACCAGAATCTTGGAAAGCAGATAGGGCGGAATGCCCAGGCTTACCGCGCGTTCACGCCGGTAGATGGCTACTTCCTTGATAATCTCAGGGGTGCCAGTGATGCAGCCAAACAGAATTGGAATCAGCGTAAGCATGAAGACCAGCCGCTGCGCATCGCCATTGTGCCCGGCCACCACAAAATCTTGCAGCGCCTGATTCACGCCACCTCTGGCCTGCGCATAGGTGATTCCCCTTGGATTCGTCTGGAGGAATGACACCACCTGATCGCACGTCACCGTAGCACCCTGCGCCGACGCATCAGGCAGCGCCAGAACACCAGCAGACGTGCGAATCTGCGGCACACATTGGATCACATTATTGGGAGCTAAGATATTCGGCCCAAGCTCAAAGCGGATCAGCACCATCAGCAAGATGGCGACCAGCGGCGCTTGCAACAGCAAGATCAGCAAGGTCGGCAGATCGTTTTTCAGCAACTCCAGCCGACGCTGCGAGAGCAGCAGCAACTGCCTCCAGAAACTCCCGCGCTTCGCCCGCTTGAACTCCCGCGTTTTCAGTTGGCCGCTGGCGGCAACGTTCGTCTCCTTGAGCGGCTGCGCTACATAGTCCTGATAGGCTTTGGAAACCTTAAAGCGGAGTTCGGCCTCCTCAGCTACGTTCGGTTGCTCATCGGTTGCTTCCAGCGCCGTATAAATCTCGGCAAAGTCACCCTTGCTGAAGAACGCCTTGGCGCCCTCCGGCGGCCCGAAATAGGCCAGCCGCCCACCCTGCGCCAGGAAGCAGACATAGTCGCAGACACTGATATTATTCGTGGCGTGCGTCACCAGGATGATAGTGTGCCCCTTATCGGCCAGTTTGCGCAGCAGCGCCATCATCTTGCGATCCAGGCCCGGATCGAGGCCAGAGGTTGGCTCATCCAGGAAGAAGAGGCTGGGGTTCGCCAGCAGTTCCAACGCAATCGAGACCCGCTTGCGCTGCCCACCTGAGAGCTTCTTGATCAACAGCTTGCGCCGCTCGGTCAGTTCCACATCCTCCAGCACTTCCTTGATGCGCTGCTGAATCTGCTCATGAGTGAAATCTTTGGGCAAGCGAATCCTGGCCGCATAATAGAGCGCGCGCTCGACGGTCAGGTCGCGGTGAACAATTTCGTCCTGGGGCACATAGCCGATCTGCGTATTGAACGCGGCCAGATTGCGGTAATAATCCTGGCCGTTATAAAGGACTTGCCCCTGCTGCGCCGGACGCAGGCCAGAGAGCGCGTCCAGCAGCGTCGTCTTGCCCGCCCCAGAGCCGCCCACCAGCGCCACAAAAGCGCGCGGCGGAATCGAGAGCGAGATATTATCCAGCAAGGTCGTCTGGTTTGCGCTCACCTTCTTGAGATTGAGCGCATCAATGCGAATACTGTTGCTCTCATCATACTGGGTCAGGTGGGTGCTTTCATAGACCAGCCGATACGGCCCGATGCGGATTTCATCACCCATCTTCAGCAGATGATTCGTCACCAACTGAGCATTGACATAGACATGATTCGTACTATGCAGGTCCAGGATGCGATAGGCGCCCCCTTCGCGCACCAGCCGCGCGTGATGCGCCGATACCTGCGGATGGGGCAAGACCACCGTGTTGTCGGGCTTGCGCCCGATGGTCAGTTCCGCCGCCTCTAGCTTGATCGGCTGCATGGGCGGCAGCGCCTCCGCCTGGGCGCCGCTGCCATCCTGATAGCTCAGCGTCACCAGCGTGCCCTGCGCGTCACCAATGCGAAAGACATCGCCTTGCGCCAGCACCTTGCGATAGGACTCATCCCCGCGAATCTTGCGCCCCTGATAGAGCAGGCCATTGGCAGTCTGTGCGCGTTCCGGCGGCGGATGAATGAGCATGAACTGATGGCCTTCGCGCACGATCTGGAGATGCTGTGCGGAGACGCTGGGATCGGCGATCACAATATCATTGGTCACATCGCGCCCAACGGTGATGACGGGCTTGTCCAGCGGATAACTTTTCCGCTGCTCAGCAGTGTTGCTGCTTACTTCCAGCGTGGGGATACCCAGCATCAGGGAGACGGCAACCAGCGTCTGTGACGGGCGTGGGATCAACCCGGTCGCTTCGCGCGGCGCCTCAGCCTCCGAAGCCAGCGCGCCCGTCGCAGCCGACGCCGCAGGAGGAACTATAGGCAGAGCCGATGCAGTTATCTCATCAGGCTCAGTCGGAGGCGTGACTGGCAGAGCAGATGAAAGCGCAGAGGCCAATGCTGATGGTAAGTGAGAAGGCCCAATACGGGTGCTGGAAAGATCCGTTGGCGCTGGCTCCTGGAGAGGTAAGGAGGAATGCGAGGGAAGTGGGCGCATCTCGCGTGGCGCGTCGTCCTTCGGTTCTTCAGTAACTACGATGATGTTGAAGCGAAATGTCGTCTCTTCTCCCAGACCGATCACCGCGCCATCCTGAATAGTCGCCTGCCGAACGCTCTCCTGGTTCATAATGAGCTTATTGTCTTCCGAGAGATTTTCAATGCTCCACGCCCCATTACTCCATTGCAGTCGGGCATGCCGCCGCGAAACCAGCAGATCGCTCTTCACCGCCACATCATTTCCTGCCCCTCGCCCAATCGTCGTGATCGGCTTGGTAATGTGAACCGTTTTTCCGGCCAGCGGGCCAGTCAGAAAGGTGATCGCGGCCAACCCTGGCGCTTGCTCTTCCGGTTCCATAGACAGATTCCTGCTTTCTGCAAAAGGTTCGCTCGCATACCAGAGGACAGGTTTGCTTGCTGCTGCCATTATAACCGTCCAGGCAACAAGCGAGCAAGGGAGCAGATAGCTCTGCTGCCAGCATACCTGAAGGCAGGGGCGAAGCACATAGCGAGGCACATAAAAACAGCGCCTGAAGACGATCAGGCGCTGTTTTTATGTGATGCAGGAAAGCAAAAGATGAGGCAGGTGGGACAGGAATCGAACCTGCAACCCCTGGTTTTGGAGACCAGTGCTCTGCCTAATTGAGCTACCCACCTATGTCCGGCGGAAGGGGAGGGATTCGAACCCTCGAAGGGCGTTAACCCTTAGCGGTTTAGCAAACCGCCGCACTAGGCCTCTATGCGACCCTTCCTGAGAAAAAGCGCCATCCCGGTGGACAGCGCGGGTGCCGAAGGGGGGATTTGAACCCCCACGCCCGTACGGACACAACGCCCTGAACGTTGCGCGTCTGCCAGTTCCGCCACTTCGGCAAGTGGGAATGCCGCAGCACCCACTAGACAAATTCAATATTACCGCATAGCTTCCCTAATGTCAAGCCTTTTCCCAAAGACAAACGCTGAGTTCACGCGCGCCGCTTGCGCCCGGCACCAATGCCCTCCTATAATCAGGAGAGCATCAAGAGCAGAGAAACCAGGTTATTAGCCCGCGAAGGATATGATAACGATGGAACAGCAGCACCCCACCTCACCCAATCCGCCAATCGCCGCGATAGACGTTGGCAGCAATACCATCCATCTCGTCGTCGCCATCCCCCATAAAGACAATGGCGAGCGGCTGGAAACGCTGGTCGATGAACTGGAGTTTGTGCGCCTGGGCGCGGGCGTCGGCGCCACCGGGCGCATCGCCCCCGAACGCGCCGAACGCGGCATGGCAACGCTCAAGCGGCTGCGCGACCTGGCCCAACAGGCTGGCGCGCGCATCATCCTGGGCGCCGCAACCGAGGTCATGCGCCTGGCCGCCAATGGGCCGGAGTTCCTGGCGCGCGCCAGGGCAGAGCTTGGGCTGGAAATACCCATCATC
>JBJKSJ010000449.1:0-10041 GCA_046704085.1 Ktedonobacterales bacterium | reverse complement strand
GGCGGGCACGGCGGCAATTATCGGGAACTTGCATGTCAGCTTGCCGCACAAGGCGCCGCAGTGGTTGCCCCCGACCTGCGCGGGCATGGGCGCTCAGAGGGCACGCGCGGCACGATTGATCGCTTTGATCGCTATCTCGAAGATGTCGAGGCAACCCTGAAATGGGCGCGCGCGCGCTGGCCGGATAAACCGCTCGTCTTGCTGGGTGAAAGCATGGGCGCCTCTATCGCCATTCAGCACATCGCCAGCGCACGGCGGCGCTCTGATTTTGTTTCTGTAGACGGGCTGATCCTCATTTCGCCCGTGCTGCGCCCTTCCATTCAGCCAACCGTCCACGAAGCGCTGCGCTACCTGCGCTTCCTGCTGACCGCGCCATCACGCCCGGCTATCCCCGTGACGGGACGCGAAGAACTGGGCTGCCGCGATCAGGCGTTCAACGACCGCCTGCGCGCCGATCCCCTCTTTGTACGGTTGGTCAGCGTGCGCTTCCTTAATAAACTCACCTTCTGGCTCTGGCGAGCCAGACGCCAGGCGTCGCAGATTCAATTGCCCTTGCTGGTGCTTCAGGGGGCGTGTGATTATGTCGCCAATCCCGCCGGAACAGCCGCCTTCTTACGCCGCGCATCAAGCGCCGATCAGCGCCTAGTCACCCTCCCGGAAGCCTATCTTTGTTTGCTTTATGACCCGGCAACCCCGCTCGTCTTAGAGGCCCTGCTCTCCTGGCTGGCAGGTTATCCCAGGGAGCAGAAGGCTGCTGGCGCGCTCGATTAAGCAGGCGCGCCAGCAACCCCACAGCAAGGGTTATGCTGGAGGGCAGTGATGGGTACAGGCGCGAGCGCGTCACATACTCAGCGCGGGCGGCTCGTGGCTGGTCGTTCCCTTGGTCAGAGCCAGTTCGTAGGGCTGCTGCGCCTGCTCCTTACGATGCCAGCGCAGCGGCCCACCACCGGAACCGCTTCCACGCCTCGCCCGCACACGCAGTATCGTCAGCAGCGCCGCAGCAAGGCTGAAGGCCACGAGCATATTAATGACAGCCACAATGCCCAGCAGATCGGTCAGCGCCCCCATAAACAACATCACCGGAATCGCGCCCCCATTGAAGAGTACCTGATAGAGCGCCAGCACCCGACCACGCAACGCATCGGGAGACCGTTCTTGCATATTGGTCTGAGCAGGGACAATAATCAGGTCCAGGCTCAGACCCGCCAACGCCGTCAGGACCGCTACAGCCAACAAAAACGCTGGATCGTTCCACCAGGCAGCCGGGTCAACAAGGCGCGCCAGCGTCTGGGCGATGGGGAGCAAGCCAATCCCGACAGCGGCGCCAAGCATGCCAGAGAGAATGGTGATGGTGGAACCCAGACGGGCTACTATCATGGGAACCAGCAAGGAACCAACCACCAGCCCAATACCAGCAGGCGCAAAAATAAGCGCGGTATCACTGGTGGGCAGATTCAGCAGGCGCTGCACAAAGGTGGTCGCCAATTCAGCAATGATGAGCATAATCAAGCCACCAAAGCACGCTTGCCAGAGTCCATCCAGTAACACGCCATCGCCACGAACCAATCGCCAGCCTTCTCCCAGATCAGCCCGCAAACGTCGCCAGATGCCAACCTGCACCTCTACCGCAACTGGCAGCGTCTCCGCGACAAATTGGGCGGCTTGCAAGACCTCTCGCTCTATCCTGGACCCCCCCTCGACAGGCCGGGCAGTCCGCTGGCGCTCGCGTGGTAAACTTGCCGTCAGTCCAGCCGCAATCAGATAGAGGACGGTCAGGCCGATAAAGAGCGTTTCCACTGGCAGCAGCGTCAGACGATGCGTGCCGGAACCCAGCACAATAGTAGGCAGCAGATCAAGAACCAGCGGACCAAGAACGAGCAATCCTAACGCCTGGCTTACATTCAGCGTCAGATTGTAGAGCGAGAGTGCAGGCAACAACTCAGCCTCATCAACCAGGCGAGGAATGATCGCTCCTTCTGCCGGGCTGAAGAAGAGACCGACCAGCGAGAATAAAAAAGCCAGTCCATAGATATACAGGTACTGATGCGAATCAAAAAGCAAGGCGATGACAAACAGGACAGTTGAGAACGCGCGGACCACATTACTGATCCAGAGGATACTCCGCCGATCAAGCCGGTCCACCAGCGCCCCGGCTGGCGCTCCCAGCAGCACCAGGGGCAGACTCAGCGCGATAATGACCAGGCCCACCAGCGTTGCCGAGTGGGTCTGATCAGTAATCAGAACGATAAGCGCATAGCTGGCGGTGAATTGGACGCTGAGGTAAATGATCTGGGCCAGCCAGAGACGCAAGAGCGCGGGATGGCGCAGCACCCGCAAGACTGCCAGACCTGTCAGCGGTCTACCCAAGCATTCCCTCCCTCATGGCTTTCGCCGATTGGCTTCCCCTCATCTACAAGTATACAGGTTGGCCCTTCGCAGAATACTTCCATAGGGTATCATATCTTACGCTCTGCGTCCATCCATATAGCGCCACAGAAAGTGCGCCTCTCTGGCCTCATTCGACTGCCCCAAAGGCTCACGCCGGACGATCCAGGAAACGCCCTCTTTGCCAGGGAAGGAGAGAAGGAATTGGGGAAGATTGGGAAGCCCGGCGTCTTTGGTGAGAGGGTTAGCATACTGTCGCAGTAGTCTTCAACGGCCTGGGCAACGCGCATAAAATAATCCCCTATCTCTCCCTGAACGCCAGGAAGAATAGGGGATATGCGCAACGGTTCGCAGGTTTACCCGCGACGGTCTCAAAAACGATGTTTCACTGACTGGCAGGTACAAACCCACTCGGTGCCGAGGGGGGGACTTGAACCCCCACGAGGTTGCCCTCAACGGTTTTTGAGACCGTCGCGTCTGCCGATTCCGCCACCCCGGCTCGCTCTCGTATGGTATCCCAGAACGCGCAAGAAGTCAAGCGCCCAAAAAGCCCAATGCCCCAGGCGGTCGAAGTGGTCGAACTGTCATACCAGGAACTTCGGGAACTTTGGGAACTCCTGCCAGCAGAACCACTCCACGCCTGGCCTGAAAAACCGTCAGAGGATTCCACCCCTGGAACCCTCCTCGACCCCCTGGGCACGCTCTGGGAAATGCCATCGGCTCTATCCGCGCACGCCCACCGGATCGCCGACGGCAAACTTGCCCACCGCCCGGAACTTCTCAAAACGCTGCTGCACCAGTTGCTCCGGGCTGAGCCGGGAGAGATCATCCAGGTGCTTCAGAATAGCCCCCTTGAGGTTCTTAGCCGCCGCCGAGTGATCGCGGTGCGCCCCGCCCAGCGGCTCCGTGATCAACTCATCGATCAGACCAAGCTGATAAAGCGCCCTCGCCTGAACCCTCATCGCTTCCGCTGCCTGCGACGCATAGATCGTATCCCGCCAGAGAATCGATGCGGCGGCCTCCGGCGCAGCCACCGTATAGATCGCGTACTCCATCATCAGCACGCAGTTCGCCACCCCCATCGCCAGCGCGCCCCCGCTGCCGCCCTCGCCGATAATGACGGCTACTGTCGGCACCCTCAGTCCCGCCATCACCAGTAGATTCTCCGCAATCGCCTGCGACTGCCCGCGCTCCTCTGAGGCCAGATCAGGCGACGCCCCCGACGTATCGATCAGCGTCACAATCGGCAGGCCAAACTTCTCGGCCTGCCGCATCAGCCGCAGCACCTTGCGATAGCCCTCCGGGTGCGCCAGCCCAAACGAGCATTCCACCTTCTCCTTAGTATCGCGCCCCTTCTGGTGCCCGATCAACATGACCGTGCGGCCATCAATCTGCGCCAGCCCTCCCTGAATCGCCCGGTCATCGCCAAAGCGCCGATCCCCGCGCAACTCAAAATAATCATCGCAGATCAGCTTGATATAATCGAGGGTATAGGGCCGGTCCCTATGGCGCGCCACCTGGACACATTGCCACGAGGTCAGATTGCCATAGACCTCGGCAGTCTTCTTCCGCAATTCCGCTTCCAGCGCCGTGATCTGCTTCCGCTCCTCCGGTTTCAGCTTCTCGCCTCTGCGCTGTAAAGCCGTCAGCTTCTTCTCAAGCTCAGCAAGCGGTTTCTCAAACTCCAGGTCATACGCCATAGCACAGCCCCCAGCAATCAATGTGTAACGCTCTCAACCCTGCTTCCTGCATACATCCGCAGCAGCCGCGCCAGCGTTGGACGCAGCAAGCGACGAGGCACAACAGCATCCAGCATCCCATGCGCCTGCACAAACTCTGCCGTATTCGTATCCGGCGGCAGGCGCTGGTGCATAAACTGCTCGATCACGCGCGGGCCGGCAAAGCCGATCAGCGCGCCCGGCTCGGCCAGAATCACATCGCCCAGGAACGCAAAGCTGGCGGAGATGCCGCCAGTTGTCGGGTCTGTCAAGAGCGAGATATAGGGCACGCGCGCCTCGCCCAACTTCGCCAGCGCCGCCGAAGTCTTTGCCATCTGAAGCAGCGAGAACAGCCCCTCCTGCATGCGCGCCCCGCCAGAGGTCGAGACAATCAAGAGCGCGCTCTTGTCCGCCAGGGCGCGCTCAATCGCCCGCGTCACCTTCTCGCCCACCACCGACCCCATGCTCCCGCCAATAAAGGCAAAGTCCATCACCGCCAGCGCCAGGGGCATCTCTTCAATCGTTCCGGTGCCACTGATCACGGCCTCATTCAGCCCGGTCTTCTCGCGCTCCTCCTTCAGCTTCGCCTGATACGACATCGAACGGCTGACAAAATTCAGCGGATCAACCGAAAGCAGATTGTCATCAACCTCCTTGAAGCTGCCCTCATCCAGCAAGAGCGCAATCCGCTCCTCGGCAGAGAGCCGGAAATGATGGCCGCAGCGTTGGCAGACCTTCAGGTTCTTCTCCCAGTCCTTGCCATAGAGCAACTCGCGGCACTTCGGGCACTTCACCGCCAGATTCCCAGGAATCGAATGGCTCATCTGCGGCTGAAGATCATCCTGCGCCTGCCCGCGCTGCGCGTCGGGGGCCGACATATCAGACCTATCTTTAGCGATGGCGCACGCTCCGTTTCTGCTAGTGGCCGCGCTTCTAGGCGCCGTCGGCGCTAAAGAGCGCCTTGACAAACGCCTCTGGATCGAAGGGAGCCAGGTCTCCGACACGCTCGCCTGTGCCAATAAACTTGATCGGCAGGCCCAATTCTTCCGAGATCGAGAAGACAATGCCGCCGCGCGCCGTCCCATCCAGCTTCGTCAGCACCAACCCCGTCAGACCCACATCGCCCACAAACTGCTTGGCCTGAATCAGCGCGTTCTGGCCGGTCGTGGCATCAACAACCAGCAAGACCTCATGCGGCGCGTCCGGGTCTTTCTTGCCCACCACCTTGGCAATCTTCTTGAGTTCTTCCATCAAATTATATTTTGTGTGCAATCGGCCCGCCGTGTCAATGATCAGCACATCGCAGCGACGATTCTCCGCCGCCTCCAGCGCGTCAAAAACCACCGCGCCAGGGTCCGCGCCATGCTGATGGCTGATGACCGGCACCTTGACCCGCTCACTCCAGATTTTCAGTTGATCGATAGCCGCCGCCCTGAACGTGTCGCCTGCCGCCAGGATCACCCGATGGCCGCGCTTCTTCAGATACTGGCTCAGCTTGGCAATCGTCGTCGTCTTGCCGGTCCCGTTCACGCCTACAACGAGAATAACGGTGAGCGGATTATTTTTCGCAAAAACCAGCGGCTCTGGATCGCCCAGCAGAATCAACAGTTCCTCTTCCAACGCATCGCGCACATCGCGCGCATCCTTCAGCCCCGCGTATTCCACGCGCTCCTTCAGCGTCTGAATCAGCCGCTCGGTGATCGCCACGCCCACATCGGCAGTAATCAATGTCTCTTCCAGGTCATCCCAAAGCTGGTCATCGATCTGTCCCCGCTGGAACGCCTCCGAGACCTTGCCAAACATCTGGCGCGTGCGCGAAAGGCTCTGGCTAAACGGATTGCGGAAGAGCCTCCTCCCACCCTTCTGCTCCTCTTCCATCTCCTCTGCCTCGTCCTCCTCTTCCCATTCCGTAATCTCTGCCTGCGCAGCAGCAGGAGCGGGGGGCGGAACAGGCGCAGGCCGAACGGGCGCCGGAGAAACCGGAGCCTGAGGCGCAGAAACGGATGCCGCAGGAGTCTGTAGCGGCGCGACTGAGGCTTTCGGAGCCTGCGCAGGTGCAGCCGGAGCCTTCTGGGCCTGCGCCGGAGCCTTAGAAGGCTGGGATGGCGGCGCGGGCATTTTCGACGCCTGGGTAGGCGTTGGCGCAGCTTGAGGCGGCTGCAAGGGCGCTGGAACAGGCTTGGTAGCTTGCTCGGAAGCTGGGGCCATTTGGGAAGGCTGCGCGGGCACAGCAGGGATTCGAGAAGGCTGCGCAGGTGCAGCCGGAGCTTTTGGCGTCTGCGCCGGAGCGGTAGGCGCTTGCTGCGCGGGCGTCACGGGCGCTTGAGGCGCCTGGGTGGGAGCCGAAGCAGCCGGGGAAGCCTCCGCTACCGAGGCAGCAGTGCTGGCCGGCTGTGCTGCTTCTTGTTCCTGTGATTCTTCCTGCGGCTCCTGTTCTTGAGCCGCCTCATCCCCAGATTTGCGGCGGAAGAGTCCTTGCCTAAAGCGATTAAACACAGTGAACCTACGATCCTTTCAGCAGCGCAGAGCCGGATTGTATCAGAACAAAAGAGAGGAAAAAGAGCCTGGTACAGAATCAGCCTCCGGTCGCGCATCGCGCGTGGCCGGAGGCAGGAGCTACCGCGCATTCTTAGCGATTGCTGCGATAGTTGTGCAACGAGCCATCGCTGATCGGCTCGTTAATAATGATGTCACCGTTACGGATTTTAATGTTGTACAAGCAGCCAGGATTTGTACAAACCCACGCCTTGTACTCAATTGAAGCCCCCTGGCTCCCAAAATCAGAGAGCGGCACTAAGTCGCCCTCACCGCACTTACGGCACCGAGGAAAAATCAATTCCAAAGCCGTTCGCCTCCTTCCTGCTCAGGATTCTTCAATCGTGAGCGCCACCCGATGATCAAACATGGCCGCCGGGCGTTGGGATGGGAGGGAGAGCCGAAGGGTAGCCCACCGCCACTACGTCCACACCCCATCGCGTCACATACGAAACCTTACGTAATATACCACAAATCGCAACCTTGTGTCACAACCCGACAGGCCAATACCAGCGATGCAGCATCCTACCAGAACGACTATCCCACCCTGTCCGATACGTCACAAGGTCTGCGCCGCCAATCGCAGCAATCGCCGGGTCATGCGTCCGATAGACCTCGCCCGGCTGCACCGCCGCCAGCAGCAGACGCGGCGCAGGAAACCAGTCAGGGAACATGACCACATAGCCAACATGTTCGCCCTGGAGATAGGCCACCAGCGCCTGCTGATCGCCGAGCAGTGGCACGATCTCTGGCTGGGTCAGCCCACCCAGGTCAATGACCCGACGATCACTAAAATAGCCAATCGCGCCAATATCATGCGTCGCCACCAGCGCATCAGTCGGAGTATGCGCGCGCAGCCAGAACGCCGTCGCCACCTGATAATCGTTGATATAGCGAATATTGGCCGCGTAAATGCCCGCGCCACGCGCAATCGACAGGACGCCCATCGCCAGCGCCAGCACAATCAGCGCCCCTGGCAGCAGTCGATACCCTCCCAGGCTGACCAGCCGCACCCAGCCAACCACGCCCAGCGCCAGCAGCACCGGCAAGACTGGCATCAGATAGCGCCCGTTTTGATAAACCACCGGCAGAGAGATCGCGTAGACGCCGATCAAAGCAGCGGCCCAGATCAGCGCCAGCCAGAACGTTCCCTGCGCCCCGGCGCGCCGCGCCCGCCAGAGTGCGTAGACCGCGCCTGGCAGGCACAGCGCCAGCGGAGGACTGCTGAAGAGAAAGCCCAGCACGCCCAGCGCGTAGCTCGCCAACCGCGTCATTTCACTCGTGCCCAGCGCGTAATACGCGCCCTTGGCGTAAAACGTGCTGGGCAAGGGATGCCCGGAAGCGACCTCGTTCAGCACCAGCAGGGGAACCAGCCCCAGCGCATACACGCCCAGATAGCGCAGCGCAGCGCGCCAGCGCGCCGTCCACGCTTGCCCACGCACACCCAATCCCAGCGCCAGCGCGCCCGCCACCAGCAGCGACAGCACCAGCCCCTCCGGGCGCGTGGTCGTCAAGAGCGCCGCCAGCACGCCCAACCAGGCCGGACGCCAGGCCCGGCCCACACCAAGCAGCAGCAGCACGCTCAGGAAGACAAAAAAGACCGTCTCCATGCCAGAGAGCGCCGCCCAGGTCAGATGCCACTCGGCAATCACCGCCAGGCCCACCACCAGCGCGCCCAGCGAGCGCCAGCGCGCCTCCACATCCGCCAGCCAGAGTTCCACCAGCGCGCCCGTCGCCCAGGCCAGGCCAAAGAGCGCCAGCGCGCCCAGCAGATTCGCCCAGGCCACCACCAGCCAGAGGGGCGCGCCGCCTGGCAGCAGTTGGGGTGGCGTCAGCAGCAGCACCCACAGCGGCGACGTGGACCCCGCGCCGCTCCGGTCGGGAGCATAGGCGAATCGTCCCTGCTGCGCCAGCGTGCGGGCAAAATCCTGGTGAATCCAGGCATCATCCAGCGGAAAGCCCGGCGCGTGATTCACCAGCGCGTAGACAGCCACCACCAGCGCCGTCAGCAGCGCCAGCAGCGCAAGCCGCCCGCGCCCGCTCGTCAGCCAGATCGCCAATTTCTCGGATGAGGTCATTGGCGCCGTAGCCGCGCCCGCATCGACTGCCAAATTGCCGCTCCTTCTTTTCTGCACCGATCACCTGTGCCATTATAGCTGATCTGCCTCCACCTGCCTGCTTTTATCAGCCAGAAATGGCTACGCGGCGTTGACGCGCAGCCGCAGACATGGCATACTGCGGGCATGAGCAAACAATCAACCTCAACATATATCACGATAGCTGAAGAAGTGCGCGTGGCTCTGGCCGATGGGCGACCCGTCGTGGCGCTCGAATCCACTGTCATCGCGCATGGCCTGCCCTATCCCACCAATGTCGAGGCGGCGCGTGCAATGGAAGATGCCATCCGCGCCGAGAGGGTCGTTCCGGCCACGATTGGCCTGCTGGATGGGAAGATCGTGGTGGGCCTCAGCGCGACTCAGATTGAGCGGCTGGGCCATGCTGGCGTGGAAGAGGTTGCCAAGGTCAGCCGACGCGATCTGGCCGTTGTGCTGGCGCAGCGCCGCCCTGGTGCGACAACGGTGGCAGGCACACTGGCCTGCGCGCATCTGGCAGGCATCCGCTTCTTCTCCACTGGCGGCATTGGCGGCGTGCATCGCGGCGCCGAGCGCACAATGGACATCTCCGCCGACCTGCCCGAACTGGCGCGCACCCCCGTTCTGACGGTCTGCGCCGGGGCCAAGTCGATCCTTGACCTGGGGCTGACGCTGGAATACCTGGAGACGTGGGGCGTGCCGGTCATCGGATTCCAGACCTCGGACTTCCCCGCCTTCTACGCGCGCAGCAGCGGCCATCGCGTCCCGCATCGCGCCGAGAACGCCCCGGATGTAGCCGCCATCGCTCGCGCGCAGTGGCAGGGCAAGTTTGGCAATGGCATCCTGGTCACCTGCCCCATCCCAGAGGATCACGCGATGGACCTGGCGGCCCTGGAGGCGCTGATTCAAGACGCGCTGGCCCAGGCCGAGGCGCAGCGCATCAGCGGCCCGGCAGTCACGCCCTTCCTGCTCTCGCGCATCGCCCAGGCCACCGAGGGCCAGAGCGTCAGCGCCAACCTGGCTCTGCTGGTCAACAACGCCACCTGGGCCGCGCGCTTTGCCCGCGCCTACACCGAGGCGGATGTGTAGCAGCGCTTCACCAGAGCAACAGAGAGGAGGTTGCCCTATGAAACTTATCATTGGCAGCGACGAACGCACCCACATGACCGATACGTTGATCGAAGAGTTGCGTAAGCGAGGGCACGAGGTTGAGTTGATCGGCCCGCTGGCCGACGAGGCGCTGCAATGGCCGGAGGTGGGCCGGGCGGTTGGCGAAGCCGTTGCCGCTGGCCGGGCCGATCAAGGCATCG
>JBJKSJ010000448.1:0-8602 GCA_046704085.1 Ktedonobacterales bacterium | reverse complement strand
CCAGCACACACAGCGCCAGCCGCCAGGTCCCGCCCGCCGACGCCGCTCTGCACCATCCACGCACCACGTATCAGGTGGGGGTTGCCGGTGGTGTCAGGGTCGTGGTTGGTGAAGGTGTCGGCGTTGGACTGGGTGTCGGAGTTGGTGAAGGCGTCGGTGAACTCGTCGGCGTTGGGGGTGGCGTTGGCGTTGGTGAAGGTGTCGGTGAACTCGTCGGCGTTGGCGTGCTGGTTGGTGTCGGTGTCGGCGTTGGGGTTGGTGTCGGCGTCGGTGAATTGGACGGCATTGTTGTACTACCTGGCGTTGGGCTGGGCGTGGGACTCGGTGTAGGACTCGGCGTCGGGCTAGGCGTGGGACTCGGCGTCGGGCTAGGTGTTGGGGTTGGTGGATTGGTCGGCGTTGGGCTGGGCGTCGAACCCGGTGGGGGCGTCGGCGTCGGACCCGGCGGAGTCGTGGGCGTCGGGCTGGGCGTATGCGTGGGTGTGGGACTCGGCGTATCTGTCGGGGTCGGTGTCACCCAGGGAACCGTCGTCCGCGTGAAGGAAGGCTTGCCGCCCTGAAGTCCATTATCGAAGCTAAAGGTAATCAGTTCGGCGTCGCCGGTCTGCTCATTCACCAGCAAGACGCTATCGACGCAGGATTGCGTCACCGTCACGTTCGAGCCGGAGGTGGGCGAGCCTGGCGCGCCGTCGTTATTGGGATTGGGCGTCGGCGTGTCGGTGGGCGTCGGGGTATCGGTGGGCGTGCTGGTATCGGTGGGCGTCGGGCCGCCGAGCGGGTTGCCGCAGGGCGGGCCAAACTGGCCGACCAGCACGGTCCAATCGGAGCCAAAGCCGTTGTAGCGCGCCTGCTGGGTCACTTCGAGATCGGGGCCAAAGCCGACAAACGAGAGGGCGCCCGCGCTGCGGCTATACATCAACAGCCCGGTTGCGGCGCTGCTCATGCCGCCGAAATGGCCGGTATGGAACTCCCAATTCTGGCCCCAGTTGGTATAGCTGACCTGGCGGCGCAGGGTCAGGTCGGGATTGAAGGCCAGCATCTCGGCGTTGCCAGAGGCGCGATCAAAGAGGAAGAGGCTATCCTGCAAGGTGCCGTCGTAATTGCCGGGATAGACTTCCCAGCCGCTGTAGACCTTCTGCTGCTGATAGGTGGCGCTGATGCGCAGGTTATTATCAAAGGTTTCGACGAGCAGTACGCCTGCCTGGCGATCATAGAAGAGGAGGCCATCGCGCCCGGCCTGGCCGAACGCGCCAACATGCACCTCAAAGGTGTTATGCCAGCGGTCAAAATTGACTTCCTGGCGCACGGTAAAGTCGGCATTATAATCTACCAGGGCCAGCGTTGCGGTGCGATGATGATGCTCCCAATCGCTCGCGTTGGGGTCATAGGGGTTGCCGGGGTTCGTAGTGGGGGGCTGGCTGCCGGTGGAGTCGCCACCCTGCGAGCCGTTCGCGCCGGTATTTACGCCAGCGGGCGCGGACGGCTCGCCCGGCGCAGGGGTCCATTGGCCGTGATCAAGATTCGTCTGGCGATCATAGAAGAGCAGTTGGTCGTGGCTGCCATCAAACTTGCCGACATAAATCTCCCAGGTTGATTTCCAGCCCGTTTGCTGTATATCGCTGACGACATCCAGATAGCTATCGAAGGTAATAAAGCGGGCCAGGCCATGCTGGCGATCATAGAGGAGCAGATTGGCGCGGCCAGCGCCATCGAAGTCGCCGACATAGACCTCCCAGGCGCTGCCCCACTGACCGGACTGCGTTGTGCTGTCAGAGAGAGAATAATCCGTCACCGAAGAGAGGTCATCGCTCAATTGCAGGATGTCAAAGGTGCCCTGGGTGCGATCATAGCGCAGCACCTCGTTGCGGCCATCGCCGGCAAAATCGGCGATATATTCGTTGACGACATCGCCGTTGATCGTCGTAGAGGGTGGGACGTCGGGAACGCCGCCAGTGCCGGGGAAGTAGATAAAACGCATCTCCCCATTCTGGAAGTGGGGCTGCTGGATGATCGAGACGCGATAGTGGTAGCCATTATGGACCAGCGTCGGGTCGCCGTAATTCTCGTAGGTCACATCAAAGGTGTCGTTGTCGCTATAGGCTTTGGTGACAAAGGCGACATGCCCGGCGCTGCTCCAGGCCCAGACGCCATCACCACGCGGGAAGACGACAATGGCGCCCACGCGCGGAACGGTGCCCACCTGGAGGCCATAGCGTTGGGCCGAGGTAGCCCAGTAGGTGGCGTCGCCCCAATCCGGCAGATTATAGCCAAGCAGGTGCCATTGCTCCCAGGCATACCACGTACAATTGCCGCCGCGTATGGGCTGCGGGCCGGGGCAGATGGGATAGGGGTTGCCATCGGAGGTATGGCTCACCGACGTGCAGTTGGAGGACGTAGACGGCGGTGGCGCCGGGGGTGACTGCTGGATGGAGAGGGCGTTGGTAAAGAGCGTGGAGGACTGCGGCACCGTCGTCCCGACCGGGGGGAGCAGATGGCCGCTGGCATCCGTTGGCGGCGCGGGCAGCCCGGTGTCCTGGGCCGCTGCTGGAGCCAACTCGCGGGCATAGACCGCCGAGAGCGTGCCCGACGAGGTGAGCAGCGTCATCAGCAGTACCACCGCCAGCCCAACCGCCAGCATCAGGGCGCGCCGTCGGCGCTGCGCCTGTTGAATGCGGCGGCGCTGCGCTCCCCGCCTGGGAAGCGCGCTGGCAGGCGCGCCATCAGCTTCGGCGCCTTCCTGGTCAATCTCCATCGCTGAGCGGCGCAGCGACAGCCCAGCATGGCTCTTAGAAGCGGGCATACATACACCAGAAGCAGGACGCGGAGGAAGGCTCATAGCATCTCCCCCTGCTCGATACACCCCGGAGCATCTCACCCCGGACTTCTTCAGAAAACGATCATAGAGAGTTTGTCAGATCATCAAAGTAACTTGCTAGAGCATACACCAGGGTAGAGAGACCGGATGATAAAACCGGGACTATTGTACCTGATTCCTTCCCCAAACGCAAGCCAGGTTGGTGATGATCAGGTTAAAAACGTGTTACGAATCGCGGCTGCCAGAGAAGGGTTCTCTACCAGGCATACTGCTCAGCCTGGCGCTCATCTGGATGGGATAGTCAGCCATAGAAAAGAAGTGTATAATCGTGCCGACCTACCGAAATACTGTCGCCTCGTAGAACCAGGAAAGGAGCCGCGCGTTCGCCTGGTAGGCAGTTGCCTGGCAGTGGGCGCGCACTGACCCACATGGAGACATCGCTTAATACGGAACAGGTTTCCCCATCGGCCCATCACCCCCATACCGGCGGACTGCATATGCCGGAGAGCCTGCATGTCCCCGAAAGCCTGCATCATCTGCGCTTCCCCAGCTTCAAGCACGCGCCCTCGCAGGTCATTAACGTCAACAAGGTGGCGGATGAGCAATTGACTGTTGGCGCTAAAATTGCCGACACCGTAGCCGCGACGGTTGGCAGCTGGCGATTCATTATCACTCAGAGCGTTATCCTGGCAGCATGGATTGTGTTGAACGTAGTGGCGATTGTCTACCACTGGGACCCCTATCCCTTTATACTCCTCAATCTGATGCTCTCCTTCCAAGCCGCCTATTCTGCGCCATTCATAATGATGAGCCAGAATCGCCAGGCGGTAAAGGATAGGCTGACTGCCGAGAACGACTACCTCACCGATACCAAAGGCGAAGAGGAAATCCGCCATATCCTGGCGCATCTGGAGCATCAAGACGCGCTGATTATTCAGGTCATCGAGCGCCTGGAAACCCAGCACCAGGACATCATCAATCAGATCACTGTCCTTGCTCCGGCAGCAGCCCAACAGGTCGCGGGCACAGCGCAGTCTACCGGCATGAAACGTGCCACTGGCAAGGCAGCACAAGAGCAGTCGTCAGAAGAACAGGCAGAACAGTAGCGAAACGGAAGAAGAACTCTAAGGAAAGGGAGCAAAGCACTATGAAGTGGATCACGCGCGAGCGGGTCAAGGTGGACCGGGTAGCCTGTCCCTGGCTCATTCAGAGGTTTGTGGACCAGGAGGCCGAGTTTCTGTTTGTGCCTGCCGATCTGGTGATGGAGGTGGCCGCCAGAGAGGGCGCGACACCATTTGATGTGAAGGGGGTGGAACTCGGCCATCAGGGCAAAGAATGTTCGTTCGAGGCGATCTTGAAGAAATATGAATTACTGAAAGACCCGGCGCTGGCGCTGCTGGGCCAGATCGTCAATGCCGCCGATACGGACAACACGCTCTGGAACCGGCCAGAGGGGCCGGGACTGCAAGCCATCGCGGAGGGCTTCCGGCATCTGGGTTTTACTGACGACCACGAGATTCTGGAACACGAGTTTATTGTCTACGATGCGCTCTACGCCTATTGCCAGCAGGCCACCAGGCAGGGCTAGCCGCCCGCGCCACATCAGCGATGTCTGGCGCATCACCGCCGCGCGGGGGCTGCGCTCGTTCGCCTATGGCCTGCTGGCCGTGCTGCTGGGCGTGGCGCTCAGCAGGGCGGGCCTTTCGCCTGCCGCGATTGGCGGCATCATCACTGTCTCGCTGGCAGGCGATTTCGTGGGAACGTATCTGATCGGCATCCTGGCGGACCGTTGGGGACGCCGCCGCACGCTGGTGGGGCTGGCGCTGCTGATGGCCGCCACTGGCGCGGTCTTCGGGCTGATTCGCCTCTATCCGGTCCTGCTCGTCGCCGCGTTCTTTGGCACGCTGGGCACAACCGCCTCGGAGACCGCGCCCTTTCTGCCCATCGAGCAGGCTATGCTGGCCCAGCATGGCGGCACCGAGCGCCGGACGACGCTCTTTGCGCGCTATAATCTGGTCGCCTCGTTTGCCGGGGCGCTGGGCGCGCTGTCGGCGGGCCTGCCAGACCTGCTGACGCGGGCGGGTTTGCCGGTAGACACGGGCATCCGGCTGATGTTTGGGGTCTACGCCGGGCTGGCGCTGGTTGTGGCCCTGCTGGCGGCCAGGCTTTCGCCCGCTGTGGAGGCGGCGGGCAGCGCGCCAGCGATAGCGAAACGCTGGCGGCTGGTTCCGGCGCTGGGGGCATCGCGCACTATCGTGCTGAAGCTTTCCGCGCTCTTCAGCCTGGACGCGCTGGCGGGCGGGCTGATTGTGCAGAGCCTGATGGCGCTCTATTTTCACCTGCGCTTTGGCGTGCCGCTGGCTCCGCTGGCCGCGCTCTTTTTTGGGGCGAACACGCTCACGGCGCTCTCGTTTCTGGCCGTGCCTGCGCTGGCGCGGCGCTTTGGCCTGCTCAACACGATGGTCTTCAGCCACCTGCCCTCGAACGTGCTGCTGGCGCTGGTGGCCATAATGCCTACCTTTCCGCTGGCGGCTGGCGTTTTGCTGGCGCGCCAGTTGCTCTCGCAGATGGACGTGCCCACGCGCCAGGCGTATACGATGGCGCTGGTTACGCCGGAGGAGCGCACCGCCTCGGCCAGCGTCACATCGCTGGCGCGCAGCGCGGGATCATCGACCAGCCCGGTCTTCTCCGGCCTGCTCTTGCAGGGACCGGCGCTGGCGCTGGGTCTGCCCTTCATCATCGCGGGGGCGCTCAAGGCCGCGCAAGACCTGGCGCTCTGGGGCATCTTCCGCCGCGTGCGCATCAAGGAAGCGCCTGGCAAGCCAACCGACACATCAAATGCCAGCATGCCTGCGCGCAAGAATTGACGAAATTGACGAAATTGACGAAAAGTTGTTGAGCTGCGCGTTTTATATGGGCCGCAGATAGCTGACAAAAGATGGCAAGAATCAGCAGATACGAAGCCTCGCGGAACTCCCTGGAGGAGTATCGCGCGCGCATTCGCCAGGGACCGCCCAGCCTGTAAGGAACACGGCTACATCAAGAAGCCCGCTGGCCGCCCTCGCCGTTCTTTTTGGCGTGTTTTTCGAGGAGTTTTCGGACCTTTTCGTTCCTGGCTTCAAACCTGATCTGGCAAATGGCATTGCCCTCAAAGGAGAAGCGCATGTTCGCAGAAGTCTGCTGGACACTGCCATCAGGAGCCGTCCACTGCCAGAGATAGCGCACCGCCAGCCCTTCGGGGTGGGGATAGATCGCCAACTTCTCAATGCGGCTCACAGCATAGTAGCGATAGGCGCCCTCCAGATAGGTCCGATAGGCATTCTTGCCCACGTATCTGGGCGCCTGAGCAAAGGGGGCAGCTTCGGGAGGATGATAGATGATGTCCTCGGCGCAGAGGCTTAGCACGCGCTCTATGTCGCGCTGTTCTGTCGCCTGGAAATAGGCCCGCAATAGCTCCGCCTGGCGCTCTTGTTCTGGGCTGAGGCGCACCTGGAGGCAGGCGGCAATTGAAGCCAGCAACTCATCAAGCTCAAAGGGCTTCTTTACCAAGCAGGCGAATCCACGCTGCTGGATGTCTTCCTCCGAAACAAGCCAGCCGGTGATCACTGCGATGGGTGTAGGAGCAGCGCGTTGGCGCAGTGGCTCAATCGAATCCAACGACTCCCTGCCGGTTTGAGCGAAGAGGTCGGTGATAATCAGTTGAAAGACCTGTTCTTCCAGCAGCGCGAGCGCCCGTGGCAAGGCGGTGGCGACTATCACCTCATAGCCTTCATCGCTCAAGACCGACTGGAGGATCTCCTGGAGTTCCTCATCATCTTCGACGACGAGCAGGTGTGGTCGTGCGGCGCCAGGCTGCATGGCATTGCCCTCCTTCTGGACCTAGATCGCGCACGGATCATACCACATCTGGGTCACGCGCGTTGCTCCTCCGATGGTACGCTCCTGCTCCGCAGCGTGGCTGTATCGGGTTCCCCCTGGTTTGTGTTGGCGGCAACGAGGGGGAACTTTCTATGAACGAGCAGCGTCAGTAGGGGTAAATCGTTCGCAAGGTTTTTACACCGAGGAGGATGTACCCATGTTGACGCTCTTCAAGAAAGTGGCCGCCAGCGCCGTCATCGCGGTGGGCTTGCTGCTGACCCAGGCGCCTGCCGTCTTTGCCTGCGGCGGGCTGATCGCGCCCGATGGCGACGTGCGGCTGAGCCGCGCCGCGACCCTGATCGCCTGGCACGATGGCATCGAGCATTATCTGACCAGCTTTGCCTACCAGGGCGATGTGCCCAGCGTTGGCTGGATCGTCCCGCTTCCAGCCGTGCCGCTCAGTGTCGTGGAGGGCGGCGCCTGGACGTTGCAGCGGCTCAACCGCGAGGTGCAACCCCCAGCGCCGCAGGGCGTCGAGTTTGCAGCGTCAGCCGCCGCGCCGGTTGATGTGCTGCAACAGGTGCAGATCGAGGCGCTGAATATTACGGTCATACGTGGGAGTGGGCAGGCGGTGATCGATTGGGTCGTCGGCAATGGCTTCACGATCAATGACGAGACGCGCGCGCATCTCATCGATTACGCCAAAGGCAGTCCGATCTTCATGGCGGCGAAATATGATACCTCGGCTGCCCAGGCGCGTCACCAGCTTGCGGGCGACGGCGTGCCGATTCTGATTACGATGAAGACGGCGCATCCCTGGGTGCCGCTGGAGGTGCTGGCGCTCGACGGCGAGACGGTCAACGCCGATCTCTACTTCCTGACCGACGAGCCGCTGAACACGAGCGACATGAACGCGGTGATGGGCGAATCTGCCGTTGGCAGCCAGGTGCCCGGAGCGCCTGGCATGCAGGTGGCCTTCCAGGAGCAGATGAACGCCTCGCTCTATCACGACCTCTCGACCGACCGCAACATGAGTTGGGTGCGGCCCGATGGCTGGCTGACCTACATCAGCCTGGACGCGCCCGACAGCACTGTGACCTACGATATGGGCGTCAGCGCCAGGGGCGTGATCCGGCTGGCTCCTTATGGCACGCCGCCGATGGCTGTTGTGGATGGCGCCGAAAAGAACGCCCCGCCGTCCTGGCTGCCAAACCTGCCGCTGGGCACACCGCAGGTGGCGCTGGCCGTCCTGGTCGTGCTGGGCATCGGCGGCGGCCTCTTCTGGCTCTCGCGCGGAAAGAAGCGGAATAAGGCTTCCCAAAACGCGCCCGCGCAGACGCCAGCCGGCGATTGATCCGCTAGGCGCCACTGGGCAAGAACAGGGGGACCGTCAGACGACGGTCCTGTTGTTTGCCTTGGGCAGGTGGAGCGATGGCCCCTCCAGCGGAGGTTGCCGCCGTCGGCGGGTGAGAAGGTGGCTGGCGGATAAATCCGCGCCTGAAGGCTACGCCGCGAAGCCTGCCTGCGCAGGCTAAGACGAAGACTTGATTGAATCGTCAAATTTCATTCCCTGCCGATTTGCTCGCGCGCGATAGCCGCAGTGGAAGATGCAGCGGTTGTCGTTCTGATGGTGCAGATTGGCGCAGATGACGCCTTGCTCGCCTTTGATCCAGAGATAGACTTGCGCGGCGCAGAGCATGCCCAGTGGCGGCGCGAGGAGGTAGACCCAGAGGGCCGTCCAGAACTGCGCCAGCAGCGCGGCGGCAAAACTGCGCGCTGGATTCAGGCTGGCCCCGGAAAGCGGGCTTTCCAGCAGTATATACGCAGCGATGAGGGCACAGGAAAACAGCCCGGTCGAGCAGGCCAGCGCGCGCCAGTTGTGACCGGGAATCTCTAGCGTCTCATCCCTCAGGCATCCATTGCCCGCAG
>JBJKSJ010000447.1:0-41544 GCA_046704085.1 Ktedonobacterales bacterium | reverse complement strand
GATCTTTCATCTGAGCACCCTTTGGGAATGTCAACCTTACGGCGTTCTTGAGGGTATCGCACACGCAGAGGATTCCATCCTGAGACCACACGGGGACTCCCTCGGGCCTTGAGGGCTTTTTCCACTTTACTTCTTCAACGAAGGCAGGGTCAGCTTGCTTGATCAAAGCGCGCAGCCGTGACAACATCTCACCCCGCCAATCATCATACTTGTTGATGATCGCATCTATCTGCTGAGCAGCAGACTGGTCTTCCATATGCATCTCTTTCTAGTATGGTTGCTACCGCATGATGTGATTTGCCAAAAATAATCACAGTCCTCAAAACTTGTCAATTCACGCAAGCTCGCGCAGTATCTTTTCACGAGCTTGCGCGTCATGTGCGGCCAAAAGGACGAACGAGTACCATCAATAAGAACCATTGGCCGAGAGGCGGCTCCAGGCTCAGGCGCCTTCCACCTCCCTCCGGCGTCTTCAACTTGCCGGTCTGCTCCCGTGCCGAATGCACACAAATGGTGTACACCTGTTCGCTTGTGGAGCGGCTTGATCTGCTGCCAATGGCTGTGCTGCTCATGCTGGCAGGCAAACTGCTCGCGAAGACGGGCAAAATCCGCTCACGCGCGTAGGGCATTTACCAATAGGGCCGCTACGGAACCAGCACCACCTTGCCCGTCACCTTGCGCTGGGTGATGTCGTTGAGCGCGTCTGCCGCGCGCTCCAGCGGATAGGTCGCCGAGATGCGCGGCCTGATCTTGCCCACCTCCAGCCAGCCCAGCAGTTCGCGCAGGTTCTCCTGGTTGTGCTGCGGATCGCGGGCAACAAAGCTGCCCCAGAAGACGCCCACAATCGAGCAGCCCTTGAGCAGCGGCAGATTCAGCGGGATGCGCGGAATCTCGCCTGCCGTGAAGCCGATCACCAGGAAGCGCCCGTTCCAGGCCATGCTGCGCAGCGCAGGCTCGGAGTACGCGCCGCCCACCGGGTCCACAATCACATCCACGCCCTGCCCGCCAGTCAACCCCTTGATGCGCTCGCGCAGGTCTTCGTTGCTATAATTGATCGCGTCGTCCGCGCCGTGCTGGAGACAGACCGCCAGCTTCTCCTCGGTGGAGGCGGCGGCGATCACCTTGGCGCCCAGCGCCTTGCCGATCTCGATAGCCGACAGCCCGATGCCGCCCGCCGCGCCCAACACCAGCAGCGTCTCGCCAGGTTGAATCTGCGCCCGATCCTTCAGCGCGTGGATGCAGGTGCCATAGGTCATCACCAGCGCCGAGGCGGTCTTGAAGTCCATGCTGTCGGGCATTGGGATCAGCGTATTGGCCTCGGCAATCACCTCCTCGGCAAAGCCGCCCCAGCCAGGGAACGCGATCACCCGGTCGCCTGGCTTCACGTTCTCCACGCCCGCGCCGACCTCCTTGACCACTCCCGCCACCTCGGCGCCCGGCGAGAACGGCATGGGCGGCTTGAACTGATACTGCCCCTGGATGATCAGCGTATCCGGGAAGTTCACCCCGCACGCCTTCACGCTGACCACCGCCTGCCCTCTACCTGGCTTCAGCGCCTCAACCTCCTCGACTACCAGGCTTTCCGGCGGACCATAGGCTTTGCACAACACGGCTTTCATAACGCATTTCCTCCTGATGGGCGACATGAAGAAAAGTTCAGAATGTCGTTACTTCTGCCATTATATCAGCCTATGTGTGCGGATGGCTGGCATATCCTTTTGCTGCCGGTTGCCAGAAACAGAGGGCGTTTGATATGCTACAATCATAATGAGGAGACATAAACAACTACTGCGAAAGAACCACCCATGCAAGACTTTGTCACCATCGATGACTATCAAGCCGCAGCCATGCGCCAGGCGGCTTATGAAACCTTGCCGGATGGCACGATCGCTGGGCGCATTCCCGGCCTTCCGGGCGTCTGGGCCAACGCGCCGACCCTCGCCGCCAGCAAAACGCAACTGCGCGAGGTATTGGAAGATTGGATACGTCTGCGTCTCGCCGATGATCTCGAACTGCCGGAACTTGACGGCCTCACCCCCATTATCAGCACATCCCTCTGCCCCTGGCACGCGTAGACGCCCTGGCGATGCGCCAGGGCGGCGCATGTCGTCTTAGCCCGCGTAGGTGGGCTTCGCGGCTCAGCCTCCAGCCGCGAGTTGACTCGTCAGCCACACTTTGTGACCAACGTTCTAGCGCACGCGCAGACTACGCCGCGTGCCGATCAGACCCCCGAACACGGCCAGCAGGAGGGCGACGGCCAGCGCGATAAACGTAATCCAGGCCGCCGCCTGAGGATCAACCCCTGAGAAAAGCTGCGGCTTTTGGCCCAGGGCGGTCAGCGTCAGAATGAAGGGAATCCCTATGGCGCCAAGCACGCTTGCTATGCCCACTAGCACCGAGATGAACAGCAGGAGCAGCAGCACCACAATGGACAACCCCCAGACCAGCCCGCCGTTCATCATGCTGGCGCCCAGGCCAGCCACGCCGCTGGACCGCACGGCAATCCAGCCGCCCAGCAGATAGGCGACAAAGCCCGTAAAGCTGATCCAGCCATACGTGAACGCCGTGTTGCTGTTCGTCCCCCAGACCGAGAGTTCAATGGCTGCGCCCAGCGCGCCGAGCAGAACCAGCACAGAGATGACCGTGATAAATCCAGCCCAGATTGGCCCCCACCGCACCCAATCTCCTGCCGATCGGGCGGCTATCCCTGAAGCCGATGTCACCACAGGTGGCTGATAAGAAACAACTGGTGGCGGCGGCACATACTCTCTCCCGACGAGTTGCTGTCCTGGATAATCTGATGCTTGTTGCATAGGTTGGCCCCTCCTTCTCAGGGCTGTGTGAGACTTTGCGCAGCGCCTGCTGCTAGCAATCACCCATCCAGCAGCTTTGCACAGAATATGCCAGGCTTGCTGCACTTTGGTATCTCGCTTGCTATACAGAAAGCGGGAGATCATTCAGGCGCACTTGCCAGGGGCGAGCGGCCTCTGCTATACTGCTGGTAAGAGATGCGTACTGCCTGCGCGTGCGCGCGTGATCACGACCAAAGGAGGCAATGCTATGAGCCTGATGCTGGCTAGGTCTACTGGACTCTTTTCTTTGTTGGATACCACCCAGATCGTGCTGATCGTGGGGATAGGTGTCGCCGCCCTGCTCATCATCATCCTGGCGGCCTTCTTGCTGGCGCGGCTGTGGGTGTGGCGCCGGGCGAAGCCTGCCGGGCCGCCGCCGCCGGTAGAAGCGCCAGAACTCTACGATCTGCGCACGGCGGATGTCACCGAGGATGTGCGCTTCTGCGTCGAGATGGCGCGCACCGTGGGCGGGCCAGTGCTGGAGCTTGGCGCGGGCACGGGGCGCGTGACCCTGCCACTGGCGCGCACCGGGCTGGTCGTAACGGGTCTGGAAACCTCGCGGCTGATGTTGCAGCGCGCCAGAATGAAAGCCGAGCAGCTTTCCTCCAAGCTGCATGTCGAATGGGTCGAGGGCGACATTACCAACTTCGCACTGGGCGGGCGCAAGTTCCGCCTGATCCTCGCTCCCTTCAATGTCCTGCAAGAACTGCGCGACCTCAACGAGATGGAGAAATGCCTGCGCTGCGTCGCCGAGCATCTGGAGCCAACCGGCAAGCTCGTCGTCATGGTGCAGCCGCCGCGCTGGGAGGCGATCAAGGTCGAGCGGCGCTTTCTGAAATCCGTCTATAATCCGCGCACCAGCGAACTGGTCAACTGCTACCAAAGCCTGGAGGTCGATCCTGTCTGGCAAAAGCTGCGCGGGGAGTATGAGTACGAAATCTGGGACCACGCCGGCCACTCGCGCCAGATGGTCGCTCCCTTCGAGGGCAGCTACCTGACCTGCCCGGAGATGGCCTTGCTGCTGCGCGCCGCGGGGCTGCAACTGGAGTCGGCCTATGGCTCCTTTGAGCGCGACAAGCTGACCGCGCAGAGCAAGCAGATGATCTTTGTAGCGCATCCATTGCCAGCCACGCCGCTGCCCGCGTCGTCGCAGGCAGCCGCGCCAGCGATCAAGCGTCCTGCGCCTGTGCCAGCGCTCGCAGCGGCCAGCGCGGCGTCCGCCAGCGCCTCAGCAGCATCGGCCAGCAAACCCGCTGCCCTGCCCGCGCCAGCCACCGCCATCTTGCCAGAGACCGCTGCGCCATCTGCCAGCGGCTCATCGGGATCGCAGTCGGCCAGCGCCGCAGGCTCTGCATCCTTGCCCGCGCTGCCTCCGGGCGGGTCGGGAGCGTCCGGCGCAGCGGGAACTTCCCCGGCACAGGGGTTGCAGGCTCCTCCATCGTCGTCTGCGGTCCACCATACCGGCGGCCAGCGGCGGCGCTCGAAGCCCACGCGCTGAGAGAGGTCATGGTATGGCTCCATCAGGGCATGGGTGCGGAGGGCTGGCGGTGGGGCTTCGTCCTAACCCGCGCAGGCGGGTTTCTTGGCCGAAGGCCCGTAGGCGCGGTTTCAACCGCCAGCGTTACAAACAAGGAGACCATCATGCCAGAGCTGGCTGCCCGGCGCTGTGTGCCCTGCCGGGGCGATACGCCACCTCTGCGAACGGAGGAGGTACACACCATGATGCAGCAGGTTCCCGGCTGGACAACAGACGCAGAGGGCAAGTTGACCCGCAACATCAAACTTGCCAATTTCCAGGAAGCGTTGGCGCTCGTTAATAAGATAGGCGCCCTGGCCGAGCAGGAGGGCCATCACCCAGACCTGAGCATCCATTCCTGGAATCAGGTGCGGATTGACCTCTACACCCATTCCATCAAGGGACTCTCGGAGAATGACTTTATCCTGGCGGCCAAGATCAACCAACTGCTGCCGGAAGGCAGCGCGGCCTGATCGCGCCGCCAGGCAGACACCGCACTGGAAAGGCTGAACAGCATGAGCTTGGATCCTTCTTATAAACGACCAAGCGTTGGCATCGGAACGCCCGCTCCAGAATTGGAGGCGACGGGCTGGCTGAACTGTCAGCCTTTCCGGCTGGCCGATCTGCGCGGCTACGTGACGCTGATTGAGTTCTGGACGTTTGATTGTGTAAACTGCCAGAATGTCTTGCCCGCTGTCTTGCAATGGCATCAAGACTACGGGTCGCGCGGCCTGGTCGTTGTCGGCGTGCATACGCCGGAGTTTCGCCACGAGCGCGAACTGAAAAATGTGCAGTCCGTCGTTCAGCAAACTGGCATTCGCTATCCAGTCGTCCTGGACAACGACTTCAGCACCTGGCGGGCCTATCGTAACCGCTACTGGCCCGCCTTCTATCTGGTGGACAGGCGCGGGGTTATTCGTTATACTCATGTAGGTGAGGGCAGCTACGAGCAAACCCGGCGCGCCATCGAAGCCTTGCTGGCCGAGCCAGCGACTGGCGGTTAAAACCGCGTCTAGGGGCCTGCGGCCACCAAGTAAGGCTGCGAGAGTGCGGGCGCCAAGCGCCAACAAGCAGCCTTGCCCGTAGGGCCGCCTGCGCGGACTCCCCGCCCCAGATGGGGCATTGTGTCCATATGGGCAAGGTAGGTTGCCCGCCAGCCTGGGGAAGTCCCTGAAGAGGGACTTGGTGGCCGCAGGCCCTTAGCGGCGAATTTATTCGCCGATTCATTGCGATGGGGGGATGAGCCTATGGCGAGCAGTCAGACACCAGCGGGCCTGCCAATGGGAACGCTGGTGAACGGTCGCTTTCGCGTCAAAAAACTGCTGGGCTATGGCGGCTACGGCAACGTCTATCTGGTGGAAGATGAAATGGTCTTCCTGGGCAATCAGTTCGCCCTCAAGGAAAGCCTCAGTTCTACCACCTCCGAGCGCCGCCAGTTTACCCGCGAAGCCAAATGGCTCATGTCACTGGAGCATCCCAACCTGCCGCGTGTGGCCGAGCAGTTTGAGTGGAACAGCCGCCCCTACTTCGTCATGGCCTATGTAGCTGGCGAGAACCTCGAAGACCGCGTAGACCGCCTGGGCGCCCTGCCCGAAGATCAGGTGCTGGCCTGGCTCCGCCCCATCTGCGACGCCGTCATCTATCTGCACAGCCAGAAGCGCCCCATCATTCACCGCGATATTAAGCCAGGCAATATCATCGTCACCAAAGATGGGCGCCCCTGGCTGGTCGATTTTGGTATCGCCAAGGTGCTTCAGACCGGCGGCTCGCGCAAAACCACCCGCGCGGCGCGCGCCGTCTCTGGCGGCTACTCCCCGCTGGAACAATACACGCGCGGCGGCACCGATGTCCGCTCGGATGTCTACGCGCTCGGCTCCACGCTCTATCACCTGCTCACTGGCGTTTGCCCGCCCGAAGCCCCCGACATCGCTTCCGGCGTGGCGCGCCTGCCAGACGTGCGCCAGGTCAATTCCAGGGTCTCGCGCATGACGGATCAGGCCGTCATGCGCGCCATGCGCCAGAAGCCCGAAGAACGCTTCCAATCCGTGCGCGAGTTGCTCGATGCCCTACCCGGCGGCGTCGGGTTCAGCGTCAGTGCGGTCTCTGCTCCGCCCGCTTCCAGGCCAAGCAGCAGCAAGCGCGGCGTGAAAGGCAACAAAGCCTCGCCCGTTCCCGTCGCTCTGCCCGACCCGGCGGCCTTGCAACCAACCCTCGTGGCCGCGCCCCCTCTCGCGCCTGCGCCGCCTTATCCCTACACGCCCCCGTCGCTGCCCCAACAGCCGATGCAGCCCGCTGCAACCATCATCGGGCCGCCGTCCTACTCGCCTCCCTATGAGCCGCCAACTCCCTGGGCCGCCGCCCCGGCAGGAGGGGCCAGCGCCCTGTTCGCGCCGCCCGTCGCTGCTGGCGCGCAGGCGCTTGTCCCGCCGCCCCAGCCGATGGTCTCGCCGCCCCCGGACAAGCAAATCCGGCCCAGGCGGCGGCGCGTCGTGCTGGCAAACATCATCGGTATGCTCTGCGCTCTGGCCGTCCTGGCGACAATGGTCATCACCGCCCTGGCGCTCATCGATGCCAGGACGGCCCCAGTCCTGGTACAGGGATATGCTGATGTCCTGAATAAGCGCGATTTCGGGTTTGATGCGCTGCTCGTGCTGACGCCCTTTGCCGCGCTGCTGCTGCTCATCTTGCCCATCTGCCACTGGCTGGGATTGTTTGGGCGCGGCCTCATGTATACCTTCCTGCTGATCTTGCCGCTGCTGGGGCTGGCCCCTTTCATCGCCTGGATAGCAACAGATCAGCTTCCCACAGTCGGACACTTCTTTACCGACGGCTTCTTTGCCCCCTTCCTGCTCTTTCTCGCGGCCTGGGCAACCGCGCTGGCGCAGCTTATTCGCCGCCGCTAAAGCAGCGGCGCCCCTTCCCCATTACGGAGAAGAGGCGCCGCGAAGGGGCAGACCCCTCTATGGGATGTCCACATCGTCCAGTACATCGTCGGCTTTGCGCTCCACCTTGCCCGCGCCAGATTGTATGTTACCCTTCGCCTCGTCTACCCGTCCCTCATTCGCCAGACTCTGGTTGCCGGTAAGCTGGCCCGCCTTCTTCTGCACCGTTCCGCCCAGTTCAGTCGCCTTGCCCTTCAACGTATCCTCTGTCCCCTGGGCGCCCAGGTCTTTCTTCGGTTCAGTGTTCCGGTAGTCGTCGCTCATAGGTATCCTTTCTGTTCGTGGCAAAAAAGCCCTGGCTACCATTGCTGGTGCAACTTCTATACCACCTTCACCGTGCCGCCACTTCTGGCCTGCTGCTGTGTTGTCCGGTTTGCGCATTGGCACAGAACATGCCGCCTGTATCGCAGGAGCGCCGATTGAATGATCCACCAGAGGCGAACCAGAAAGGAGAAGCCAATGTGGAATACCCTGGACAATCAGGGCATCAATGAGGACATCAAGGAGTTTGAGGAGGAGCAATCACCTGAAACGCTGGTCTTCGATGTCAACGGCGAAAAGGTGGGCAAGGTTGCGCTCTGGCAGGAAGATGCAGACTATTTCATGGTCGAAAAAGGCTGGGCCTTCAAGCAAGAACTCTACGTCCCCTACAACGCCATCCGTTCCCAGGATGCGGACGGCATTCACCTGAGCCTGTCGAAAGGTGATCTGGAACACGAGCGATGGAAAGCACCCCCAACTGGCGGCGCGTAGCAGAAGCAGCCAGCGCGACCACTTCGCCGCTCGTTCCTGAAACGGACATGCCGCCGATAGAACCAGATGCGATCTCGCCGCCTCCAGAGCAGCCGCTGGGCAATCGCTAGCATTGGTTCGCCTGGCATAGAACATGCCTGAGAACAAGCAAAAGCAGCCGTTATGCGCCCCGCGAGGGGAAAACGAGGGAGGAGTGGCGATGCCCAACAATATGGATAACAAGGAGAACATGGCGAGGCCGGAAGCAGCCCCGACTACTCCTGTCTATGATGTCAAAGGGGAACTGGTCGGCGAGGTCGGCCTGTGGCCCAAGCAAGATGACTATTTCGTCATGGAGCGCGGCATCTTCTTCAAGCATACACTTTACGTACCCTACGCCGCCATCAAGGCCCAGGATGCCAACGGCATCTCCCTCAGCCTCTCCAAAGACGACCTGGCGGACGACCAGTGGAAAGCGCCACCTGGCGTGAGCGCGGAAGCCGCGGGCACCAGCCCGAAGCCCCCACCGATCCTGCCCGGATCGAGCGGTGGACCAGGCCCCATAGAGCCGGGCGTCAGCGCCAACCCCAACCTACCCCCGGAGGAGCGATGAGGATACCCTTTTAACCCGCGCCGCCCCGCGTACCCCCGGCTTCCCTGGCGGCTCACGCTTGCATTCATTGCCAAACTGCTGGCGCCGCATGCTATACTACGACCAGGCGCGTAGCCCGGAAGGAGAAACGTGCATGCAGCAAACAGCGGCCCCAGATCAGGAAAGCCCTGCTATCGAGTGTGTCGGCCTCAGCAAAGTCTACGAGGGGCACATCGCCGCGCTCAACGATCTCACCCTGACCGTACCGCGAGGCGCGGCTTTTGGCCTGCTAGGCGAAAACGGCGCGGGCAAATCTACCCTCGTGCGCCTGCTGCTGGGCTTCCTCTATCCCACGTCCGGCCTGGTGCGCGTCCTGGGCGAAGCAAACGTCGCCCGCGCCCACCCGCGCGTCGGCTACGTCCACGAGCGCCCCCTCTTCGAGCCGCGTTTTACAGGCCGCCAGTATCTGCGCTACTTTGCCGAGCTTTCCGGCTTCTGGGGCCGCGAGAACGCGGCCCGCGTGCAATCGGCCTTAGAGCAGGTCGGCCTGCGCGCCGTCGCGGACCGCAAAGTCGGCGGCTACTCCAAGGGCATGCTGCAACGCCTGGCGATTGGGCAGGCGCTGCTCACCGACCCCGAACTGCTCATTTTGGATGAAGTCACGAGCGGCATCGACGCGGGCAGCCAGTGGGAACTGCGCCGGATGATCGCCGAACTGAGCCGCCAGGGCAAGACCCTCCTGCTCTGCTCGCACTACATGGCCGAAGTCGAGGCGCTCTGCGACACCGTTGCCATCTTGCGCAAGGGACGGCTGGTCCTCTCCGGCGATGTCTCACGCCTGCTGCGCCAGCGCGATCTCGTCGAGATCACCCTGGCGGGCGATCTGCATGCCGAAGAGATTGCCGCCGCGCTGAACCTTGGCGAGCAAGTCATCGAAGCCCACGAGAACGTCCTGCGTCTCCCTGCCGCCGCGCAGCCCGCCGTCCTGACGGCCCTCCTGGCTGCCAACGTGCCCATCCACGCGCTCAACCCGCTCACCCAGACACTCGAAGAGGTCTATGTTCGCGCCACCCGCGCCAATGCCGCTGAAGAGGCTGTCGTACCCGAACCACGCTGAGGGAATACGGGTAGCCCCAAGAGAGAAGGGGGCTGGCGGCTGAAGGCCGCGCCTGGAGGCTACGCCACAAAGCCTGCCTTCGCAGGCTAAGACGAATACTGAATGGAATAATCAATGTTCATAATAATCGGCTCAGAGTTAAGTCGGGCGAAGGAGACTAACGATGCGGCGGACACGGGTGGCTGTCTGTATTCACCTGATCTGGGCAACGTGGGATCGTCAACCCTTGCTCCAAGGGCACATTCAGGAGCGGGTCTATCGGGCCATTGGGGCAAAATGTGAGGAGTTGGGCGTCAGGCTTATTGCGCTGGGAGGGGTAGAAGACCATCTCCATTTGCTCGTCTTCTTGCCCTCTACCGTGACCATTGCCTATCTGGTCGGGCAGGTCAAGGGCGCTTCATCCCATTTCATCGCTCAGGAAGTGTGAGCCCCGACTGGCGGTTTCTTCAAATGGCAAGGCGCTTATGCCGCCTTTTCGGTGAGTTTGCATCAAATCAGGGAAGTGACCAATTATATCCTGCATCAGCGCGAGCATCACGCCCTTGGCACGCTCAAGCCGGAGTGGGAATATCCAGCCGATGAGCCGGAGGCTGGCGGTCTGCCGGGGGCTGGCGGCTGAAGGCCGCGCCTGGAGGCTGCGCCGCAAAGGCCGCCTGCGCGGCCTGGGACGAAGACGGGTATCGTATCTTGGGGGTGGGGTGGGGAGCCTGCGCAGGCAGGCTTGGCGGGCCTTGGCCCTCCAGGCGCGAATTTATCCGCCAGCCCCCGACAGGAAGGATCATTGATGAATACCAGCATTGTCTCAGAACAAGATATGCCCAATACTCCAATAGCGGAGCGCGCCGGGCCGCTCAGCGCGTTCTGGCGCCTGCCCGCTGTGACCTTCGCCCGCTTCACCTTGCGCAGCTATCTGCGCAGCGGTTGGCTCTGGGGTGAGGTCGTCTTTGTGCTGGCCTTCTTTGCCGTCTTCTGGACCTATCCCGGCACAGAAGATTATTTCTTCAGCACCGCTGGTATCGGCATGGGTATCCTGGCGCTCGTCGGCACGGCCATCATGGCCCACCGCGCCATGAGCGCCCGCGTCTATCTCCCGCTGGCCCGGCTCTCCTCGCGCGTGCCCTGCACGCGCGGGCTGATCCTGGCAACCGGCGCGCTGCGCCTCCCGCTCTATCTGCTCCTGCTGGCGCTGGCCCTGGTCTTCAGAAAGATCATCAGCCCGCAGGCCGCAGACCTCCTGCTCGGCTCGCTGGGCCTGCTCGCCAACACCCTGGTGATCTGCGCGCTCACCGTCGCGCTCTCCTCGCCGATGGCGACGCGCCTGATCCGCATCTTCTTCCTGCTCTGGCTGGTCCTCGCCTTCGCGCCCCTGCCAGGCGTAGACTGGCAGGCGACGCTGCTCTCCGTCATCCGCCTGCCGCTCCTGCCCCTTGCCACCAGCATTGGCCTGGGCACGACGCCCGCCCTTGGCATGGTCGGCGTCCTCTGGCCGCTGCTCGTCGAGGCGCTCTATCTCCTCGCCCTCACCCTTGCCGCTGACTTCCTGCTCGCCCGCCGCGATTTGATCCTGCACTGAGCAAGAGTGCCGAATAAGGCGTCATGCCTGGTATACGTTCCAGACGCCGTTGAGGTAATGCAGGATCGTCCCCTGCGCGCCGACGGCCCAGCCCTCGTTTGGCGAAACCATTGCTATGCTGAGCAGCGTCTGGATTGTCGGGCTGTGTGCCTGCGACCACGCGCCGTTATAATAATGCAGGATCGTCCCCTCATTCCCGACGGCCCAGCCCTCGCTGGTGGAAGTCATCGCCACTGCCGAGAGGTGGAAGAAGGTATCGCTAGAAGGACCGGCGACCGTGCTTTGCTCCTGCCAGACGCCGTTGTGATACTGCGCGATGAGCGCCTTCTGCGGCCCGGAGGGGTGTGGTCCAGTTCCATTTGGCGTGTATCCGACGGCCCAGCCCTCGCTGGAGGAAACCGACGCCAGCCCGAAAATCCGGTCATTGGCGAGCTTCGTCTGCTGGCGCGCCCAGGTCTTGCCATTGTAATGCAGGATGACCGCCAGATCATCCCCATCGAAGCCTGGTTTACTCGTATCTATTCCCGCGATCCAGACCTCGCCATCCGGCGCGACAGCCACTGTTTGCAGCGCCAGCGACGCGAAGGCCAGGTCGTGGACCTCCGTCCAGGCCGCGCCGTCGTAGTGAAAGACACCGTTGCCAACCGCCCAGCCATCGCTCGCCGAGCGCATGGCGATGCTGGCAAATGCTGTTGGCGGATAATTCTGCTTCCCTGGCAGATTCACCATAATCCATCTACCGCCTGTGTAGTGCAGCAGGACGCCGAAGGTGATGCCATCAACAATCGTATGGGGATACGCTGGCAGCAGGGTGCTGCCGATGGCCCAGCCCTCCGCCGCCGACACCATTGAGATGCCGTAGAGCGTCATATCGAGATTATATGGGTTAATGTCAGGAGGCAACTGCGCCAGGCTCCAGCGCCCATTTTGATAATGGAGGATCACTGGCTCGACAGCATTCTCGTCTGCCGCGCCAGTCGTGGGATCAGGATTCGTTGTGCTGCGCGGCTTATTCCCAACCGCCCAGCCCTCCGTCTGCGAAACCATCGAGACGGAGGTCAGCCAGGTCTGCGAGCCACGCTGTGGCGTGGCGGTGTTCGGGCTGCCCGTCCCTGGCGTCTTGTGCCCGCGCGCGGCAAACAGCGTGGCCGCAATAACCACGATTGCCAGGATGGCTGCCAGCGCCGGAATCACGGCTAGCAGCCGCCGTGATCGGCGCGGCGGCGCGGCGGGCGCTGGGAGCGGCGCTGAAGGCGTGGGGTGGTCTATCGGTTGATCCGTATCGTGATCGAGGGTCTGCATCAATTCCTCCCTGGTGAACGGTGGGCTGGCCCCCAGGCGCGGCGCAAAGCTGCGGCGCAGCGCCGTTTCCACCTCATCGTAGATGGCAAGCTCTGCCCGGCAATGGGCGCAGCCTGCCAGATGGGCGCGCAGCCGCACGGCCTCGGCCTCGGCCAGCAGGTCGCGCCCGACCAGCGGCAGCAGCGGCGCGAACGCCGCGCAGGTGGGTGGGATCGGATCGTTCTGGCTCATGATTGCGCCCTCCCTTCTGGGCGGGGATTTTCGGCAAGATAGGCGTCGCGCAGACGCTGCTTCGCGCGCGAAAAGCGTTTGGCGACGGCCTGCGGCGACGCGCCGATAATCTGGCCCACCTCGGCAGCGGTAAAGCCCTGCACGACGATGAGCAAAAGGCAGGCGGCGTCGGCAGGCGCCAGCCGCGCCAGTGCCGTCCGCACCGCCTGCCCCTCGGCAAACTGGTCCTCAAACGTCATCGGTAGCGTGACGCTCTCTAGCGGCAGCCATTGGATCAGCCGACGCCTGCGCAGCGCGGAGATCGCGCGGTTATAGGCGGCGTGAAACAGCCATCGCCGCATCCCCGCCTCGTCGCTGCTTCCATCAAACGGCGGGAGGTCGCGCTGCGCCGTGCGCCAGGCGTCGTAAAACGCATCCTGCATCAGATCGCGGGCCTGCTCCTCGTCCCCAACGATCCCCCGCACGAAGCCGAACAGCGCCAACTGGCAGCGATCCAGCAGCGCCGTAAACGCCTCTGGCGAGAGGTCGGTGAGCCTGGAAACAGGCAGGTCAGTCATGCGCATGTGGCCCTCGTTCGTCAGCAATTTCCGTTGCTATCCTGGCTAACGAACGAGGGCCACCGAGTTGGACAGGGAGGCAGATTCTCTCAAAAGGGCAGCAGCATCCATGCCTTGCTCACTCGCGCCAGGCATCCAGCCGCCAGATGGCATGCCCGAACAACTGTGACGCTCCCAGCAGAAACACGATGGCAAATACTATCAAGCCAGGAACGAGGACAAACGCCCCACGAGTCAGGTCATCGAGAATGTCCACCACCTGAATGAGCGCGGCCAGCGCCATGAACCCGGCCAGCATCCGCCGTGCCCGCACCGCCAGGAGCAGCAGCAACATCACAGCTACCGCAAGGTTGCGCGCAAACAGATAGTCTGCATAGACCCGCGCTGCATCGTTCATCGGGTTGCCACCCGTCAGAAGGGTAGGGTCAACCTTACTGATTACAGCGCCGGTTACGGTCAAGGCTGCCCCAAGGATCACCACGAGAGATACCCACCAGGGAATACCTCTGAATCCTTGCGATGTCAGGGGAAGACTCCCCTGAGCGGCAATATTTTCCTGTGCTGAGTGCTTTCGCATAGCTCTCGCTCCTTTGCCAGATGGCGCCTTCCGCGCTGTGGAAGTAACTTTCTAAGACCAAGCATAGCTGGAAAGGAGCGCAAAAGCATCCGCCTGGAGACGCGATGAGATGCGACTGGAGTCGCGTTTCGGCCAATCGAGATTCAGGAGAAGGCGCTACCAGCGGCTCTGCACCAGCAGGCGGATATACTGATCGTAGACGGCGCGCACGCCCTGCATCGTCGCCTCGCTCAGCGGCGGCAGCGATCCGGCGCGGGCGTTGTCTTCCGCCTGCTGCGGGTTCTTCGCGCCGGGGATGGTTGTCGTCACCTCGGGGAACATCGTGATCCAGCGCAGGGCAAACTGCGCCATCGTCATCCCCTCCGGTGTCAGCTTGCGAAGTTCCTCAACGGCGCGCAGCCCCGTGTCATAGGCCACGCCGGAGAACGTTTCGCCCTCGTCGAACGCCTCGCCGTGCCGGTTGAAGGTGCGATGATCTTGCGGCAGGAACTGTGTATCGGGCCGAAACTTGCCGGTCAGCAGACCGCTCGCCAGCGGCACACGCGCCAGAATGCCCACCTGCCGCTCGCGCGCGGCGGCAAAAAATTGCTCTGCCGGTTTCAGCCGGAACATGTTGAAAATGATCTGCACGCTCTGCACGTTGGGATGCCTGATCGCTCGCAGCGCCTCGTCCACGCGCTCCACGCTCACGCCGTAATAGCGCAGCTTGCCTTGCGCGACCAGGTCGTCCAGAATGCCAAAAACCTCATCCTGGTCGTAGACCTCCGAGGGCGGGCAGTGCAGTTGCAGCAGGTCTATCGCCTCCATCTGAAGATGGCGCAGGCTGTCCTCCACAAAGCCCGTCAGATTCTGGCGGTTGTAGTCGGCAGCGATTTGTTTGGGGAGCCGCCGCCCGGCCTTGGTGGCAACGATGATCCCTTCGCCGCGCTCCCGGCGGACCTGCCCCACCAGTTGCTCCGAGTGCCCGCCGCCGTAAACATCGGCAGTATCAATGAAATTGACGCCCAGATCGAGCGCCTTGCGCAGCGCCGCCAGCGAGGTCGCGTCATCCGTTGGCCCCCAGACATCGCCGCCGATGCCCCAGGCGCCAAAGCCAATCGTCGAAATCTTCCAGCCGGTTCGTCCCAGCGCCCGATACTCCATAGGTGGTTACTCCTTATCTCATATGAGTTTCCTCGTACCTCCGCCATCTCTGCCGCCGCTCCGCCTGTACCCCCGGCGGCTCGCCGGGCACTCTTCCGTACCCCCGGCTGCTAGCCGGGCCGTCCTGGGGTGGGGGCGGGCTGCCGCGCCGCCAGGGACACAGCGTTGCTCTCCAGTGTACTCGCGCCAGAAGCCATCCCGCAAGCCAGAAAAGGGCCACCGCTGACACAGCGATGGCCTGCTTTTGGCGCGTGGTGCTGGATTATTTGCCCGCGTGAGCAACTACCTCACCGGCCATGACGGTTGGCGGACCCTCCATGAATCCCGCGAGATTGGCCTTGACCCACTCCGCCGCCGCCCTGGTCGATTCATCGGCCCCCGCCTGGCTCTCGAAGATGCTGACCGTCACCACCGTGTTGTTGCCGCTGTTCACGAAATAGTAGCCTACAAAGCCTGACACCTTGCTGACAATGTCCACGAATCCATCAATACGCTGTTTGATCTCACCAAACGACCCCGACTTGATCGAGTAGTGCCGGACCGCGGTGTACATCACCACTTCCTTTCTGCGCGTACTACCTCATGCTCACAAAACAAACAACGCCCTGTGAATAACGCCAGGCTCAGGCGAACCTGACGGAATCACCAGAGTGAATGACGCCCCCCCGCGCCACGCTGGCATACACCCCCGCGCAGGGCAGCGCGCCATAGCCAGAGAAGGGCACGCGATTCTGCCGCGCGATGGTCCGCAGGATGCCGGGGTCAGCGGGCAGCAATCCCTGGGCCAGCGTCGTCATCACGCAGCGGATGCAGGGAGCGATCACCTCCAGTCGCACCTCGTCGCCCAGCGCCAGCGTGTGGTCCAGCCAGGCGCTCTCGCTGAAGCCCTCCGCATCCTCGGCGCTTTGCACCACGATGTTGGGCCGAAAGCGTTGGACCTCGAAGCGCCCCTCTGGATACGCCGCTTGCAGCCCCTTGAGCGTGGCCGTCGTCAGCACATGAATCACTGCGCCATCGAAAAACAGGCCGGCCATCGTGCCGCCGCCCAACTCCTCCTCGGTGATCACCTGGCGATAGGGCATGCCCTCGATGTCCGGCCAGTATTCCTCATAGCTGGCGTCTGGCGGCGGCGTACTCATCAGCATCACCTCGCGCCCCAGCGCCTCAGAGATCAGGTGGTTTGCATCGCGCTGATCGCTGGTAATCGCCCGGCCATCGGGGAGCGTGATGCGCGCGGGCGGCAGCGGACCCTCGCGCTGCGGCGGCTCACTGTAAGCCGCCTGGAACTCGAAAAGCTTGCCCCACTTGCGCGGATGCTTGGCGCTGGCAACCTTCCCGCTGAGCAGGTCCACCAGCGCGTAGCCGCGATCACCGACCACGCCCCGCGCCGTCACCTCGGCAGCCTCGATCTGCTCCCCCCGCATAGACTTGACCGGATAGCGCCAGAGCGCCCCCACCGACCCCAGCCCCTCTGCTCCTGCCTGTGACATAGCGCGGCCCTCCAGGTTGATGTCAATTTCCTCCACCTAGCATAGCATGCGTGGCAACTCCCTGGCTCATGCCGTTGCCGGTTCCTGTTCCAACAACGCGAGCAGGCGCCGCCACGTATCGCGCTCCTTCAGGTGATCCCAATGCTGGCGAAAGGCGTTGTACGCTTCCTTACGCATGGGCTGCTGCTGGCTCAGCAACTGCTCTAAACCGTAGCGTTGCTCAGCCGAAAAATCCCCGGAGGGATTGATGAGTTGCCGCACCAGAGCCGTAGGCAGGAATGGCTTTGGCTTGCTCTGCTTGGTCGCTCCATCAGCGAGCGCCTTGGGGGCGATAGGATGCTCCAGGCTCCCCAAACACAGCCGCAAAAGCCCGATTATGACATCACGATCATGCAGTTGCCCCAGTTCTTCCTGAATCTGCTCTAGCTCTTTCACCACAGGCTGGCATTCATCCGGTAAGAATGGCGCGAAGATTTCCAGCGTGTAGCGCAGCCGCTTTGCCGCGATGCGCAGGCGATGCAGTTCTCGAACGGCATAGGGCTGCTCCACTGCATCACTCCAGCCAGACAGTTCATCAACTTTTTGGCAGGCAATCTGCCTGCTAGATTGTCCGATTGGAGCCTGGGGGTCCAGTGCCGAATCAGGTTTCGCTTTCTTCTCGGACGTTGAGGCATTGGGCAGGGCAGATGCAATGGTTTCCAAAAAGGCATGTTCGTCCAGATGGGGCAGGAACGCTTCGAGTTTCTGCTGGCATTCCTGCCGATAGTTGCTCAGTCGCTCTCTCAGCCAGTGCAGTCCGGCCTCTTCTTCATCGGGCGCCTCCTCCATGAGCCTTGCCACCTCCTGGAGCATGACATCCGTATCACGCGCCGCGCCTAACAGGTGAGCAGTTTTTTTCACAGTTCGATAGGCGTTTTTGAACGGCTTGCCCTGGCAGACGGGATGATAGGCGTCTAGCGTGGCACGCAGACGGCGAGAGGCCACCCGCATCTTGTGAACGGCCTCGACATCTTCGTTGGTCAGGACGGCGTCCCGCCAGTCCAGAAAGGTAGCGGCGCGTTTGGACAATTCTTCCTGTCCTGACTGGTCAAAGGTTTTTTCCGCCCCTGTTTCTTGTATCGCCTGATCATAGGCTGCATCTTTGCGTGACATGGTATTCCTCCTCAGGAGTGTGCCAGCGCGCAGGCGCCTTCCTGGCAACTGGCGAACCAGCCAGTGCCGTTGCGTGTATGAGGGCTAGTCGAATGAACCATAAGGACCCATCGAGAGGCTCTTACCCCTGGTCATGCTGCTGCTGTTCTTGTTGCCACATGTGCAGCGCGCGCAATTGGGACGTTTTCTTGACCTGATGCTCTTGCATGCGTGTGAGTACATGATCGAGAATGGTGACCGCCTCTGCCACATACGGTCCCTTGTTGAGCATGACACATTCGGCGCGCTCAGCCATCGCGGCATCGGTCATCTCGGCGCGGGAAGGCGTGCCTTTTCTGACGAAATTTTCCAGCACCTGCGTAGCCCAGATGACGGGAATATGCGCCGCCTCGCAGACCCACAGGAGTTCTTCCTGCACCTCTGCCAGGCGCTCATAGCCAATCTCAATCGCCAGGTCGCCGCGAGCAATCATTACCCCCAGCGGCTGCTTTCCCGCAGCCTGCACAATCAATGCCGGAAGATGCTGCACGGCGCGCGACGTTTCGATCTTGGCAATCAGAGGCAAGAGGGGCTGTGACGCTCCTAGCCGCTGGCGTAACTCCTGTTGTAAGCGGTCAATATCTGCCGCTTCCTGCACAAAGGAATAGCCGACAATATCAGCATGCTGGGCAACAAAGTCCAGGTCATGGAGGTCTTTTTCCGTTAAAGGGCTGATGTGCAATTGCGTCCCAGGGAAATTGAGACCCTTCTCTGCGCGCAGGCGTTCCCCCTTTGGCCGCGCGTGGGTCACGCGCACCAGTAACCCTTCGGGGAGTTGGGCTTCTACCCTGGCGCCTAGCTTCCCCTCGTCAACCCAGACCTCTGCCCCAACCGGCAACTGTTCAAGCGCCTCGGGAAGCTGACAGACCGCCTGAATCGGGAAGCGCCTCGTATCCGCGAGCGGGGCGCGTGTCAGCAAGAAGTGATCTCCTGGAAACAGACGCTGGTGTGGTTCCGGGAGGACAACCTGCCCGGTTCGCGCTTTGGGTCCGCCCAGGTCCATCAACACTTTACAGGTCCGCCCGGTTTCCTGCTCGGCGCTTCGCACGTGGGCGATCATCGCTTCCCACTGCGCGGGGCTGTCATGGGCGCAATTGATGCGCGCGCAGTCCATCCCCCGTTGCACCAGATCGCGCAGAAACTCGTAGTCTTCTGCTGCTTCGCTGGAGAGCGTGACCATGATGCGCACACGCCGACGGGAAGCGGAAGGACCGAACAAAGCTTCGACGTTGGCCCTGAGTTGGTGTTCACCCTGGAAAAAGGTACTCAGCGAAGGATGAGGGGGCAGGTGCGCCTTGTCCTCCTGAAGAATGGCAGTAAGGGTGGCGATGACGGCATCCAGCGTCGCCAGGACACGAGACTCGCTCCGGCCCAGCGAGGAAAGACCCCAGGGCATGAGCGCAATTTGCAGGGGGCGTAAGTCGCGCTTGCGCAAGGCCAGGTAGGCTGCCAGGTTTTGGGCGCTGATCCAAAAGGAAGGGCGTTGGATCGTTGAGCGCCACTGCGCGGAAAGCTTCTCGCTTTCCTGAACGACCTCCTTGCGAAGCTGGCTCAGCTCTGATAACAATATCTGAGGGTCCGTCAGTTGGTCGCGTATGTCTTCGTCTGAAACGAAGTCGGGTTTGCTTAGATCAAGATCGAACATGCTCTCCTCCGATCTAGGGGACACCACCTGGCACTCACGATACGTGTTCAACTTCAGGCACGCGACAGGCCAGGTGGGAGCGTGAGCGAATGGCCTGGCTCCGGTTTCGTCGGCCCCTGCTCCTATCGGATGACATAGCACAGAAACATGCCATACGCGGTAGCGTCTCGTTATCAGCAGGTGACAGCAGATCATATCAAGCAAGCGATGGCATCCAGGGTCTCCCAGAGGTCAGAGAGACCTCGCCTTCTGTTTCAGAGCAGCACGATTTGGACCCGCGCTCTGGGAGCAACTCTTCCCAAAAGTGGACGGGGTGGCCGTTCTCAGCAGCACCGATTATAATACAGAAAGATGAGCAGAGGTGTACAACGCGCTGGCTGGCACAGCCAGGTACAGTAAGGAGTCTTCATGGGAACTACCGGCTATCTGCGCTTCCCAACGATCTCTGGCGATCAGATCGTGTTTACCGCCGAAGATGACCTCTGGCGCGTCTCCGTCGCCGGGGGCCGCGCCGAACGGCTGACCGCAGGCGTGGCCGCCGCCACCAGGGCGCGCTTCTCGCCTGATGGGCGGCAGATTGCCTTTAACGGCAGCGAGGAGGGCCAGGAAGAGGTCTATCTCATGCCCGCCGATGGCGGCCCCGCCCGCCGCCTGACCTATCAGGGCGGGCGCTGTCAGGTCGTCGGCTGGCAGCCCGACGGCTCGGCGATCCTCTATGCCAGTTCTGCCGGGCTGCCCTCGCCGCGCTGGCGCATGCTCTTTGGCGTCGCGCCCCAGGGCGGCGAGCCAACCTGGCTGCCCTATGGCGTCGCCAATGCCATCGCCTTTGGCCCCGGCGGCGCCGTCGTCCTGGGGCGGAATATTGGCGAACCGGCCTTCTGGAAACGCTATCGCGGCGGCACCGCTGGCTACCTGTGGATCGACGTGGAGGGCAGCGGCGAGTTCCGCCGCCTGCTCGACATCAACGGGAATATTTCCGCCCCCTGCTGGATCGGCGCGCGCGTCTTTTTCATCTCGGACCACGAGGGCCTCGGCAACGTCTATTCCTGCCTGCCCAGCGGGGCAGACCTGCGCCGCCACAGCCAGCAGGACACCTTCTATGCCCGCAATCTTGCCACCGACGGGCGCCTGTGCGTCTATCACGCGGGCGGCGACCTCTTCGTCCTGGACCCCGCTAGCAACCGCGAAACACACCTGGAGGTTGACCTGGCGGGATCGCAAGCGCAGCGGGCGCGCAAGTTTGTCTCCGCCGCCAGGTTCATGGACTCACAGAGCCTGCATCCCAAAGGCCGGGCAGTCGCGCTCACCACGCGCGGCAAAGCCTTCAGCATGAGCAACTGGGAGGGCGCGGTCATCCAGCATGGCGAGATCGATGGCACGCGCTATCGCCTGCTCACCTGGCTGGCCGAAGGCAAACGCCTGGTGGCAGTGAGCGACGACGGCAGCGAGCCACGCCTGGTCGTCTTCAGCGCCGATAGCTCGACGCCCGCGCGCACCCTGGATCAGCTAGACATCGGCCATGTGACCGCCCTGCGCGCCGCGCCGGTCGGCGATCACGTTGCCCTGATGAATCATCGCAACGAGGTGCTGCTGGCGGACCTGGCGGCAGAAACGCTGCGCGTGCTGGACCGCAGCGAGTATGGCCGCATCGAAGATAGCGATCTGGTCAATGGCCTCGCCTGGTCGCCTGATGGTCGCTGGGTGGCCTATGAGCAGGCGCTCAGCGCGCAGCAGATGGTCATCAAGCTCTGCCGCGTCGAGAGCGGCGCAACCTATCAGGTGACAGACGCCGTGCGCCGCGATACCAGACCGGCCTTCGATCCCGCCGGGCGCTACCTCTACTTCTTGAGCGCCCGCGACTTCAATCCGGTCCCGGACACGATGCACTTCGAGTTCAGCTTCCCCAAGGGCATGCGCCCCTATCTCATCACCCTGCGCAAAGACCTGCGCTCCCCCTTCATGCCCGACTCCGCGCCCGACGACGAAGCCGACGAGCAGAAGGACGAGAAGCAGGCGAAAGACGGCAAGGACGCGGCCCCGGCACCCGTCGAGATCGATCTCGACGGCATCACCGACCCCGTCGTCGCCTTCCCCGTCGCGGAGGGGCGCTATGGTCAGGTGCTTGGCACACGCGACGGCGCGCTCTTTTCCTCCTACCCTTTGGAGGGGCTGCGCGATGGCGGCGCGCTCGACTCAGGCCCAAAGTCGAACGGCTCCCTGGAGTTCTATGACTTCAGGAAGCGCAAGCAAGAGCAGATCGCCGGGGAGGTCGCCCATTTCAGTGTCTCCGCCGACGGCAAGACGCTGCTCTATGTCAGCAATGAGCGGCTGCGCGTCCTCCAGGCAGGCGAAAAGCCGCCAGAACTGCCCGCGCCCGCCGCTGAGAAGCCTGGCCGCGAATCAGGCTGGCTCGATCTGGAGCGCGTCAAAGTCTCGCTGCGCCCCGGCGCGGAATGGCGGCAGATGCTCGGCGAAGCCTGGCGCCTGCAACGCGAGCAGTTCTGGATCGCCGATATGGGCGGCGTGGCCTGGCAGGCGGTCTACGCGCGCTATGCCCCGCTGGTAGATCGCGTCGCATCGCGCGGCGAGCTTTCGGACCTGCTCTGGGAGATGCAGGGCGAGCTTGGCTCCTCGCACGCCTACGAGATGGGCGGCGAGTATCGCCCCCATCCCGAATACCGCCAGGGCTTCCTGGGCGTGGATTGGCGCTTCGATGCCGACGCCGGGCTGTATCGCGTCGCGCGCATCGTGCGCGGCGACCCCTGGGATGCGAAAGCCACCTCGCCGCTCCTCGCGCCGGGCGTCAATGCCGCTGTCGGCGACGCCGTGCTGGCGATCAACGGCCAGCGCGTCACCCCGGAGCGTGGCCCACAGCAACTGCTGGTGAACCAGGCCGAGGGCGAGGTGCAGGTTCTCCTTCAGCCCGCCGCTGGCGGCGAAGCGCGCAGCGTCACCGTCCGCGCCCTGGCCGATGAATTTGGCGCGCGCTACCGCGATTGGGTGGAGGGCAACCGCCGCCAGGTGCATGAGGCGACGCGGGGCCGCGTGGGCTATGTGCATATCCCCGACATGTGGGGCGATGGCTACGCCGAGTTCCACCGCTACTACCTCTCTGAATATGACCACGAGGCGCTGATCGTCGATGTGCGCTGGAATGGTGGCGGGGCCGTTTCCGGCCTGGTGCTGGAGAAACTGGCCCGCCCCCGGCTGGGCTATGATTTCCAGCGCTGGGCGCCGCCAAATCCCTATCTCTATAACTCCCCGCGCGGCAAGCTGGTGGCGCTCACCAACGAGAACGCTGGCTCCGACGGCGACATCTTCTCGCATGCCTTCAAGATGATGGGGCTGGGACCGCTGATCGGCAAGCGCACCTGGGGCGGCGTCATTGGCATCTCGCCCTATCTGCCCCTGGCCGATGGGACCGTCACCACCCAGCCGGAGTTCAGCTTCTGGTTCCGCGATGTCGGCTGGGGCGTCGAAAATTACGGCACGGACCCGACCATCGACGTAGACTACACGCCGCAGGATTACGCGCGCGGCGTCGATGCTCAGCTTGAGCGTGCCATCGCCGAAGCCCTGCGCCTCGCCGAGGAGTACCCGTCCCCGACGCCCACGCCAGCGGAGCGCCCCAACCTGGGCTATCCTTAACCATGATCCGCCGCCAGGGAAGGCGGGGGCGGGGTCCCTCGTACCCCGGCGGCTCGCCGGGCCGTCCCTGGCGGCGGATCGCCTGTACCCCCGGCTTCCAGCCGGGCCGTCCTGGCGGCGCCCGTGTACCCCCGGCTTCTAGCCGGGCCGTCCCTGGCGGCGGATCAACCCCTTGACACGATACGCCATAATAAAGCAGGCGGCCATGAGATGTAGCATGTCAAGGGAAAGGAGTTTCTATGCCTCGCTGGTTTTGGAAGCGTAAAAAACAACCCCTCCCCAAAAACCTCGTCCTGGAAGGGGCGCCTGCTCAGTTCAATTATTTTGATGGGCGCCGCTATATGAGCGCCATCCCCTATGCCCTGCCCAAAGACAGCGGCGAAATTCAACGGCTCGACTTTCAACATTTCCTCCTCAAGTATGGCCTCCAGGCCAATTTCCTGGCGCCCCTTCAGGAGCCGTTAAGCATTCTCGATGTCGGCTGCGGCACCGGACGCTGGGCAATGGAGCTTGCCCAGCAGTTCCCTAAAGCCAACGTCGTTGGGGTAGACATGGTGCCAACCGAAAAGTTTACCCTGGGCTATGGGCTGGTGCGCCAGCCAGAAAATTATATGTTCGTGAATGGCAACGTCCTTGAGGGGCTGCCCTTTGCCGACAACAGCTTTGATTTCGTCCACCAACGCTTGCTCGTTGCCGCTATCCCCCTGGACCGCTGGCCCTTCGTTGTCAGCGAGTTGGCCCGCGTCACTCGTCCAGGCGGGTGGGTCGAACTGGCCGAATGTGGCGTCCCCCAGGATACACCCACGAACCCCTATCCCCAACTGTGGAACACCTGGATCATCTTTTGCCGCACTAGAGGCATTGACTTTACCATTGGGCGCACCACCGGCCATCTGCTGGAGCAGGCCGGTCTCCGCCAGGTGCAGCAGCGTGAAATCTTGTTCCCGATGGGCAAATGGGGCGGGCGCGTCGGCGTCATGTCGGGCGAGGATTGCCTGGCCGTCGGCAGAACCCTGGGCGCGGCGGTCGTGGCCGCTGGCATCAAGACCCGCGCGGAATATGATACACTGTTCCAGATGACCGAAGCGCAGTTCAGCCAGCCCACCGGCCAGGCGGTTCTGCCCTTCTATATCGCCTATGGGCAGAAAGTCCGCTCATAGTTTTTACTGCTTCTCAGGAGGGTTCCGCTGCCGATGTCAACGCAGACGGTGGTGATTTTCTACTGGATCAGCTAAGCGTATCGGTCCACCTATGAGGTGTGGCAGCCTTCGCGCTGCCCTCTGACGATCACCGATTAGCAGCTATTACGCTGCCAATCGGTAGCTGATCGTTGCCTCATCCTGGCGCCGGTACTCCCAACTGACGATGTGGAAGAACACTGGCCGCCAGGAGCGAGAACCCTGTCTATCCTGATCTTTCTCTTCTCCCCTGCCCATTGTTCCCTCCCGCCATCTTCAGTCTGCATGCCCGCTCTCCCGCCTGTAGCGCCAGCCACCGTGCTGGCGCGGGGCAGCCCCGTACCCCCGGCTTCCAGCCGGGCCGTCTCTGGTGGGGGGCAGGGCGTGGCATGCCGGGAGCCACCGCGCGCCCGGACGCGGGCAACCAGTGGAGAAGAAATACCATGTCTCGAAGAACCCTTTCGCGCCATATCCGCCCGCAGCCACTGAACGCTGCGGACGCCAGAACATACCTGCGCTGCTACAACTCGCGCAGCCTCTATTATCACCCGGAGCAGTTTCCGCGTCTCTCTTCCGTCTGCCAGTTTGGCAACGACGCCCCGCTGGAGCTTGAGATCGGCTGTGGCACGGCAGAGTTCCTCTGCGCTCTGGCTGCCAGAGCGCCAGCCGTCAACTTTGTCGGCGTCGATCTCTCGTACCGCCCGCTGCAAAAGGCGGTGGAGATTGCCGCCGCGCTCGCCCTGGACAATATCCGCTTCATCTACGCTAACTTCGCCCAGATGTATCCCCTGCTGGCGCCACGCGCTTTGCGGCGCGTCTACGTCCACTTTCCCGACCCCAACATGCGCCCCAGGTTCCAGCGCCGCCGCATCGTCAGCCCCGCCTTTCTGGATGCCATCCACGCGGCGCTTGTCCCAGGGGGCACGCTCAGCGTAATGACCGATCACCAGGCGTTCTTTCTGGAGATGCTGGCCGTACTGGAGGCGGATGATCGCTTTGCCAAAACCCACGCCGAGCGGTATCTGATCGGCTTCGAGCCAGCGGTCAAATCCCGCTTCCAGCGCATCTGGGAGCGGCACAGCCTGCCCATCCTGCGCTGCGAACTGCGCAAGCGAGACGCGGGCGCTTAGGCTGAAAACCACGTGTAGCGCCGCCCTTCTAGGCGGCAAATCGCTCGCCAGCGGGACGGCGGCGCTGCATGCAGCGCCGCCGTCCCTTGCGGAGCATCGCTGGGCCTGCGCGCACGTTCAGCTTTAGGGGCGATCCGTGCTGCGTAGCGCCGCCGTCCCGGCGGCAAATCGCCAGCCTGCTTGAATGTCTGTCCTTCCCCTACTTGTTCCATTCAGTGGAACGGCACACATTCCCTGCAATTCTGGCAATTCCTGCAATTCTGTCAATTCTGTCAATCCTTGCGCGCGGAGCCCGTCTGCGCCTGCCCTTGTCCAGCGCGCAAGAGTTGCACCCTGCCTCCAGAGAGCGACTCAGGCCGCCCGCCCCTCGGCGCGCGTCGCGCACAGCCAGACACGCTCGGCTGCCAGCAGCCAGCGGTCGCTCGGATCGCCCTCCACGCGCTGTGCCAGTTCGGCGTAGAGTTGGCCCAGCCGCGCCAGACTCACCGCCAGCGCCCAGTAGCGCGTCTCCCACGCCAGCCAGCCAGGACGAGGCAGCGTCGCGCTCGACGCCTCCACCAGCCGGATCACGCGCAGCAGTTCGGCCTCCAGCGCCCACTGCGCCCAGCCCACCTGGCGCTCCTGCTCCGCCGCGCCGAGGGGCCGCGCCTGAAGGTCGCTCGCCAGCCAGGTTGACGCCTCGCTCCCGGCGGGTGCAGCCTCAATCCCTGCCAGCCCGACCAGCCCGGCGCGCTGGCGCGCGGCCAGCAAGGCGAGCAGCCAGGGGCCAACCGCCGCCGCGCTCTGCCGCGCCAGCGGCAGCAACCGCCAGACCGACCCGCCATAGGCCAGCCGCAGCGTAGCGGGCGGCACACCCGGCGCGCCCGCCTCCAGCCAATCGGTAAACGCCAGCCAGCATGCCTTCGATGTTCCAGACATGGGTTTCTCGCTCCTTTGCAGGTGTGTGATGCTCAACCAGCACACCACGCCCCAGACACAAAGCGGCCATCTTCCCCATGCAGTCCGAGTGTCTTGCCGCTGCGTGCGAACAGGAAGCGCCAGGAATGAAGCGGATGCCTCACCCCTGGCAGCTTCCCACCCTGCACCTCCGGCATACCCGACCCAGCCTGTCAGAAGATGGCCTGAAGCGATTGCAACCCATGCGAATGGTACAATACGCCCATCCCATCTCCTGATCCTTTCAGGACGTGGGGTATGATGCGGTGAGTGGTTTTGACACTTGCCGCATCAACCGTTCTCTGCTGGAAATGTGCTGAGCGCCCGCCCGCAAGAACTCCCATCGGGAGAACGCTTGAGGTAAGTATACCCGATTGCTGCATTCGGCGTCAAATAGATGGGACATTTGGATTCCCACCAAAAGTGCGGGCGAGGGCCGCCCTTGTAGCGCCGGCATCTTGCCGACAGGGGTGGGGTTCTGTGTACCGCCGGCATCTTGCCGGCAGGGGTGGGGTCTGGCGCGCGTCGCCGCACGCGCCCGGAGTTGGGCATCCTTGTAGCGCCGGCAAGATGCCGGCAGGGGTGAGGGGTCTGGCGCGTGCCCGGACGTTTGCCCCCCAGCGGTTCGCGGCCAGGGACGGCGGCGCTCCACGCGGCAGCCTCCACTATTGGGTAGAACCAGAACATCTGGGCGCGGCTTTCAGTCGCCAGCCTGCTGGAGCAGCGCCTGCAATTGCAGGATGGTATTCCAATTGCGCGCCGTGCCCAGCGTCTTCAGCTTCTTCTCCAGATAGCTCCCCGACAGCTTCGAGCGCCCAATGCCCTCTGGATAATAGAGATACACTTCTTTGCCAAGAATGTAAACCTCTTCGGGACCAGCATACGCCGCGCGCAGCGCCTCCTGGGCGCTCGCGTCGGGCCGCTCTGCCAGGAACATCACCACCACCCATTGGGCCGCTTTCTCCGGCTGATCCCGAAACGGATTGGCCGCGATCATCGCCTCGAACTCGGCGGCAGTACGCGCCATCACCTCCGAGCGAAAGCCAAACCGCTGCTCGAATCGCTCGGCAATCTGCCTTTGGAGATCGGCCACATCGGCGTCATCGCTCTGGAAGACCACATTCCCGCTCTGGATAAAGGTGACGACCTCTCGCAAGCCCAGCGATTCATGCAGCGCTTTGAGGTCAACCATCTTGACCTGATGATTTCCGCCCACATTGATCCCGCGAAACAGGGCCACGCGCGCCGTCATGGTTCCTCCTCGAAAGTAGCTAATGTTTCTGGCTGAACGCCAGCGCACCTCGTCATTCCTGCGCCTCACGCATTCATACCACATCCGCATAGCGCGCTGCCGAGCCATGTGTACCCCCGGCTTCCAGCCGGGCGCCGCCTGTACCCCGGCTTCCAGCCGGGCAACCGTTGACCTGCCGAAACGGAGGACTTTCGCCGCCCACCCCTTGCGAGCATAGAACGTATCCACTATACTTGCGGCAAGCAGTTTTGCAATGAAGCGGCGGAAACCAATCCTGCCGCTGCCGACGAAATGAGGGGAGCGTCTCATGTCCTCAGATGCCCGCGCCAGCTATGATGCCGTCGCCGCTGAACTGGTAGCTTCCTCTGCCACGACCACCGGAGCGATGTTTGGCATGCCCTGCCTGAAGTGTGAAGGCAAGGCGTTTGCCGGATGGTACCAGGACGCGATGGTCTTCAAGCTTGGCGCTCCCAAACACGCCGAGGCGCTGGCCCTCCCCGGCGCCCACCTCTTTGACCCATCGGGGCGTGACCGTCCCATGAAAGAATGGGTCGTCGTTCCGTCGGCCCATGCCTCCCGCTGGCTCGATCTGGCTCAGGCTGCTCTGGGCTACGTCAGCAAGACAGGCTGATACCCGTTCCCCTTTTTCTTCTTTTCTTACAACGGGATGCGAGGGCAGCCCTCTTTCAGGCATCCTCATATTCCAGCACGACGTGCTTCGCGAAGAGGTGACTGAGCCGTTCCGCTTCGGCTGCAATCCCTTTGCGGATCGCAGCGGTGGATGCGGAGAACAGGTTCACCTTGACGACGGTGTGCGCCCGTCGGATGGTAGAGGACCAGACTCCCTGGATGGCACCGTTGACCAGAATGACCGCGAAGGTCCACCCCTGAAGGTTGAAGACCTGGCGCTTGTAGGCAGCAGCGAGTAGGGGTTCGCAATCGCGCGGCACCCCAATCGTATAGGCATCGAATAAGGGGAGCAGGTGGACCGCCTCGACTGGTTCAACGCGTTGCATAAGCGGAAGAGTTGCACGCAGGGCAAACGCTCGCCACCCTTCTACCTCGACTACTTCCAACTCCTCTGCTAGCGAGTGGAAGAGGTTTTTTGCGAGGACTTTCTTACAGCCCCACCAAAACGCAAAATCATCTGCGGTCGCCGGACCATACGCCTGAAGATACCGCCGGGCTATATCCTGAAGCGCCCGCTTTGGCTCGATTGTCGGCCATGTCCCCATCCATCCTCTGGGGTTCATGAAGGTGGCTGTCTTCCCCTGGCCTGGCCCGAAACCGAGGTCCCCGCGATAGGCTGATGGTTTCAAGGGCGTCCCCCAACTCTCAGAAAGGATCAAGTCGCGCACGTGAGCCACCCCCGTGTGCCTGGCTACCGCGTCAGCGAGTTGCAGACGAGTCAGTGGTCCCTGCTCCAATACGTGCGGGATAGCCTGGAGAAAGGCGTCCTGCTGCGCTCTTGAGAGGCCGAACTCAGCGAAATAATTCGACCAGCGTTCAGTATGTTGCCAGTCACGCGCCGCGACATACTGCGGGAGTTCTCGTGCCGAGAGTACGTGTAAGGTGCCACGCATGGCCCAGGTCTTCACCAGGGTGTGGTCCTGCCAGAGAGCCGATTGGACATCGTCTGGACTGAATCCTTCCACACGGGTACACATCGCCAGCTCGGCAGCGGACATCACCTGTGCCTGAATTCCACCAGTGCGCATCACCGCTTGAAGGAAATCCTGCGCGGAGAAACGCGGGGAGAGGCCATGTTGTGACAAACGCCAGGCATGCACCTGGGGCCAGGTCAAGGCGGTCATCGCGCGTTCCTTTCTATCCTAGGCGCCATTAACAGGTCAATAGCGGGCCTGATTTGGCAGCGAGGCTTCAGGCGAGGAATAAATTGGCTGTAGATCGTCTGATGAGACCAGGATGTCGCGTCACGTCTTCAAGTGTATTGCCAAAAAGGCTCTTACAAGCCTATTCTACACAACCGCCCAGCTATCGGCAATTGTCACTGCGCACCCCTTTCGGGGATGCTATGAGCTAGTATCTCACAATAGTTCCCGCAAGCTCTGGCCGGTGTACGAACCGGGGGACCGGGCGATCTGTTCGGGTGTGCCCTCGGCGATCAGTTGGCCGCCCGCCGCGCCGCCTTCCGGCCCCAGGTCAATGACCCAATCGGCGGTCTTGATCACCTCCAGGTTATGTTCGATGACCAGCACGGTGTTGCCCGCATCCACCAGGCGCTGGAGGACGCCTAGTAAACGCGTGGTATCGGCCAGGTGCAGGCCAGTAGTTGGTTCGTCGAGGAGATAGAGCGTGTGACCGCTGGCGCGGCGGCCCAGTTCCTTCGCCAGCTTGACGCGCTGGGCTTCACCGCCCGAAAGTGTGGTAGCTGGTTGCCCAAGCTGGAGATAGCCCAGGCCAACGTCGGACAGCACCTGAAGGCGAGAGCGGGCGGCGGGAACATCCGCGAACAGAGCCAGGGCGTCTTCAACGGTCAGATCAAGCACCTGAGCAATGTCATAATCGCGGTAACGCGCGGCCAGCGTCTCGCGGGTGAAGCGGCGTCCATGACAGGCCGGGCAGCGCACCTCCACGTCCGGCAAAAGCTGCATCTTGACGGTCAGGGCGCCCGCGCCTTCGCAGCGTTCGCAGCGCCCACCTGGCACGTTGAACGAGAAGTGCCGGGCGGTGAACCCACGACGGCGCGCTTCAGGCGTTACCGCAAAGGCTTCGCGGATCGGGGTAAACGTCTCGGAATAGGTTGCGGCGTTGGAGCGCGGGATGCGCCCGATATGCTCCTGGTCAATGGTGATGATCTTAGCGAGAGTCTCGCAGCCTTCGAGAGCGTCGTGTTCGCCGGGAAGGTCGCTCGCGCCATACAGGCGCTGGCGAATGGCGCGGTCGAGGATGTCGAAGACCAGCGAGGATTTGCCCGACCCGGATACCCCGGTCACAGCGACCAGCACGCCGAGTGGGATGCTTACGGTGATGTTCTGAAGGTTGTGCTGGCGCGCGCCGCGAATGGTAATGGCGCGGCCAGTTGGCGCGCGGCGGCGCTGCTGGGCAGGGATGGATGCCCGCCCGGCCAGGTATTCCCCGGTGAGCGACCCAGGCTGCCCGGCCACTTCTGCTGGTGTCCCGGCAGCGACCACCTGCCCGCCATGCTTCCCGGCGCCTGGGCCGAAGTCGATCAGGTAATCGGCGGCGGCGATCATATCCAGGTCGTGTTCGATGACCAGGACGGTGTTGCCCAGATCGCGCAGGCGGCGCAAGACGGCGATCAGGCGGTGGGTGTCGCGCGGGTGCAGCCCGATGGTCGGCTCGTCGAAGACGTACAGCACACCGCTCAACCCGGAGCCAAGCAAGGATGCCAGCCGCAGCCGCTGGGCCTCACCGGCTGAGAGGCTCGGCGCCGTGCGTTCCAGGGTCAGATACCCGGCGCCAACTTCGACCAGCCGCGCGATGTCCGCGTTCAGATCGACCAGGAGCGGCTCGGCGATGAGCAGTTCATCAGGGCTAAGAACGGCGGGGAGACCGTCCAGCCACGCGCCAAGATCGACGAGCGGCAGGCGCGAGAGCGCGATGATGGTCTGTCCGTTGACGGTCACGACGCGGCTTTCGGGACGCAGGCGCGTGCCATCGCAGTCGGGGCAGGTTTGCGTGATCAGAAATTCTTCCAGCTTGTCGCGGTAATCCTCCTCGTGAACATGTTGGTGAAGGTGTTCAGCGTAGCGCCGCAGCAGATTGGTGGTAACCCCCTCGAAGCGCCCCTGGCGCACGGTGGTGGGCGGCTCGCTCGTTGGGAAGTGGCGGCGAAAGCGAGGGCTGTCCACGCCAAAGAGCAGCAGGTCGCGCTGCGGCGGCGTGTATTCTTTGATCGGAAGCGAAAGGTCGAAGACGAAGCCGTAATGGGCAGCGGCTGCTTGCAAGGTGGGGGAGTAGTAGTCGATGTGAAAGGGATCCCAGCCGGAGACGGCGCCATCCGAGATGCTCTTTTGCTCGTCCACCAGGCGCTTGAGATTGGCCTGCTGGACGCTGCCTAGCCCGGTGCAGGTGGGACAGGCGCCGTCGGGTTTATTGAAGGAAAAATGCGCCATACCGATCTCTGGAACAGGCGCGTCGCAGTGTGGGCAGGGAAAGGTGTCTTCCGGCGCGGCGGCAGCGTCGTCTGCGCTGGATTCACGCTCCCATTCCGCGTTGGCCGGATCGAAGAAGGGCGGGACATCTCTTCCACAGGCCGGGCACGGGCGGTGGCCCAGGCGCGCAAACAACACGCGCAGATAGGTATAGACCTCGGTGGTTGTGCCAACCGTCGAACGCGGGCTGTGGTTGGTGAGGTGCTGGTCCACGCTGATCGACGGGGAAAGCCCGGTGATGGCGTCTACTGGCGGTTTCGCCAGCCCAAAGGCCGCCATGCCCAGCGCTTCCATATATTGGCGCAGGCTTTCTTTGTGCAGGATGTCGAACCCAAGGGTAGATTTGCCCGAACCGGACAGCCCGGTCAGGACGACAAGCTGGTTCTTGGGGATCGCCAGGGTGACATTTTTCAAGTTATGCAGCCGCGCGCCGCGAATCATGATGTGATCTGACATATGACCTCCAGGGAGAGAGCTTGGAGCGGGAGTAGAGGCCGTCTCCATGTCTATTCTAAAACCCTGGTGTGCTATGGGAGGGTTGTGATCGCGATGAGCTGGGGGGTCAGCAAGTCGCAGTCGTTTGTTTTTGGATGATCTCTTCAGCCAGGGCGATGATCGCGTGGGCGCGTTGATCATGCTCGGTGAGGGTAGAGAGCCAGCGGTCGGAGGCCAGGTACACGTCTTCGTCGGGGCGAGGGGTGTCGAGTGCGCGGCGCAGATCGGTCGTTTCACCCTGGTCAAGTTGGATCAGCATGCGCAAGATGGCAGACAGGCTATACCCGGCGCGGGAAAGCAGACGAATGACGCGCAGACGGCTGATTTCCTGTAGCCCATAGCGTCGGTAGCCGTTGGAAGGGTCGCGCGGAACGGCAATCAACCCGTTGCGGTCCCAGTTGCGCAGCATGTCGATGGTCACGCCCAGGAGGTGGGCGACCTGCCCAATCTGGAGCAGTTGAATGGGAGTGTCGGCGGGCGCGCCAAAGGCCCAGCGTTCGAGCAGATCGGCGGCGATGTCGGCCTGAGCACGCTCTGCTTGCACGAGCGCCAGGTGACGGCGGGCACGCTCCCGCGCGCCTTCCAGGTCGCCGCTGACGGTGGCCTGAAGGATGCGCACTCCCGATTGATAGATCGCTTTGCCAGGGTAGGGGCTGCCATAGACCAGGCGAGCCAGGCGCAGGCAATCGAGGTGGCGCTGGGTGAAACGGCGATAGCCAGACGGGCTGCGCTCGACAGGCGGCAGTAAGCCCCGATCCACATAGCGACGCACAGTGTTGGGATGGATGCCAGCGGCTTTTGCCAGATCGGATGTGTGCAGATAGTGCATATGCCAGGTATCGAAAAGGTTGGGCGGCGGACCCGATGAGAACACATTGCCCCAGGACCACCGGACCCACGCGTCTGCCCGCTCACGTTGGCTGAATGCGCACGAGCGGGTCGCCTTTTTGCACGAGTTGGCCGTTCTTGGCAGGGATGGCGACAACCGTCCCCGAAACCTCGCTCTTGACCTCGTTGAAGACCTTCATCGCTTCGACAATGGCAACGATCTGCCCGGCCTGCACCGCGTCGCCGACATTGACGAAGGGATCGGTGGTGGGTGAGGACGCGCTGTAGTAGACGCCAGTCAGCGGCGAGACGACGGCCACGCTGGTATCTGCCGTCGGGCGCGGGCGGGTGGGCGCGTGGCCCGCCGCCGGGGCGTGGTTGCTCCCGTTGGGGGCCATGCCCAGCGTGGGGAAACTGGGCGGGAAGGCCGGGTAGGGCATGGCGGGCGGCGCCAGAACGGTGGGCGTGATCGCCGAGGCGCGCTTAATCTGAATGCGCGTGCCGCCCTCGATCAGTTCTAACTCGCCGACAGTGCTGTTTTCCAGTGCTTCCATGAGCAGTTGCACGCGGGTGATGAGAGGGGGTTGCTCGCTCATAAAACGTTCTCAACCTTCGTACTTCTTAAAGATCAGGCAGGCGTTGTGGCCGCCAAAGCCCATCGAGTTCGACATGGCGATCTGGATGGTCTGATGGCGGGCCTCGTTGGGCACGTAATCCAGGTCGCAGTCGGGGTCGGGATGGTGCAGGTTGATTGTCGGCGGCAGGATGCCATCGCGCAAGGCCAGGATCGAGAAGATTGCCTCGATGCCGCCTGCCGCGCCCAGCGTGTGGCCGGTCATCGACTTGGTGGAACTGACCGCCAGCCGATAGGCATGCTCGCCAAAGGTCGATTTAATCGAAGCCGTTTCAGTGCGGTCGTTGAAGGGCGTGCTGGTGCCGTGCGCGTTGATATACGCCACCTCTTCAGACCGGATATGGGCCTTCTGCATGGCGCGTGTCATGGCGCGCACCAATCCCTCGCCGCCGGGGGCTGGCTCGGTAATGTGAAAGCCATCCGCCGTCGCCGCGTAGCCGATCACTTCGGCAAGAATCGGCGCGCCGCGCGCCTGGGCAAACTCCAGGTCTTCCAGAATCACGACACCCGCGCCATCGCTCATCACAAAGCCGTCGCGGGTCGCGTCGAAGGGGCGGCTCGCGCCCTGGGGGTCATCGTTGCGATGCGAGAGGGCGTGCATGTTGGCAAACGAAGCCACGCCGATGGGCGTCAGCGCGCACTCGCTGCCCCCGGCGATCATCGCTTTGGCATCGCCGCGCCGGATCATCTCCCATGCCTCGCCGATGGCGTTGGCGCCCGTCGCGCAGGCCGAAACCACGCCGAAGTTTGGCCCCTTGGCCCCAAACAGAATCGAAACCAGGCCAGAGGCGATGTCGATAATGAACATAGTGATGAAGAAGGGGCTGATGCGATCTGGCCCGCGCTCATAGAGGACTCTGAACTGCTCGTGGGTTGTGGTCAGGCCGCCGATGCCGGAGCCGATCAGCACGCCCACATCGGGCGCGTTGGCGGCCACATCCAGTCCGGATTGATCGAGCGCCTGCTTCGTCGCTGCGACGGCGAAATGGACAAAGCGGTCGTTGCGGCGGGCCTCTTTGCGGTCGAGATACTGCGTGGGGTCGAAGCCCTTGATCTCGCCGCCAAACTTCACCTCCTGCTGGGAGGTATCAAACCCGGTAATCGGGCCAATGCCGGATTCACCCCGGCAGGCTGCCGCCCAGGTGGCGCCCACATCATTGCCAAGCGGCGTCAGCATGCCCATCCCGGTGACAACAACGCGCGAACTCATCATTCCCTCCCTCACGAGGCTTATCGAGCGAAGCCGGTTTGTCGGTTACACAGCGACCTTCAGCCACTGATCGGCGTGATCTTGTAAGAACGTGGTGGTCATCTCGCCGCGCAGGAATTGCCGGTTATTGAGCAGCCATTTATGGAAGGGAATGGTCGTGGTCAGCCCTTCGATGACAAACTCATCCAGCGCCCGGCGCCCGCGCGCAATCGCGGCCTCGCGGTTTGGCCCCCAGACGATCAGCTTTGCCAGCAGCGAGTCGTAATGCGGCGGAATGGAGTAGCCCCGGTAGAGGTGCGAATCCACGCGCACGCCTGGCCCGCTGGGCGGCAGATACTCTTCGAGTGTTCCGGTCTGCGGGCGGAAGTCCATGCTGATGTCCTCCGCTGTGATGCGGAACTCAATGGCATGGCCGCTGAAGCGGATGTCGCTCTGCTTCAGCCGCATGCGGTCGCCCGCCGCGATGCGCAACTGCTCCTGCACGATGTCCACGCTGGTAATGGCCTCGGTGATCGGATGCTCCACCTGAAGCCGGGTGTTCATCTCCATAAAATAGTAGCGATTCTTCTCATCCACCAGAAACTCCATCGTACCCGCGTTACGATAGCCAATGCCCAGCGCGCCCTGGATGGCCCTGGAGCAGATCTCCTCGCGCAGTTTGGGCGCCAGCAGGTGGCTGGGCGCCTCCTCCAGCATCTTTTGCCGCCGCCGCTGCACCGAGCAGTTGCGCTCGCCCAGATGTACCCCATTGCCGTGATGATCGCAGAGTACCTGCACTTCGACATGCCGGGCGTTTGTTACGCACTTTTCAAGATACATGCCATCATCATGGAACGCTTCGCGTACCTCGCTCTGGGCAGTGGTAAAGAGATGCACAAACTCCTCTTTGCGATTGACCATGCGAATGCCGCGCCCGCCGCCGCCTGCCGCCGATTTAATCATCAGCGGATAGCCGATGTCTGCCGCCTCGTGTTCGGCCTCGCCGACGGAGCGCAAAATGCCCGTTCCTGGCAGGACGGGCAGACCCGCCTTTGCCATTGCCTGGCGCGCGGTCACTTTGTCGCCCATCGTGGCGGCGACGGACGGCGGCGGGCCAATGAAGACAATATGGCAGTCGGCGCAGATTTCGGCAAAGCTGGTGTTTTCAGCGAGGAAGCCATAGCCGGGATGAATGGCTTCGGAGTTCGTGATCAGGGCGGCGCTGATGAGATTGGGGATGTTCAGATAGCTCTTCGTGCTGGAGCCGGGGCCGATGCAGATACGCTCATCGGCCAGCTTGACCGGCAGGGAGTCGCGGTCTGCCTCTGAGTAGGCGATGACGGTCCGAATGCCGAGTTCGCGGCAGGCGCGAATGACGCGCAGGGCGATCTCGCCCCGATTGGCGATCATAATTTTACGAAACATGCTGTTTCTCCACCTGGGTGCGTGGGACTGCGGCTGATGCGCTGCTGGGATACGAACTGCTCACTGGCATCATCCGCAAGTTCTTATCCAGAACGCTGCAAAGCGCAGGTATTATAGCACGAAGGCTGGAGGAAAAGGTAGCTCTGCTGCGAAAGAGGGCAGCTACGACGGCGAGAAGGGCGCGGGTAGCTCGCTCGTCCCAAGCAGGCGTAAGGTCGCTTTGACCGAACCAAAGCAGATCATATCCCCGTTGTGGATCGCTTCCGGTTGGAAGGGAGTTAACGGCGTCTTGCCCAGCCGCGTCTTATTGCGACTCTTGAGATCTTCGAGAGAGCAGCGGGTTTTCTCCAGGCGAATGCGGGCGTGCCGACGCGAGACAGACTGCAAAGGGTCGAACGGCGTGAGATCGATCTCTGGCGTGATCCCATGCCTGGGATCACCTCGCCCGATAAGCACCTGCGGCCCTTTGAGCGCGATGCGCTGCCCCCCACCTTCGTTCTGCTGGATATCCAGAAATGCGTAGATTTTTGCGTTCTCTGGCGTCACCAGCCCAATGCTGAGTCTGGACCTGACGATGGTCTGCTCGCTCTCGTCCAGGTTTTCCTCTGCATTGGTCTGTGCGCGCGCCTGGCTGGGCATGCCGGGCCTGGGCTTGATGATGGTCTGTTCGCCATCGTCCAGTTCCTCCTCCGTCTTGGGCGGTGGCTTGACATGGCCGGGCGTGGCTGATAACACGTTCATCACGCCGAGCAGGCTTGCCGCGCGCTCAGGGCGCTGGAGTGGGTGGTCGGCATCCAGTTCCGGCAGGGCCGAGAGAACCTTGCCATTGCGCACAAATAATCTTCTCCAGTTGGAGGGATCGAGGGGAAGGAGCGCGTGGCGCTGACGCCGGGCGGCGTCAATCGCGGTGGCGCGCGCGTTCGTATCGTTTCCGCTTGCCCGATTGATCTCTTCGATGCGCTCGGCGCCGAAGTTGATCGGGATGGCCTGGCTGTATTCTGTCGCGCTCACCTTGAGCCAGGCAAGCGTGTCTCCTTTGATGCTCTCGGCGAGTCGGCGGATCGCATCGGCTGGCGCCATGTCGGCATCTCGCGCCTGCCAATATTCGAGGACACGGGCGCTGTGCCCAATCATCCCTGTCATCGCGCCACCGCTGGTCAGGAAGTGTCCATTGCCGAAGGAATCGCCAGCGACCACGCCGTTGGCAGCGATCAGCGCGTCGTCTCCGATCCGCTCGATGAGACTGAACAACGTCGGTCCATAGATCATCTGGACCTTCTTCAATTCTTGCCGGGGAATTTCCAGAATATCTGAAGCCTGCTTGATAAAGTAGTCGTAGATCAACTGCTGGTAGGCGGCGAAGAACTCAGGCGAAGCGGGGTCGGTCCCTGCTGGAAGGAGTCCCGCCTCGATGGGATCGAAGGTTTTGAAGTCGGGGACTTGGACCACCACCCACCCGACCTCTGGATCATCCTCGTGGCCCACGGCGATTTGCCGCACCCAGTATTCCTTGCCCTCCTGGTCGAACTCCGAGGAGATGCGCCGTCGCAGGCGGCCACCGATCAGCACCTCGATGAAGCCGGCCAGGTAGTCCGCTTGCGCCACCACCGGCCCACGTTCATCTTGATGATCTACCTCGACATCCTCTTGCTCGAAGCCCAGGCGTTTCGCGTCCGTGCTGCTGAATCCCTGGGCGATCATAAACAGTTCAGGGATACCTATGTCAATGATCTTGCTGCCCGGTTCGCGCACCCGGACAAACTGGCCCTTGAAGTCAAATTCCTGGAGCGCCTCGATGCGAATCCGCTTGCGACCATCAGGACAGTCGATGAACCCGTCGCCATCAGCCGGAATGACCCGGTGGTGGGTGAACAGTTGAACCCTGGGCGTGCGGTGGTTCTCCCGATCCTGCTGCTCGATCAGTTCCAGGTAGCGGCGCAGCAATTTCTGGATGGATGCCGCCTCCGCCTGGAAGGTGGATGGGCCATCAAGTACATCGACCATCGAAGTGCGTATCTTTCGCGGATCCGGTCGCTCTGGTGGTCTGGGCGGGTCCAACACCGTAATGACCCGGTTCGGCAGGCCATCGCGCCATCGGTCGTCGATGAATTCGATGTGGTGGATGGTGCCCACAATATGCTGAGTTACGTCGAAGCCATCGATGATCTCATCGGCTACGATGTCTCCGGCGACGGTCTCTGTGCTGTAGAAACACTCCGCGAGGCGAAAGAGCCGTCCATTGCCCCGACGCGGGATGCGCTCCTCACCGTAGCGTTCGAGCATCATCTGGTCAATCAGGCCGAGTTGGTGATAGAAGTCTTCACGGATGTTCCAATGCACGCCGAGAAAGGGATCGCCGCGCATCTCGACCCCCACCGCCTGACGGCCCATTGCTATGGACCACAACATAGCCATCATATTCGTCCCGCCCAGACCCAATGCCAGGAAGTCGGGAGTGGTAATCACATCGCTCTGAGTATCCATAGGTCCTGTGCCCTCCTCTTCTCCTTATGGGCATTTGCTGAGATGAGGTCTATGTCACTGATGCTTTGGTACCACTTCGGCTTACTGAAAAAGGTGTACAGGGGATCGGCAAATACCTTGTTGTAAGAATCTTTTAGGGGGAGCATAGCAGAAAACTTGTGTACGGTCAATGAACGAGCGCACTTTTGTGCAGAGAGGCACTTCACAGCATACTGCACCTATTCCTGAGTCTCCTGGAGCCAGGCATCGATGCGCGCAGCCAGGGCGTCGCGCACCTGGCGGAAGACGGCCAGCCGCTCTTCCTCTGTGCCGGTGGCCTGGCTGGGATCGGGGAAGCCCCAATGCTCCTGCCTGCGCGCGCCGGGGAAAAATGGGCATTCCTCCGCCGCTTCATCACAGACCGTGACCACGAGGTCCATCGGCGGCTGGCCGATAAACTCCTCCAGGCTTTTGGCGCGATAGCCTGCTGCTTCGCTGATGTCGATGCCAAGCTCACCCATCGCCCGCACGGCGAGCGGATGCACACCGCGCGGATGCGTGCCCGCGCTGAAGACGGCATAGCGCCCGCCCCCTCGCGCTCGCAGCAGCCCTTCGGCCATCTGCGAGCGCGAGGAATTATGCGTGCAGAGAAAGAGGATACGTTGAAGGGCAGGTTGTTCATGGCTGCCTGTTGTCTGCGCGTGAGAGAGTGGCGTTTGCATGTTCTTCCTCCAGATTGGTGCTTTGAGGATGTGTTTTGTCAGGAGCGGGCGTGGTCGCGGCCAGGCTCGCCAGCCGCAGCCAGCGATAGAGCAGCGCGGCGATCATCGCTCCAAGCAGCGGCGCGATGAGATAGACCCACTGCGCCTGCCAGGTCGCGCCGACGAGCGCCGGGCCGAGCGAGCGCGCCGGGTTCATGGAGGCTCCGCTGATCGGACCAGCAAAAAGAGCCTCCAAGGCGACCGTTGCGCCAATTGCCAGAGCAGCAGCCTGTCCCACTGCGCGGGTATCGGTTGCCACCGCCATAATCACAAACATCAGAAAAAAGGTGAGCAAGGCTTCCAGCCCAAAGGATTGCCAGGCGCCGCCGGTTCCTGCGGGGAGGGTGGCCCCTAGATGGGCTGTCTCCCCCAACAGCAGCCGCAGCGCAGCCGCAGCGGCAATGGCGCCGACCAGTTGAGCGATCCAGTAGCCTGCGAGCCGTCGCACAGGGAAGTGGCGCGCCAGAACAAAGCCCAGCGTCACGGCAGGATTGAGGTGCGCGCCGCTGAGATGGCCGGTTGCGTAGATCATCGCGGCTACGATCAGCCCAAAGACGAGGCTTACCCCGACATGCGTTACCTGCCCGGCGGAGAGCCGATCAACCATGATCGCGCCACACCCCGCAAAGACCAGGCCGAACACGCCAATGCTCTCAGCAACCAGGGCAGGCCACAGGGGAGCCGTTGCATTTTGCCTGGTGTTTCTCTCAGCCACAGCAGCCCGCGCTTCCCGTCGCCTGTGGCAAAGAGCGGCGGCTGGTCGTTGGCGCAGGCGTGGCCGTGTGTGGCTTCGTGGCGCGCACAAACGCGCTGGCGAGCCTGCCGTCTCCGGCTTCCCAGCCCGATGGGAGGGTGGCCGGGTCCAGGCCCGCCTCGGCAACGGTATAGCGGCGGGTGATCTCGATGGACACCTGCTCGAATCCGGCCTCACGGAGCAACCGCTCGTAGATCTCGATCTCCAATGCCCCGGCCAGGCAGCCCACCCAGGCTTCCATATTGCGGCGCAGTTCCGCTGGGACCGCGCCCTCGGCCACGACATCGGAGACCGCGAAGCGCCCCCCCGGCTTGAGGACGCGAAAGGCATCGCGCAGCACCAGCGACTTATCCGCCGCCAGGTTGATCACGCAGTTGCTGATGACCACATCCACCGAGTTGGCGGGCAAGGGAATGTCCTCGATGCGCCCCTTCAGAAAGGCCACGTTGCTGACGCCTGCCTTTGCTTTGTTCTCCAGGGCCAGCGCCAGCATCTCATCGGTCATATCCACGCCATAGACAAAGCCGGTTGGCCCTACGCGGCGCGCCGAAAGCAGCACATCGATCCCGCCGCCGGAGCCAAGGTCAAGCACGGTCTCGCCCGCGCGCAGGTCGATCAGCGCCGTTGGATTGCCGCAGCCCAGCGAAGCCAGCACGGCTTCCTCTGGCAAACCCTCGACCTGATCGGCGGCATAAAGGTTGGACGTGACCGGGTCGGCAGAACCGCTGGGCGAGCAGCAGGCAGCAGCGCCCGTCTGCGCCTGTTGGGCGGCAGCGGCGTAGCGCTCCCGCACGCGCTCTACAATGTCCTGTGTGGCGCCATCAGGCGCGGAAGCAGCAGATGTCATAGTTTGCTCCCTTTCATTGATGATCATCGATGAACTGCCTAAAAAAGAGAGACCTTACAGCAAGGTCTTTACGAGTGAAAGACTACGCCTGCCCTCTTCTGTAACCCAGTAATAGGCCCACACGCCCCGCTTCTCGCACTCCACCAGCCCTGCCTCGCGCAGCAGCCGTAGATGATGGCTGATCGTCGGCTGATGGATGGGAAATTGCCCGGTGATGTGGCAGACGCAGAGCGACTCACCCTGCTGCGCGAGCAGATCAAGCATGCGCAGCCGGATCGGGTCGGCCAGCGTCTTCAGCCGTTCAGCCAGCGTGGTTGCCTGCTCAACCGCGAGGCTGGCGAGGCGCGGCGGCTCGCAGCACGGCTCAGATGTCGGCGCCGCAAGCAGATTGGAAGCAGTTGTCTT
>JBJKSJ010000446.1:0-13020 GCA_046704085.1 Ktedonobacterales bacterium | reverse complement strand
TGCCAACGGCCACAACGATGCCCTCCTGGGGCTTTTCTTTGGCCGTGTCAGGAATAACGATCCCGCTGCGAGTGACTTCTTCCTTCGCGGCGGGCTTGACGACCACACGGTCGCCAACAGGACGAATGGTGCTAGTCATGGTGATTCCTCGCTTCTGTATAAATCTTTGTTGACTATGGGAGCCAGGTCTGATCTATTGCCCAGCGCCCATTTGACTGAGGGCTACGCGGCTGGCACATACGGCTTCGGTAACTCGCCTGAGACAGCGCGGACCAGCAGGAGGATGCCATAGAGGACCGCGTAGATGCCAATCAGCCAGACGAGAGCTAACAGGCCCAGGCCCGGCCAGACAATCAAGAGGATGCCAAAGATGACCGAGACTACTCCACTCAAGATCAACAGCCACTCCAGCGCTCCGGCTCCTCCAGTTCGGAAGGCACCGATGATCTCAGTGACCCCTGTCGCTATCGCCCAGATGGCGATCACAAAGAGCAAGGCCACCGCAGTGATCGCCGGCCAGCCCAGGGCAATGATTCCGGCTAGCACGCTGAGTACCCCTTCGATCAGCAGCAGCCAACGGCTCCTGGTGGTGACGGCTCGTATGCCTGCCAGAAGGGCAAAGATACCGCCAGCGATGGAAAAGATGCCAAACAACACCACCAGTACATGCAACGCAATCGCCGGCCATGCCCACACTAGCAAGCCAAACAAAATGGCAAGAATCCCGCGTAACGCCAGCCCCCAGCGGGAGTGGGTGGGCAACGGCTCGGTTGAGGCTCCCAGAAATGCAAGCATGCTCATCTCCTGTTTTCTCGCTGCGCTCCCCTCACAAACCTGCGCTTTGTAGACGCAGGAGTACGTCATTGAGGACGCACTCCTCATCACTGCGCAAGGAGCTAGCGCATAGCCTGTAAACAGTTCATCTCTTTTGGCCGATAGCACACGCGAGGCAAATGCCTCATCGTGCGGTCAGTCGAGAACAGCCTCCTTACAGTTTCATGCTTGATCCCTGCTAATTCAGGGCGTCGGGCCAACTGAGCAAGATATTCTGTTACCTCATCAGTGCGCTCTAAAAGAGCGCACTGATTCCACGCCTAGCGGATGCGCCACTCGCACCAGGACCAGGGTGCCATCCAGGGCACGCGCCACTTGCACAGCTACCGACATGCCCGCTCCGCCTGCAATGAGCCATCCAGCGGCACGAGAGTCCGAGTAAACATGCTTCTGCTCCTTTGCGCTCATCGGTAGCCGCCGGGATTCCTTTTTCAGCAGGTCCAGAAGACATTTAGCACTTGTTAGGCACGATCAAGCTAGACAGGGGCTAGCCCAGGCAATTAGAGAGGCTGGCCGACAGGGCATCCAGCAAACACGCTCTGCTGGAACTGAAACCTTGCCAGCCAGTTGTCTCAAGAGCGTCCATATCACCAAGCTGACGTAAGAACGGTTACTTTTCTGCTGTTGTTGCTCGCGCCCTGAGTCAAAAGCGGCACATGCTTGGTGAGCTAGTCAACAATGATGAGGTTCTCGACCTCAGTCACTCCCGGCTCTGACCATGCTGTCTGCTCTGCGGCCTTCTTCTCTACATAAGAAGAGACGTGACCTCTCAGAATGACCTTACGCCCTTCTACCTCTACCTGGATGTTTCGGGCATCGGTTTCAGCATGGCGCGTCAGCGCCCGTTCAATGTCCTGCTTGAGAGTGGTAGGCGACACACGTGGTTTGATCGTGATGAGGTTACTCACCCCTTTGACCCCGGACAGGTGCCTGACAGCTCGTTCAGCCTCAGTCTTCTGATAGGTATATTCCACTTCTCCCTCCAGGGTGATCCAGCCGTTGCTAACGGTCACCTTCACCTGATCGGAGGGCACCAATACATTCCATTGGAGTGCCTCACGCGCTGCTCGTGCCAGGTCGGTATCGGTGCGTTCGCTCATCCCCGGCAAGCGCACATGGATGTCGTTGGCTACCGCCTTGACTCCATGCACGCGCAAGGCGGCCTGCTCGGCTGCAAGCTTTTTTGCATACGAATCGACATATCCTGTAAGCGTGACAACCCCGTCCTTGACCGCTACCCCAATTTCATTGGGCTGGAGGCGTGGCTCCCATTTCAACTCCTCCATTACGTCTCGTTGAATGTCGGCATCAATACTGACGACCATGCTTCTGTACTCCTTCCAGGACGTCCTTGCCGGACGTCCCTACGATTGCTGCTTCTTCGCTTGGGAAGTCTCCCAAGGAGGATTCGAAGATTCTCCTCATGGGGTTTAACGTTGTTTGCTTGGTGTTCTCTGGCGCGAGCTAAGAGCAGCCCTGGTATACACAGGTGTCCTTCTTTTCCCATGACTTCTTCTCGTACATGTACAAATGCGATTTCGCCGCAGGTTATGTGCCCATGCGGCTGGGCAAACGCTTTCGACATCTTCTCCAGGCACATAAGATGCGGCGCTGGCACAGAGTTATACACTAGCCTTTTTGCAGCAGTTCTAGCACGAACAGGTACTTGTACTGTCAACATGGATGCAGGAACCTGATCAGATCCTCCTATGGACGCCTCTCCTGCATCAAGCGAAAATCACTTTAGCCCCAAGAAGGAGGGCAACTGTGGCAAATGAGGAGCAGGTGGCGCTGCTCAAGCAAGGCGGAGCTACCTGGAACGAATGGAGACAGCGTTACCCAGATATGGAGCCAGACCTGCGCGGAGCCGACCTGGACGGGGCGCAGCTACGCGGGATAGACCTGCGCATGGCCCACCTGCAAGGTGCCAGACTCCGGGGAACGAACATGCACCGGGCCAACCTGGCTGGGGCCGAACTAGCCAGCGCGAATCTGCGCGGGGCGAATCTACGCGGAGTCAATCTTGATGGAGCCGACCTGCGTGGGGCCGATTTGCGTGGTGTCCGCCTTGACAGAGCCGACTTGAACAAGGCCAACCTCTTCGGGGTCCACCTCAACGGGGCGGACTTGAACAGTGCTGATCTGAGCGATGTCAACTTGATCGGGGCGGACTTGAGCGGGGCGGACTTGAGCCGGGCAGACCTCGAGAAGGCTACGCTGAGTGGGGCTGATCTGAGCCGGGCCGACCTCAGCGCGGCCAGCCTGATCGGGGCTGATCTGGAGAAAGCCATCCTCAACGGAACTGATTTGAGCGGAGCCGACCTGATCGAGGCCAAGGTGAAGCAAGAGCAACTCCATGCAGCAATGTCTCTGCAAGGTGCGCTGATGCCAGATGGGACGGTCTACATCGAGCCATGAGCAAGCGCGGCATTTGACTCCCGCCGGGCGGGAAGGAAAGACCAGATATAACCAATCTGCACAGACATACGGCCTGTGTGCCTGTAGGGTTCTTAGGCGTTTGGGAAGAGGAATGCCATGCCCGCGCCACAATAGCAAGCCAGGCAGAGCAGTATCGTACCTGGCTGCGCGCCCAGGGATACAGCCGCGATGAAGCGGCAAATTTAGAAGTGTGCTTTCTGGCCTCTCACCCACCCACTGGTCTGCGGCGGCTTACCCGCCACTCACGTTTACTATCCATTAGTCAGTCTGCGCTGGTCCAGCGTTCCATGCCATGTAATGAACGCAAACCACGCCAGCGGCAGACCGAGGAAGGCTTGGGGCTCACTTCAGTGACCACCAGACTTGCTGAGTATGAAACGACCATTCGCGCAGACGGACAGCTAGCCCTGGTATGCGTTGTGCAGCCTTCGTTATCGGGGTTCTTGCAGCGATGCCGCTTCGCGCCGTCCATATAAGCTGGTGGAGTCGCTGGACCTCGTTGGTCAGAAGGAGCATCGCTATGCACGGCTCACTATCTCTTGGCAAGATTGCTGGCATTTCGATTGAGATTAATTTTAGCTGGCTGATTATTCTTGTCCTCCTGACCGTTTCCCTTGCCGTCAACTGGTTCCCTCAGGCGGCGCCACGCTATTCGCAGGTGGCCTACTGGGTCGCTGGTTTCATCGCCGCGCTGCTGCTCTTTGTAGCGGTGGTGCTGCATGAACTGGCCCACTCGCTGGTAGCGCGGGCGCGCGGGCTGTCGGTGAAGAGCATCACGCTCTTTATCCTGGGGGGCGTCTCCAACCTGGAGCAGGAACCGCGCAGTCCTGGCCTGGAGTTCCAGGTGGCAGTCGTGGGGCCACTGACCAGTCTCATCCTCGCAGTCATCTGCTGGGTTATCGCGCTGGCCGTGAGAGGCGCGCCCATCATTGGGGCCGTGTTTGGCTATCTGGCGATCACCAATGCGCTGCTGGCGTTCTTTAATCTGATTCCAGGGTATCCCCTCGATGGAGGCCGGGTACTGCGCGCCATTCTCTGGAAGATAAGCGGCAGTATGCGCACGGCCACGCGCGGGGCCACGCGGGTGAGTCAAGTGATCGCTTTCCTCTTCATCCTGGGAGGCATCTGGGCGTTTTTTACCGGCAATTTTTTGGATGGCCTCTGGCTGGGGTTTATTGGCTGGTTCATCTTCAGCGCTGCGCAGGCAGCCAACGCCAATGTCATGTTGGATTCCCTTTTTGGACGGGTTACGGTGGGCGAGGTGATGAATCCCCATCCTTTCACTGTCCCGCCCAATCTCTCGTTGCTGGAACTGGTGGATGGCTATCTGTTGCCACGCGCCTTGCGGACGGTCACTGTGGCGCAGGGTGATCAACTGCTGGGACTGATCAGCCTAAGCGACATCCGCCGGGTACCTCGCGAGCAGTGGGCGCAGACCCCCGTCTGGCAGGTGATGGTGCCGCGCAATCGCCTCGTGGTCGTCTCGCCTCAGCAGAGGCTCAGTGAGGTGCAGGAGTTGATGGTGCGCCACAATATCCATCAAGTGCCGGTGGTGCAGGGGGATCGCCTGGTCGGGATGATCAGCCGCGATGCAATGATACGCTTCCTCGAAGTGCGGCGGGGTCTGGGGCTAGAAGAGGCTGAGGCGGTCGAGGAGCGCCTGCTCAAAGCAGTTTAATCTAAAGATTAGGAGGTTTTTCCGATGAGCGTAAAACTACATAAACAAGCGTTTGAACATGCCAAACAGTTCATCGAAGCGGGCAAGTTCGTACACGACGAAAAAGACGCCTGGAGCGAACATCAACCGACCACTCAGCAAGAAAATGAGTTTATTCAGCAGCATGGCTTTGCTGAATACGGAAAATGGCATCTGGGAATTGATGACCAGGAAGATGAGGACACAAAAGGCAGATATAAGTTCCCTTATGGGGATTTTGAAAAGGTTCACCGCTGTGGTGTACTGGCTGCCGAAAACCGGGCTGGTCAATATCACTATACAGATATTGAAGTGGCTGCCGCTCATCTGCATGGCATGTTAGATCAGGTGAAAAGTCACTAAGAGCCGTTAGATGATGCTGGAGACCATCCGATGGCAATTTTGGCAGGCATATGCGCGGCTCTCCTGATTCTCGCCGTACTCTGGGATGCTTTCGAGACCATCATCTTGCCGCGCCGCGCTGTGTTGCGGCTCCGGCTGGCCGTTATGGTGGACCGCGCCACCTGGCGGCCATACTCGGCGCTGGCCCGGCTGATAGGAAATCCAAGCCGCCGGGAGACGTTGCTCAGTTTTTATGGCCCGCTTGCGCTGCTCCTGGTGCTGATGGTGTGGGCAGCGGTCTTGATACTTGGTTTTGCGCTGTTCCAGTGGGCACTTGGTTCACAAGTGACAGCCCCAGAAGGGCCTGCCACTTTTGGCACGGACCTCTATCTGAGCGGCACCACCTTCTTTACGCTAGGGCTGGGTGATGTGTTCCCACGCACGCCCGCTGCGCGATCTATCCTGGTCATAGAAGCAGGGTGTGGTTTTGCCATCCTGGCAACAGTCATTGGCTATCTGCCGGTACTGTATCAGTCATTCTCGCGCCGCGAAGTGCATATCTCACTGATGGATGCGCGTGCTGGCTCGCCGCCAAGCGCCACTGAGTTGCTGTGCCGCTATAGCAAACGCCAGCGCTTGCTGGAGATAGACAACCTCCTACAAAACTGGGAACTCTGGGCCGCAGACATCATGGAAAGCCATCTCTCATATCCCGCCCTGGGCTATTTTCGCTCTCAACATGAACATCAATCATGGGTGGCTACACTGACGACAGTACTCGATGTGTGTAGCCTGGTGCTGATGGGTATTGAGGGCATTCCGACCATGCAGGCAGAGCTGACGTTTGCTATTGCGCGGCACGCGGCAGTCGATCTGAGTCAGGTCTTTACGACAGTTGCCAATCTCAATCCTGTTCAGCGTCTTCCATCGGCTGATCTGATCCTGATGCGTGCAGCGCTGGCAGAGGCTGGCGTGCAGTTAAAAACCGAGGAAGAGGCTGAGCAGCAGCTAGAGGAGCTGCGAGAGACGTATGAACCTTACGTCAAGGCGATTGCTGACCGCCTCCTGATGACCCTCCCACCCTGGATTCCGCAAGAAAACGCAGTTGATAATTGGCAAACCAGCGCCAGGCAGCAGCATTCCACTTCAGCCCTGATCCAGAGGCCAGGCTGAGTGGAAGAGTCATCCCAATAGACGCTGTCAGCTTACAGTTCTGGCAACTCCTCTAGCCGCGCGACACCATTCTCGCTACGCAGGATGACCAGATAACCCAGTAGCTAGCTCCAGATCGCCCGGTACGTCGGCCAGGAACAGACCATCAGGTTACACACGATGTCAAAGAGTGCCCTCCGCTCGTGGCAGGTGAGCGCTAATACGACCATGCGGTGTTGCGCAAAGCTAATCATTAGCGAACCAATGAGCCTACCTTGCAACCAGAAACGCTGGCAGAGGTTTTAGCACTTATGGCATTGTTTATGCAAGCAAGTTTTTGGGTCATATTTTTAGGCATAAATGTCATTGAGCTGAGGACCACATTACGTTCTGTTTTGCCCAGGAGGAGTCCTGTTCGCTCGCGTTCGCCTCTCGCAATGCCTCTACGACACGAGAGGAGCCGCCATAATGAAGGCTTCGATAAAAAGTATTGGGGTGTTCCTGCGGCCCACTGTCTTGCAGCGCGGGAATTGACCCGATACCTATCCACCGGGCATGACTATAGCCCGCTGCAAGGATGGTCAGAAAGGTGTTTCCATGCCCTTCCACGTCTGTATCATCGAGAGCGAGCCAGGCAGCCAGATTCCTCCGATGTTTCTGCTTTGAAGAGATTGAGGCAACCATAAAAGAGATGAACGATAGTGAAGTGGTCCTGGCCTTGCTGCCCATCACAGCAACCCGTTGGTGCTGTGGTTGAACCAGCTGCTGTCCAATCTTGAAGGTGCCGGTGTGCTGTTTGCCCAGGCAGGAGTACCAGATTTCCGCCAATGCACAGTTGTCCTCTTGATGACTGCCTCCCAAAAGCCTTCCGCTGTTCAGCTAGCCTAGTTGCCTACCAGCCTGAGCATTCAAACCAACTAAACGGTATGTGGTGGTGGTAAGCACACAGGTGGAACGTGCCTGGCAGCAGATGCTGCACAGGACGATGAGTGAGAGAAAAGGGTAGAAGAGTATGGAAGATGGCCTTCCTTCTCAGCCTGTGCCTCGTGATTTGCGCCTGTTTACTGGAGGGGGGGAGATGGGCGAACAGGTCCGCGCGCTGGACTGGTCGTCTACTCCCATTGGCCGCATAGAAGAGTGGCCGCCGAGCCTTTTGACTTTGGTAACGATCTGTCTTCGGTCATCCTCTCCCATCGCCATTTTTTGGGACAGCCAACACTGGACGTTGTTCTACAATGATGCCTACATCTCCGTACTGGGAAAGGAGAAGCACCCAGGCTGGCTTGGCCGGTCGGCACAAGAATGCTGGAAAGACATCTGGCCCATCATAGGCCCCGCTATTGATGAAGTCTTCGCTACCGGCCAGCCGGCCTCGTCTGAGAATCTGCTGCTCGTCATGGATCGCAACCTTGCGCAGGAGGAGACGTATTTCACCTTCTCCTTTAGTGCCATTCCCAGAGAAAATGGCAGTGTAGCCGGCATCTTCTGTATCTGCACCGAGACGACCTGCCAGGTTATCGGTCAGCGCCGTGCCCAGATCGCCAGCAATCTGAGACCCACGACGGAGGCTCGGACGGTAGAGGACGTCTACGTGCGGGCGGCACAGGTGCTAGAAGCGCACCCGCAGGATGTGCCCTTTGCCTTGCTCTACAAGCTCAATATTCAAACGGGAATCGCTTCCCTGGCATCCAGTGCCGGATTGGAAGGAGAGAAGCTGCTCAACCCGGCACAGATCCTACTTTCAGATGAGACAGCCTGCTGGCCTCTGAAAAAAGTGATGGACACGAACACAATTCAGGTAGTGACTGAGCTTGGCCCGCGCTGGGGAGAGCGTACTATCCAGGCAGGAAGGAAGTTGCCACCGCAGACGGCGCTGGTATTGCCGGTGACCGGACAGGGACAGGCTCACCCGTCGACTATCCTGGTAGCCGGGATCAGCTCACAACAGATACTTGATAAGGACTATTGGGGATTCTTCGAGCTGCTTGTGAGCCACCTGGCGCGTGCCCTGGTCAGCGCCAACTTTCATGAGGAGGACCTCCACCGAGCGGCGTCATTGGCCGAATTCAACCGATCGAAGACCGTTTTTTTTCGTAATGTCAGCCACGAGTTTCGTGCCCCGCTCACCTTGATATTAGGGCCATTAGAGGATCTGCTGGCAACTGACACACTGCCTCCCACTCTTCACAGCCAGGTAGAGGGAATCCTGCGCAATGGGGTGCGCCTCTTGAAACAGGTCAACACCTTACTTGACTTCTCGCTCATCGAAGCTGGACGGATCGAGGCGGTCTTTGTGCCCACAGATTTAGCGGCTTTGACCACCGACCTGGCGAGTGTGTTTCGCTCCCTGATTGAGAAGGTCGGCTTGCAGTTACGCATCGACTGCCCACCACTCTCGGAACCCGTCTATGTAGACCGCGAGATGTGGGAAAAAATCGTGCTGAACCTGCTCTCCAATGCCTTGAAATTCACCTTTGCCGGGGAGATTTCCGTTTCACTCAACCAGGAAGGCAAGCAAGTGGGCCTGGTTGTACGTGATAGCGGCATCGGCATTGCGCCGGAAGATGTGTCACGGCTGATTGCACATTTCCACCCCGCCCTAGAGGGCCGCGAACGCACCAATGAAAGGCCGGGCATTGGCTTGGCACTGGTACAAGAACTGGTCCATTTGCATGGTGGCACCATCAGGGTCGAAAGCCAGTTAGGGAAGGGTACAGCTATGATTATTCACCTTCCACTGGGCACGGCCCATTTGCCAACTGACCATATCTATGCCAGACAGACGCTCGACACCAAGGCGCGAGGCACCGTGCCGTTTGTCGAGGAGGCAGGGCGCTTTCTTTCAGAAAGCGTGCCGGGCGACAGCAGGGTGGTAAGTGGGATGCGGCGGGACGCCACTGGCGAACAGGCGTCAGTCGAGTCTGTTGGGAGAGCAAAGGAGAAAGCCGGGCGGATTTTGCTAGCCGAAGACAATGCTGACTTGCGTCAGTACGTCACAGACATACTAAGCGAGCGCTATCAGGTTGTGACTGTTTTCGATGGAGGAGCAGCGCTTGCGGAGGCAAAGGCGCATCCGCCTGATCTGGTACTGGCAGATGTGATGATGCCAGGACTTGACGGTATTGAACTGCTGCGTTCCTTGCAAGCCAACTCGCGCTTGCGAGCCATCCCGGTGGTGCTGCTCTCAGATCGTGTGGGTGAGGAAAGCACAATTGAAGACTTACAAGTAGGCGCTGATGACTATTTGATTAAACCTTTCTCTGCACGGGAGGTACTAGCGCGAGTGGCAGCACAGATTGCCATGACAAGGTTGCATCAGGAGATTCAGCGCGAGACAGAAGCGATTGAGCAGCGGGTTGTGGAGCGCACCGCCGAACTGGCATGTGCCAATGCCGCGTTGCTCAGGCAGGTGGACGAGCGGGTGAGTACTGAGGAGCAATTGCGCCAGCTCTCTCGCCGGGTACTCGAGGTGCAGGAAGCAGAGCGGCGGCGTATCGCACGCGAACTGCATGATGAAGTCGGTCAAGCACTCACCGGAGTGAAAATGCTGCTCGATCAGGCTGGGGAGCGTGCTGAGGAAAGAACACGGCTGGAGGAGGCGCGCAACGCCATTGATGAGGTACTGGATCAGGTGCGGGAACTTTCGCTCGAACTGCGGCCTGCGATGCTAGATACCCTGGGTCTGGTACCTGCCGTGCTTTGGCATCTCAAACGGTTCACAAAACAGACGGGTATCGAGGTAAAGTTTCGCCAGATCAACCGCATACAGCGGTACGCGCCCGAGTTCGAGACAGTTGTGTACCGACTTCTGCAAGAAGCACTAACCAACATCGCGCGCCACGCAGGTGTACACCACGCGAGTGTGCAATTGCAACTGAAGCGAAGTGCGCTCACGCTCCGCATCGAAGATCAAGGCCGAGGCTTTGAAGTGAAAGCAGAGCTGCTTTCAGGGACTTCGACCGGCCTCGCAGGCATGCGTGAACGCGTGGCCCTGCTTGAGGGAACACTGGACATTCAATCTTCACCTGGCACAGGGACGATTCTGGTCGCCACGCTGCCGCTGCGTAGGAATAGTGGAGGTGGTCACAGCAGAATGCCTCGTAAGAGCAAGCGGGATCACTAGGAGGTGCAGGACAGCATGAGCAACGAATATGCTGCTGGGGCTGTCGGACAAAGGAGAATTTCATGACCGCCATCACAGTAGCCCTCGCCGATGATCACCCTATCGTTCTTCGTGGACTCTACGCGGTCTTAGACGCTGAGCTGGACATTACAGTGATCGGCGAAGCGGGGGACGGACGCGAGATGGTCGAACTGGTAGAACGACTTCACCCAGATATTGCGGTGTTGGATTTGATGATGCCCGACCTGGACGGGCTGGAAGTGACTCGTCGACTTCGTCGCTCGGCCCCACGCACACGAGTGATCATCCTCTCAATGTATGCCGATGAACCCCATGTTCTGGAAGCATTGCGTTTAGGGGCCTGGGGCTACATTCTCAAAGGTACGAGTACCAGCCTTATAATATCCGCCGTGCGCGAGGTGATGGCAGGGCAGAGGTATCTGAGTCCCCAACTTTCCGAGCGAGCGGTGGAGGTATACATCCAGCGGGGAGAGGAGGCTGCAAGGGAGCGTGATCGGTACCAGTTGCTGACCGCTCGCGAGCGCGAAGTGCTGCACCTGATCGCCCAGGGAGCCTCCAATTCCAAGATCGCGCAGCGGCTCTCTATTAGCCCGCGGACGGCTGAAACCCACCGCACCCACTTGCGTCGCAAGCTCGGCCTCAAGACTCAAGCCGAGATCGTGCGCTACTCGCTCAAGCGTGGCCTGATCGCCGAAGTGGGCTAGGGACGTGTTTCCTGAAATGTGAGTCAGCGGCTCCGCAGGGCAAGCCATCGAGCGGCTCTCAAATAGCAGGCACCAGGAAATGCTCAACCTCTGTATCTTCGGTGTCTCCACCAGGGGGAGCGTTTTGTACGGCTTCCTCGGGCAATCCTTAGTGATTTTTACGGGTTTGTCATCCTCAAAAATACGGGCATTCCCGCTTTCCTCCTCCTACGACGTATATCCTACACTATTTATAAGGCTACAGCATAAGGCTACAGCCTTTACGTGTGGTCAACAATGAGCGAGCGCGCCGTGCCCACATTTGATGTGAGGTGAACGAAGTTCTGGAGGAGCAGGAAGTACCGTTTCAAGCACTCGAAGCGCAGGCTCTGATGAACGGGGAAGTAGAGAAGCAACTGCACCTCGCTGCCATTGTATCCTCGTCGGAGATGCCATTCTGAGTAGAGATCTGGAAGGCGTCATCAGCAGTTGGAATGCTGGGCAAGAGATCTGCAATTTTCGACGGCAGCCCAGGGATGCTTTATGAGCGATAGCCCTGGAACCAAGAAACCCATCATTTTTGCAGGTTACTGCTCCATCTGTGCATGGCTCATGAGGAACTCACCACGAGATATGTACTCGATGTTTATCCGCCATCAGCCTCAGGCAAGGATGACGGTGGACCTTGCCTGGACTACGTTTTTCTAGAGGGGTCCGATGGAACTTGACATGTTATCTCCTACCTGCTTGCTCTTGGTGGAACCCGATCTGTCCACTCAGGCAGAGGTGCGGACAATCTTGGAAGGGGAAGGTTATCATGTTACGCTCGCGGCCAATGTGGCAACGGCTCAGAGGTATATTTCTCGCCAGGCATTTGAACTCATCATCACTGAACTCTACTTTCGCCGGAGGCAGGATCGCTTCCGGGTCGTGGAGTTGCTGCGTGCCCAGGCCGATCCGACGCCAGTAGGTATCCTCACCAAGGCTCCAGCCACTGCCTCGGAGATACAGGCACGCGGCTTCGCCTGGTACTTACCTAAGCCCGTTGAACACAACGCTCTCCTTGCTCAGGTGGCTGCCTCACTACCATTCGATTGCTCTTCTGCCCAGTACCAGCAGCAAGCCACCTGTTGGGCCGGTTGTCGAGAACAAGCAAGGTTAGCGCCAGTAATGAGCCAGGAGCGGGCGGCGTGGAATACCGAGGTCGAACTGCTCGATGGGGACACCACCTGGGGAAGCGAAGCAAGAAGCACCGTGCGCTGTGAGTTGTGCCACTCTTCGCTCGACGCAGCCGAAGCTTATTTCAGCCGCTATACCGGCGAGGCCATCTGCCAAAAATGCCATTACATCGAGGAAGAAGAGGAAGAAAGCGATGGAGTGGACAGAGAACAACTTGCCCTGCCCGGAGCAGGCACACAAAATTCCTTTGATATATACCCTGCCCCGTCAAATCCGCTCCTTCACTTTACTGGTTACAGAAGCACTCAGGCGTGTGATTGATTGCACAGGCGAAATAGAAGAGGGATTTCTACCTGACATTGGCTTCAGGAAAGCAGTGTTTCCTGAGAGAGGAGAATTAGAACACTCTAGAAAAGCGAGCGCGTGATCACTGCTTACGCTCTGTTGACCAAACGATCCATATTGGGCGTAAACAGGAGAAGTCTTTGAGTGTTGCTATCCCCTGTGAGGGATTTAACAACCCTGGAAAAGAGCAACCTATGCCGAATAAT
>JBJKSJ010000445.1:0-8097 GCA_046704085.1 Ktedonobacterales bacterium | reverse complement strand
GCCCAGTGTGTGCCTGCTGGCGCTTTTTCGATCTGCTGAATGATGTATTCGGTTGAGCCGTTCAGGTCAGCGGCATCAACGACCTCGCGGCGGCACTCTGGATGGACGATGACTTTGATGCCAGGATACTCCGCCCGCGCTTTCGTAATCTGCTCGACGGCGAAGCGCTGATGCGTCGTGCAATAGCCTTTCCAGAGGATGATGCGCGCCTGGCGCAGTTGCTCGTCGTCTTCGATACCTCCGAACGGCTCGCGCTGATTCCAGACGACCATCTGCGCATCGGGGATGCTCATCTTGACGCCCGTGTTGCGCCCCAGGTGTTCATCGGGGAAGAAGAGGACGCGCTGCCCACGCTCAAAGGCCCATTTGAGGACGGCGGCGGCGTTCGAGGAGGTGCAGACGATGCCGCCGTTGCGCCCGCAGAAGGCTTTGAGGTTGGCCGCCGAATTCATGTAGGTGACGGGAATCACACCCGCCCGTTCGCGGCCATCCGGCCCGATTACCGGGTCCAGCACGCCCGCGCTCTCCAGCGAGGTCCAGCACTCCTCGACCTCGCCGATGTCGGCCATATCGGCCATCGAGCAGCCTGCCGCTGGATTGGGCAAGATCACCGTTTGCTGCGGGCCGCTGAGGATGTCGGCGCTCTCGGCCATAAAATGCACGCCGCAGAAGAGGATATACTCGGCTTCTGGATGCGAGGCGGCAAACTGCGCCAGCTTGAACGAGTCGCCGCGCTCGTCGGCGTATTTGATGATCTCGTCACGCTGATAGTGGTGGCCCAGGATGAGCAGGCGCGTGCCTAGCTGCGCGCGCGCCTCGGCGATGCGGCGATCAAGCTCCTCAGCGGACATCAGCGCGTACTCGCGGGGAATGCTATCGGCACGCTCGGCGCCTGCGTGGCGTGGGCGATGGAGGGTGGTGACGCCGCCAGCGCGCTCCTGGGCGCGCCATTCGGCAAGCACCGGCAGAATCCGCTGTTCCTGGCTTTCAACGCACTGTGATTGCAGAGCCATAAAGAAAACCTCCGCTCTAGCCTACTCGCTGCATTCCAGCGAGAGTTCAAAGTTCGGCGCGGAGTGGGTCAGCGCGCCGAGGGAGATAAAATCAACGCCGGTAGAGGCCACCGCTGCCAACTGCACCGGGTCGGTGCCGATGCCCCCGGACGCCTCGATCTGGATGCGGGGGACGAGCTGGCGGATGAGGGCCACCGCTTCGCGCTGCTGGTTCACACTCATGTTATCCAGCAGGATCACATCCGCTTCGGCCTCCAGTGCCTGGCGCACCTGCTCCAGCGTCTCGCATTCCACCTCAATCTTGAGCAGATGCGGAGCGTGTTGGCGCGCGCTGGCGACTGCCGGGCCGATGCCTCCGGCGGCGACGATATGGTTGTCTTTGATGAGAATGCCGTCGTCCAGGGCGAAGCGATGGTTGCGCCCGCCGCCGACGCGCACGGCGTATTTTTCCAGTGAGCGCAGGCCGGGTGTTGTCTTGCGCGTGTCGATAATCTGTGCCCTGGTGCCCGACACAGCCGTGACACAGGCTGCTGTGAGGGTGGCAATGCCAGAGAGTCGGCCCAGAAAGTTAAGCGCGGTACGCTCTGCCGTCAGGATGCTGCGCGCGTTGCCCTGGATGCGCGCCAGTGGCTCGCCCGCCAGGACGCTGTCCCCATCGGTCACAAGCTGCTCGATCTGAATGTCGGCATCAACAGCATAAAAGACAGCGGCGGCAACTTCTATCCCGGCGATCACGCCCGGCTTGCGCGCGATGATGGTTGCGGTCAGCGCGCGCTCTGCCGGAACGGTGCAGAGCGTGGTGATGTCACCAAAGCCAATGTCCTCTTCCAGCGCCCGCGCAATGAGTGCCGGGTCGATGCGTAATCCCTCTTCTTCAGACATGGCTGACCCCCTCCTGAATAGGCGCTGGCTTCCCTTTCCCTGCTGGAGCATCCTCCAGCGATAGTGCTGCGGTGTTGAGCAGCAGCGTATGCCGTCCGGCCAGCGCCGGGTCCGTTGCCGGGTAATCGTTGCGATAATGGCTGCCGCGACTTTCGCGCCGTTCCCTGGCGGCGGTAATAATCAGTTGCGCAAGCTGAAACATATTGCTGGTTTCGTAGCCCGCAAACGGCGCGGTTTCAGCCGCCAGCGCCTCGGTCTCAGTCGCCTCCTCAAGCAGCCGCCTGAGCGCCTGCCCTGCCTGGTGCAAGCCCGCCTCATCGCGGTAGAGCGAGACATGTTCCCACATGATGCGCTGAAGCACGCTCTGGATGCGCGGATCGGCGATGGGGGCTTTGGCCGCAATGGTTGCGGTTGACAGCGCCTGGGTAGAACTTCCTTTGCCGGTAAAGAGATGCTTTGTATCCGGCCAGGCAGAGAGAGCAGCGGCGTTCTCGGCAGAAAGATCGCTTTGATTGACAGCGACCAGCGCGTGCGCAATGGCACGCGCAGCGCGACGGCCAAAGACTAGCCCCTCCAGCAGCGAATTGCTGGCGAGCCGGTTGGCGCCATGCACGCCTGTGCAGGCCACCTCGCCAATGGCGTACAACTGCGGCAGCGTCGTGCGACCCCAGCTATCGACGGCCACGCCGCCCATAAAATAGTGGGCGGCGGGCGCAACCGGAATCAGGTCACGCGCCAGATCAAGGCTGTGCTGCGCGCAGATCGCGGCAATCGTTGGGAAGCGGGCGCGCATGGCCTCGGCAGGCAGATGGCGCAGGTCGAGATAGGCGCTGGACGCGCCTGCGACGGCGGGCGCTTGCGGGCGCTGGGCGCCCGCATTCTCGGCTGCGCCTCGCGCGCCCGCGCCCTCGCGCAGCATCTCGCTCAGGATGGCGCGAGCGACGACATCGCGCGGGGCAAGCTCGGCGTCGGGATGGTAGCGCGCCATGAAACGTTCTCCGGCCTGATTGCGCAGATACGCGCCCTCGCCACGCACCGCCTCGGAGATCAAGAAGGCCGAGCCGCGCTCTCCGGGCGTGACCAACACGGTGGGGTGAAACTGGGTGAACTCCAGATCGGCCAGGACCGCGCCAGCCCGCCAGGCCAGCGCCAGACCATCTGCCGTTGCCAGCGGCGGATTAGAGGTGCGCAGCCAGAGGCGACCCGCGCCGCCATTCGCCAGGACTGTCGCGCGTGCCCGCAGACGGAACGGCTGGCCATCCTGATCCAGCGCCAGCACGCCGCGACACTGGCCGTCTGTGATCAGCAGATCACGCGCAAAGGTCTGCTCGTAGATGGTGATATTGGGACGCGCCCGCACTCCGGCGACCAGCGCGCGCTCAATCTCCGCGCCGGTAGCGTCACCATGCGCGTGTAGCACGCGCCGTCGGCTGTGGGCTGCCTCGTGGCCCATCATAAAGGCGTCAAAAGGGTTAACCGCCGGTTTCTCGGCAACGGAGTACGCGGCATCAGTAGCTGTGTTGGCGGCGGCTGGTTTGCGATCAAATGCCGCGCCAATGGCGATCAGCCAGCGCACAGCCTCTGGAGCCTGCTCTACTAGCAGCCGCACGGCAGTTTCATCGCAGAGGCCCGCGCCCGCGATCAACGTATCCCGCAAATGCAGGTTGGGCGAGTCGTCGCTGCCCACAGCGGCAGCCAGGCCACCCTGGGCATAGCGTGTGTTGCTTTCGCCCAGCGCGCCTTTAGTCAGCAGGGCAATGGAGAGCGAGGATGGCAGCGAAAGGGCGAGCGAAAGCCCGGCGACGCCGCCACCAATGATGGCAATATCTGTGCCCTGCTCGTCTGTCTGCTTAGATGGGGCGAATGTCATCAAAGACACTCCTTACTCCAGATAGGATGAGAGGCGCGGAGCCAGCAACAGACGCTTGATGCGACCTCTCGCCAGGTATTTGGGTGTTCTGGCGCTGATGTGCGGCGCTCTCCCGAAGCAGTCGGGTCCGCAGAGCAGTCCGATCTGATGAGTTCATCTCATCAAGTTGGTGTAACTTGTACACTTACTCTGACAGAGAGTATAGCGCGTGAAAGGGCATGGTGTCAAGGGTACACTAAGTCAAGATGAGGATTACAGAACGCGAGCCACCGCTCACATGTCAGGAGAGAAGCCACGTCTTAGGAAGATGGCGGCTTATGGGCGAATCCCAAACCTGGCGAAAAATTGAGCGCGCATTGCTGGGATTGCATTCAGTGATAGGGCGGCAGTTCAAACGTGGGCGCCGGAGCGCGACGGCGTTCCTGGGCGCTTGCGCGCAGGCGCGCTACGCTCTCTTCGGGCACCTCGCGCGCGCCCAGCGGTGTCGGATGGATGCCCGGCCCATGATAGTCGCTGCCGCCTGTGGGGATGAGAGAGTAGGTATCGGCAAGCTTCTTGAGATGGTTCACCGTGTCAGGATCATATTCGCCGTAGTAGACCTCGATGCCGACCAGCCCAGCCTCGCAGAGCGAGGGCAGCATATCGTCAAGTTCAGCAATGCCTGCGGGGTGGGCCATGACAGGCAGGCCATGCGCGCTGTTAATCAGGCGAATGGCGTCAATGGGCGCGAGCTTATAGCGTGGCACATAGCCTGGGCCGCTGCGCCCCAGGTAGCGATTGAAGGCATCGGCCACGCTCTCGGCATAGCCCTTCTCGACGAGCGCGGCGGCCACATGCGGACGGCCCACGGTGCCAGCCGCCAGTTCGCGCACGCGCTCCCAGGTGATGTCCAGACCCAGCGCCTGCAATTTGGCGACCATGCGCTGTGCGCGCGTCACGCGCAGATCGCGCAAGGTCTGGAGAGTCTGCTGGAAGATGGACTGCTGATACTCCAGGAAATAGCCCAGCACATGGACTTCTGAACTGGAAAAGTCGGTATTCACCTCAATGCCGGGAATGATCTCCAGATGATATTTCTGCCCGGCGCCATAGGCAGCTTCCAGGCCGTTAGTCGTGTCGTGATCGGTCAGCGCCATGATGGAGACCCCCGCCTGGCTGGCGTGTTTGACCAGTTCTTGTGGGGTAAAGAGTCCATCTGAGGCGGTTGAATGGGTATGCAGGTCAATCTTCATGTTCTGGAAACGGTGATGAGAGGGGCAAGTGAGATGCCCCTCTCATCGCGCTCTCTCCCTCTCTACTACTTGGCGTAATCAACGGATCGGGTTTCACGGACGACGCAGATTTTAATCTGGCCGGGATAATCCAGGTTCTCCTCGATCTTGCGCGCGATCTCGCTGGCAAGGCGCGCCGCCGCCAGTTCATCCACCTCTTCGGGCTTGACGATGATGCGTACCTCGCGCACGGCTTGGATGGCAAACGACTTCTCCACGCCAATGAACGAATTGGCAATGCTCTCCAATGCTTCCAGCCGCTTGATGTACAGGTCGATTGTCTCGCGGCGGGCGCCTGGGCGGGCTGCCGAAATGGCGTCGGCTGCCTGCACAATGGCTGCTTCCAGGGATTGTGGCTCGGCCTCGGTGGCGTGGTGCGCCACCATCGCGTGAATGACCCTGGCCGAGCGGTTGTAGCGTCGGGCGATCTCGCCGCCGATGATGGCGTGTGGACCCTCGACTTCCTGGTCAATAGCTTTGCCCATATCGTGCAGCAGCCCGGCCTCCTTGCAGATTTTCGCATCTGCGCCCAACTCGGCGGCCATCGTTCCGGCCAGGACGGAGACCTCGATGGAATGGTTAAGGACGTTCTGACCGTAGCTGGTGCGGAAGTGCAGACGGCCCAGGATTTTGACCAGTTCCGGTGGCAGCCCATGCACGTTGGATTCCATCAGGGCGCGCTCGCCCTCTTCGCGGATGACGTTATCCACATCTTGACGGGCTTTCGCTACGACTTCCTCGATGCGCGCCGGATGGATACGTCCATCCAGGATCAACTTGGTGAGGGCAATCCGCGCAACCTCGCGGCGCACGGGATCGAAGCCAGAAAGAATTACGGCTTCAGGGGTATCATCAATAATCAGGTCAACGCCTGTGGCTGCCTCCAATGCACGGATGTTGCGGCCCTCACGTCCGATGATGCGGCCTTTCATCTCATCGTTGGGCAAAGGAACCACCGAAACCGTCACATCAGAGACCTGATCGGAGGCGCAGCGTTGAATAGCGAGCGTGATGATCTCACGCGCCTTTTGCTCGGCTTCCTCGCGGGCAGCCGCTTCGATGTCATGTACGCGCCGCGCGGCGTCACGACGAGCCTGCTCTTCGATGCTGGCGATTAAGAGGTTTTTGGCTTCCTCGGCGCTCAGCCCAGCAATGCGTTCCAGTTCGGCGAACTGCTGGCGCTTGACGCCTTCGAGTTCTTCGCGGAGTTGATCGAGTTGGCGTTCTTTGGTCGCCAGCCCGCGTTCGCGCCGTTCCAGGTTGTCAGTCTTGCGTTCGAGGGTTTCCTCCTTCTGAATCAAACGCTGCTCTTGTCGTTTAATTTCAATGCGCCGCTCGCGGTTCTCGGCCTCAATGGTGGCGCGGAACTTGGCGGTTTCTTCTTTGGTTTCGCGCAGGACATCGCGTTGGCGTTCCTGCACTTCCAGCAGTCGGCGTTCGTAGTCCTCTTGTTGCAGGCGCAGTTTCTCGCTATAGCGATTTTTGCCCAGAATGCTGCCAAAGTACAAGCCCAGGGCAACACTCACGACTCCGAAAGGGACGGCGACTGCTATAATAATCACCCAATCAGTGGGATTCAAGAGAGTCACCTCCGAATAAAGACGGAAAAAGGCCGCAAAGGCTCGAAGTTTGGAATCATACGCTCACTGGCATCACTTTCTGGAGTGAAACCTTCTCTTACTATATAGGAGCGACTAACATTGTGTCAAGCGCGCGAAGATATACGCTAAGCCGCTTGGAACCTGCCGGGCAGGCTAGCTCGCAGAATGAGTCTTCCGCTGGCAAGCCGGTGCTATAATATATGCGGCTTGCGTGCCACTAAAGGCCATCTAAGAGAGATGCTTTCTCTCCCTGGGCGGCGCTGCTCTGGGAGAGCGATATAGCATACGATGAGGAGATTGTGCATGGCGGACGCTGTGAATGTGCCAGCTTCCCTTGGTCAGCAGGAGCGTGCTGACTGGCTGAAGAGAGTTATTCGGGATATTCCCGATTTCCCCACGCCAGGCATTTTGTTTCGAGATATTACCCCGCTGCTTCAGGACGCGCATGCCCTGCGCGTTGCGCTGGAGGGGATGGCTGAACCATTTAAAGATGCAGGAATTGAGCAAGTCGTTGGCGTAGAGTCGCGTGGCTTCATCTTTGGCGCGCCCCTGGCGCTGCTGCTGAATGCGGGCTTTGTGCCCGTGCGTAAGTTCGGCAAGCTGCCGGCAGAAACCATCCATGTGGAATACGCGCTGGAGTATGGCGCCAATACCGTCGAGATTCACACTGACGCCATTCGGCCAGGGCAGAAGGTGCTGATCGTGGATGATCTGCTGGCAACTGGCGGCACTGTGAGCGCGACACTGAATCTGGTGCAGCGTCTGGGCGGTGAGGTCGTTGGCATCGCCTTTCTGGTGGAACTCAGCGCCTTGCAGGGTCGCCAGCGCCTCCAGGGGCACACCATCTTCTCACTCATTCAGTATTGAGACATCGCGGGCCTGCGGTTCTGGCAGGGAGGCGCGGTGCTGCTGCAAGAGAGTTAATGCCCATGACGCTTGTCGGAACTTGCCCTGTTCTTGTTCCCGGCTGGCTTCGCTTCAGGCAAACGCGAAAATGTGCAATATGACGGGGCATAATTGAGCAAGGGCAAGGGGCGAATAGCAGGTGGAGGCGGCGCGCCAGCCTCCACCTGCCCGACGATGATGCTATGGTCTCCGCCGGGATAGCGGGCGAAGACGCTGCATTCCAGATGGACCAGCGCGCCGGGCAACAAGGGCAGGCCGAATGAGCCATCAATAAATGGCGTCTCCCGATATTTGGCGCTGCCTTTCATGGCGAAGAGCGCCGATAGCTCGCTTTGCTCTGATGCGAGGATATTGATGGCAAATACGTTCGTCTCCAGAAATGCCGGGTAACAATCGGCGGAATGCTCCAGGCAAAACAGCACCAGCGGCGGTTGCAGGGAGACGCTGCATACCGAACTGGCCGTAAAGCCCCAGACCTGCCCGTCGGCAACGCGGGTGGTGATGATGGTTACGGCTCCGGCAAGGTGCGCGAGGAGCGCCTTGAAGTTCTCGGT
>JBJKSJ010000444.1:0-6384 GCA_046704085.1 Ktedonobacterales bacterium | reverse complement strand
ACTCTCGGCTGCGCCTCGCGGGCCGCTGCCCGGCGCCGTCCAGCGCCCGCCGCCGTAGACGCGGGCGGCGCAGTGATCCCCAGGAGCGCGGGCGAGGGGATCAGCGTGCGCGTCGAGTACGATTCCTGCTGCGGGTCGGTGTCGGTAGCGACCGATGACAGAGATATGGCCGATAGCCCTGCCAGGGAGGCCGACGCGGCGCGCCGCGTAATCAGCGTGGCCGATTGATCGGAGCCGCTGGCCTCCGCCAGCGCCTGGGCAAACGCCTGCACGCTGGGATAGCGCGCCTGCGGGTCTTTGGCAAGCGCGCGCAGCACGACCGCTTCAACAGATGGCGCTATGCTTGGGACGAGCGCGCGCGGGGATGGCGGCGCGGCGAGGATGTGCTTGGTAGCAATCTCGGTGAAGGAGCCATCAAAGGGGCGCTGGCCCGTCAGCCATTCGTAGACGACGACGCCCAGGGCGTATTGATCGCTGGCCGAGAGGGGTTTGCTCTGAATCTGCTCCGGGGCCATATAGGCCACCGTGCCGCCGATGGCCTGATTGCTCTGCTGGCGCGAACTCTGCGCGATGATTGCCACGCCAAAATCGGAGAGCAGCACCTCGCCGCGCTCGCCCAGCAGCAGGTTCTCCGGCTTGATGTCGCGGTGAATTAGCCTGCGCTCGTGGATATACTGCAAGGCATCGGCCACCTGGCAGACGTAGGGCAGGATGATCTGCGGCGCGAGCGGGCCGCTTTTGGAGTGGTGGCGACGCAGTGTGCCATTGGGCGCGTACTGCATCACCAGGAAGGCTATGCCGTCCTCGATGTCGAAATCGAACAGGCGCACAATATGCGGATGGACCAGCCCGGCGATGAGGCGCGCCTCTTTGCGGAAGTTTTCCCAGTCCTCCAGCGCCAGGTGGGTGTGCATGACCTTGACAGCGGCCTCGGAGTCCAGGTGCAGATGCTGGCCCAGGTAGACATCGGCAAAACCGCCCTGCCCCAGCAGGCGGACAAGTCGGTAATTGCCAAGCTGCTGCCCGACCCGATCTGCCATATGCGCCTCCCGCTCTGAGTTGTCCTGGTGGAGTTGCTCTGTATTGTAGGTCGATTGTACAGGGAGCGCGCAGCCATGTCAAGCAGGAGCAGAGCGCCGAGGGCCATTGTGCGCGGGCGCGCCAGACCCCACACTTGCCAACACGGAGGCCAACGGTACAAGGAGCGCATCAGCCGGATCAAATAGCCTACTTTGTATTTTCTGCAAGAAAATATGCTATCTTCTAATGGGATTCTCATCTGACTTCGGTATGATTAGGCAGGAGAGATATGATCTCGTGGGAGAAAGGTAGACCGCATGATCGATAAAGGCAATACCCCGCGCGCCAGGGCGACTGCCCAGAATGGGAATGCCCGGCCCGCGCCCAAAGGCTATCAGGCGAATGCCCAGAACACTGGCGCCGCCCGGCCCGCGCCGAAGGGCTATCAGGCGAAGAAGCATATACGCTGGCCGACGCGCATCGTCGTGGCGGTGCTAAGCGTCGGTGGGATGCTGGGACTCTGGCAGTTTGTGGCGCACGAGCCAGCGGCCTCCGCGCATAGTGCCCCCAGTTTCCAGGATGCGGAGCAGCAGTTGCAACTGGGCAATAACGGCTCGCAGGGCTATTATTCGTCGCAGAACGCGCCCAGCGCGCCGAACGTGATCAGCAGTCAGTCGTGAAGTCGTGGGGAAAGAGGCATACATCTTGGGCAGATTCGCGCGCCGTCGTCTGGTTCTGGTTCTAGTGCTTGCCGTCGTTGGCCTGGCTGCGCTGGTGGCGCTGCGCCCGACAACGGCGAGCGCGGCTGGTTCACCCCAGAACGCCAACCAGACCATTTCCTATAGCGCCCAACTGAGCGGGCAGATCACGCAGGATACCTACCTGGGGACCGATGATCAGGGCAATGCGCTGCACTATCTGATCATCGACGCCACACTGACGCCGCAGGGGAATAATCCGCCAGTGGCCCTACATCTCTATCTTTCTGAAGCCTTCTATCCGGGCATCGGCACGCAGCAGCAGCAGGATGTTTTGCCCGGCGGCAAGACGGTGGCGGCGGCGGGCTTCTTGCGCGGCACGGCCAACGTGACCAATACCGGCGGCACGATCAATCTCTATGACGCCAACGTGAGCGGGCTGTATCTGGGCGATAACAGCATGCACTTTGATCTGGAGGGCACGGGCGTCGGCCAGGCCAGCGGAGGCAAGGCATCCTTGTATCTGACGATTGCGCCCAGCGCAACCGATCAAATCAGCGGCCAGGTCTCCGGAACGATCAATATTCCGCAGGCGGCGCTCAATCTGATTACCTCCAATGATCCCCTGATTGGGCCAACATTCTGGTATCTGATGCGCGCCTCCGGCCTGGCGACGCTGGCGCTGCTGACGGCCACGGTGTTGATTGGGCTGGCGCTGCGCGTGCGGCTCTGGAAAGAGACGCTGGAACGCTGGCGCGTCTATGATGTCCACCTGACGATCTCCATTTTGACGGCGGTCTTCCTGGGGCTGCATCTGCTGCTGGTCTTCCTGGATCGCGTCGTGCCCTTTAACCTGGCCCAACTGCTGATCCCGTTCCTTTCAACCTATCAGCCGATCTGGGTGGGGGCGGGTATCATCGGCATGTATCTCCTGCTCATCGTCTGGGGCAGTTCGCTCTTCCGCTCAAAGTTGGGCTACAGCCTCTGGCGCAAGCTGCATCCGCTGGCGCTGGGGGCGCTGGGGCTGGCGATGCTCCACGCGCTCTTTGCCGGAACCGACGGCCCCACGCTCTGGCTGCGCGCCCTCCTTGTCCTGATCGTGGTTGCGGTGGTCTGGCTCATTGATCGCTGGATGCGGCTGCGCGAGGTGGAGAACAGCCGACGCCGCAAGCCAGGCGCTCCCCGCCAGCAGCCAGGCCCGCGCCAGCCCGTACAGCAGCCACGTGCGCGGCCTCTGAACGCTCCGCCGCAGGGCTATCGCCCGCGCCAGGGCGCTCGCCAGGACTGAGCCGCCCCTGGCGGCGAATTCATTCGCCGCCAGGGGTGCCTGCGGGCGCCACACGGACTTCCAGGCCGCCAGGCCCGTAGTCGCCCCACAACCCGGTTCGGCCATTTTAATGGCCGCTAGGGGCGTGCCGCCACCAAATCGGCGCTGCCGATTCCCTGCCACGCCCCCGATCCCCTGCGCGTCCTCGCGTGCCCCATTGGCGAATTCATTCGCCGCTAAGGGCGTGCCGCCACCAAATCGGCGCTGCCGATTCCCCGCGCGCCACCAATTCCTCAGCCCGCCCGTGTGCCAGTCGGCAGAGCCGACTTCCCGGCGGTACGCCCTTAGCGGCGATTTTAATCGCCGAACCGGAGGTGGGGCGAATTTATTCGACGGGGCGGGGCTGGCGGCTGCCGATTCCCTGAATTCTTTCGACGGGGCGGCTCTTGACAAACTGACTGTTTCAGTGTATCATAATTATGCAACACTGAAACAGGAAGGAGGGATGGGATGCCGAACTGGCTCGATGTCAACCCGCGGAGTGGCGTTCCCATCTATGTGCAACTGATGGAGCAGATTAAACACGCGATGGAGGTTGGCGTCCTGCAACCGGGCGATCAACTGCCGACCGTGCGCCAACTGGCGAGCGAACTGACCATCGCGCCCAATACGATTGTCAAAGCCTATGATGAACTGGCACAACTGGGGCTGATTGAGAGCAGGCAGGGCGTGGGCACGACGGTGGCGACCAATCTGGATGGCACGCTGCGCAGACAGCAGCAAGACGCCCTCTTTGAACGCCTGCGCATTCTGGTGCGCGATGCCGCCAATCTGGGCATCGCTGAGGAGCAATTGGGCGCTGAATTCGAGCGCGCCTTGCGCCAGTTTTATGACACACCGCGCGCCGGGAAGGGAGACACAGAGCAATGACTCTCACTAACCACGATTCGCCGGACGCGCTTGAAAGGAGTGGGGCATCGGTGACAGCAGCCAGTGAGAAGACGAGCGCCGCCTCTGCGATTGAGATGACCAATCTGGTGGTCAACTATGGGACACATCGGGCCGTCGATGGCCTGAGCCTGAGCGTGCCGGTCGGCTCGATCTTTGGCTTCCTGGGGCCGAATGGCGCGGGCAAGACGACGACGATCAAGGCGCTGCTGGGGCTGCGCAGGCTCGATGGTGGCAGCGCCCGTGTGCTGGGCTTCGATGTCGCCACACAGAGCCTGGAGGCGCGCGCCCGCGTGGGTTATGTCAGCGAGGTGAACAGCCTCTATGATTTCCTGACCATTGCGCAGGTCTGCGCCTTCTGCCGCTCGGTCAGCCGCCAGTGGAACCAGGAGGTGGTGGACCGCTATCTGCGCGTCTTTGGCCTGCCCCTGCGGGCGAAGGTGGGCCAGTTTTCCAAGGGGATGAAGTCGCAACTGGCGCTGAGTCTGGCGCTGGGGAGCAATCCAGACCTGCTCATTCTGGACGAGCCGACGGCAGGGCTAGACCCACTGGCGCGCCACGAGTTTCTGCATACGCTGGTCGCCGAGATCGCCTCCGAGGGCAAGACGATCTTCTTCTCCTCGCATCTTCTTTCTGAGGTGGAAGTGGTGGCCGATTGGGTCGGCATCATTCGCGCTGGCAAGCTGGTCGTCTGTGATGAGCTTGACCACCTGAAGCAGACCCAGAAAGTCTTGAAGCTGACCTACGCGGACCTGCCCCCGACCTCGGAGGTCGCGGCGCTGCGCGCGCTGCCCAATGTCGTGAATCTGGCACAGGAGGGGCGCAGTGTGCGCCTGCTGGCGCACGGCGATGTGGCGGCGCTGGCCCAGAGCATCCAGGCGCGGCCCTACGCGCTGCGCGATGTGGATACGGTTGATCTGAACCTGGAAGACCTCTTCCTGGAGTACATGAAGGAGGGGAGCGATGGCCGTTAAGGAACTGATCGAGGCGCGCTGGAAGGCGGTGATTGGCATCGTCGTCTCGCTTGTGGTGGTGGTGCTGCTTGCCTCCACCTATGATCTGATTCACAAGCTGCTGAGCGTGACGAGCCTTCAGGGTGTACCCCAATCGTTGCAGGGACAGGTGCAGCAGGTCATGGGCAGCTACGATCCGTATGTCTGGAGTCAGTGGTTTAGCAAGAGCGGGGCGGAAGTGCTGGCGGTGCTGGCGGCGGTGCTGGGCTGCGGGTTGATTGCCAGCGAGGTGAACAAGGGGACGATCTTTTTCCTGCTGAGCAAGCCGGTCAGCCGCGTGCGCGTGCTGCTGGTGAAATATGCGGTCAGCGCGGCGCTCTTGCTTGCCATGCTCGTGGTGAGCAGCGCCGGGCTGCTGGTGACGGCGGCCATCGTCGGGCATCCGCAGAATATTGGCGGCGTGGCGATCTCCACGCTGCTGCTCTGGCTGGGAACGCTCTTTGTCCTGGGTCTGGCGCTGCTCTTCTCGACGCTGTTCAAGGATATCCTGCGGCCCCTGCTCTTTGCGCTGATCATCACCATTGTGACGGCGATTCCCGGCTTCATCCCCAGTTGGGGCGACTGGAGCCTGCCGGGCTACTGGTCCGATCTCTCCGCCTATCTGGGGCAGTCGTTTCCAACGAAGGCGCTGCTCATCTGTCTGGTCGCGGCGATGGTGCCAGTCGTGCTGGCGATTCCGCTCTTCCGTAAACAAGCGTATTAGAAACGTTGAAAGAAGGCTGTGTGTTCTTAATATAGAGAGCGCGGGCAACGACCAACCAACCTTGTTCTTCTCGCTAGAAGGGATGTCTGATGGCTACGGCTCAAGAGATCGTCACAGACGTGGCGCGCGGCGATTATGCCGCAGTGGAGCAACTCCTGGCTGAACCCCTGAAACCTTTCCTCAGTGCTGGAGCGCTCCAGGCCAACTGGCAGGGGTTTGAACAGCAGCTAGGAGCGTTTCAGAAACAGGGAAATACGTCTATTGTGCCGACGCCGCAGGGTCAGGTGCATGTAGTCACCTGCATCTTTGAGCGGGGCAGCCTCGATGTGAATGTCGTCTTCAATGGCGCGGGGAAGATCATCGGCTTAACAGTGACGCCGGTAGGCGCCATTGAGCAGCAGGCGAACGCGACCTATGAGCCGCCGCCCTACGCGCAGCCTGAGCGCTTTCACGAAGTGGAGGTGCAGGTCGGTCATGGGGAATGGGTGCTGCCAGGAACGTTGAGCCTGCCGCAGGGCGACGGCCCGTTTGCCGGGGTGGTGCTGGTGCATGGGTCGGGACCACTGGACCGCGACGAGACGCTCCCGCCCAACAAGCCCTTCCGCGATCTTGCCTGGGGACTGGCCTCGCAGGGCATTGCCGTGCTGCGCTACGAGAAACGCACACACGCCTTTGCTGCCAGGATGAAGGGTGAGGTGGTGGACACCCTCACCGTCAAGGAAGAGACCATTGACG
>JBJKSJ010000443.1:0-3635 GCA_046704085.1 Ktedonobacterales bacterium | reverse complement strand
ACACGGAGATGTTGGTCAAGCTCAGTCGCCTGGGCTACACCTGGGTGGAAGTGCCCGTGCGCCATTATCCCCGCCAGGGGGGCAAAGCCACCGGAGCCAACCTGGGGGTCATCCTGCATGCGTTCCGTGAGCTGCTCAAGCTGCATCGGCGCATCAAGCACGAGGAGCTTTAGACATGTCCGTGCCTGAGCGCGCTTAATTCACCCAGGCGCCCAGCAGAAAGTACCATGTGAAGAACAGCAGCAAGACTCCTCCAGCGGCTATCCAGGCCAGACGCAGCAGCGGGCGCCCACTGGCGAGCATCTCGGCAGGCAAAACCGCCAGGGGTAGCAAGGGCAGCAAATAGCGCGCTGTACTCATCGTCTGGCCGGAGACCTGAACCTTCGCCAGCGCGAGGCACCACGAGGCCACCATGTAGATCACGAGCGCCAGCGGAAGACGGCGGGCACTTACCGCAATGGCAATACCTGCCAGGATGGCCGCCCCGGCGTCCAGGGCCACCGATGGCAGCCCCAACCCGCTGGGCGTCGCGGGATGCGCCAGCGCCACAAGATCAGCCACAATGCCCACACCAGGCAGCGTGAAATGCAGGTTCCAGCCTTCCACCGTCCCAAGCGGCTCCCACGGCAGTGGCTGATGCAGCCCGGCGCCGACCACGATGACCCAGCCCAGATAAGCGAGAGGTCCGGCCAGCGCCGCCAGCGCCGGGCCAGCGAGGGCACGCGCTGTCGCGCGAAACCCGGCCAGCCTCCCACCTGCGCGGACCCAACGCCAGAGAATGCTGAGAATCATTGGCGCCAGCAAAAGCGAGAGCAGCAGCCCCTGGTTGCGGGTCAGGCTTGCCAGAATGCCCAGCAGGGCCAGGCGCCCCCATTGGCGATCCAGAAAGGCCAGCAGCGCCGCCAGGGTGATCCAGAGAAAGAGCGATTCCGTATAGCCCGCCATCAGGAAGAACGAGATGGGCAAAAGCGCCGCCACCACCAGCGCCCAGCGCGCCGCTCCTGGAACACTGCTCAGTCTCCCTAGCAGTCGATACAGGCACAGCATCGAGCCAAAACAGGCAACGGTGGAGATCGCCAGTGCCGCGGTGAATAGATGCCCACCCAGCAGAACCCCGATAACCCGGATTAGAAAAGGATACAGTGGCATGAAAGCAGTGCTACCATAGCTGACATACCCATACCCGGCGATCCCCACATACCAACCAGTATCCTTTTTATCCCAGGGCAGACTGAAAGCGTCCATCAATCCGCCAACGGTCAGGGTGGGCGGAGACAGGCTGAGATGTTCAACGTAGCGCAAGGGCAGTTCGCCCACCAGAAAATAGGGGCCGAGGACGTTGCTTGTCTCCAGTGCCGCAATGGCCGAGCAGAAGAGGCGCAAACTCAGCGTGATGACAAAAGCCGAGGGCACATCGGCACGAGAACACCAGGCCACCAGGGAGTATACCGCCCGGCGAATGCGCGAGCCATCCACCCTGGCTTCCCAACCTGATAAGTCCGGGAACAGGTGTACCGTTGATGCTGTGCCTGCTCCGTCATGCTGCGCCCGATTGCGCTGCCAGCGACTATACACACCGCCAGACGCGCCCAGTGCCAGGCCAATGGCAAGTTGGAACAGGAGCAGCAGGCCGAGATTGGCGCGAACCTCCTGATCCACGCTGGTCGATCTCACCACCAGAGACGCGCCAGTCAGCAAGAGGACAGCGACGAGCGCGCTCCAACCACCTGCGAGCGCCGCGTGGCGAGCCGTCCCCTGGCGCCGCGTAGCCAGATGCCCAGCAAGAAACGCGGGCAGGCACGCAAACAGCAGACTTACTGAGAACACTGCCAGCAAAAGAGTCCGATGTTGATCGGCAGTCTGATGCCTGGCAAGCATCTGAAGCAGGCGCTCACTGCCAGAGGCGAGCAGAACCGCCAGGATACCGGCAAGCGTACCCCAGAGGGCGACTTGTCCAGGCGCCCCCCAACGTCGGCGCACAGCCATTGAAGGCGCCACGCGCTGCGCTTCTTGCGTGGTTCGGCCTCTTTGCTCCGAGCGTGTGTCTACACCAGGCTGAGTGACAACCGTTGCCAATGATTCGCCAGCCTGCCCTCTGGCATCCAGCCCTCTGGCGCGGTTCTGGTCATGTCTCTTCGGCTGGCTATCAGCAGGATTCTCCCCAAACACAACCTCTCTCCTTTCCTGGCCTCCTTTGGCTAACAAGATGCTCGGCTGCCAATCTACTTCTTCAGTAGAGACGCGCGAGGCGCAGAGGGATAACATCAATGGCAGAAGTAAGGCAGCGCCGCCGCATGATACCGTGCTATAATGAATCCTGAACATGCGCCACACCGACAGTGGAAAGCGTTGAACAGGCAACTCATGGATACTGAACAACTTGATACCACCGAAGACGCCCAGGTCGATGACGACCTGCTGCGCTGGTTTGATACACAGCATCTCTTGCGCGCGCTCGTGCTTGCCGACGACCCGGAGCAGATCACCGAGATCGTGCGCGCCCCGCTCGTCTTGCTCAGCGCGCGCCCTGAAGACGTGCGCAGCGCGCCCAACCCGGACACGCTGGGCTATCCCGAAAAGCGCCTGAGCGAGATGACCCTCGACGATTACCACGTCTTCATGCTGCGCTGGGCCACCCGCGCGGTGGACGCTGGCCTCGCGCGCTGCTTTGTCTGCGGCGAAACCCTGCGCAACAACGACCTTGACGCGCCCTGGGATGGCATCTTCACCTCCGAAGATTTGGTCGCCTGGCTCTTCATTCACTTCGACTGTAAGCGCGGCCTCAGCCGCGACCTCAAAGGGCGGAGCCCCTTTGACCTGCACCCGCGCCCGCCGGAAACCTTTGATGTCTCGCACGACTGATTGGGGGATATTGTGGATAAAGCCGCCGTTGCCGCGATCTTAGAAGAAACCGCCAGCCTGCTCGAACTCAAGGGCGAAAACCCCTTCAAGTCGCGGGCCTATCAAAACGCAGCCCGCGTCGTCGGCGCGCTGGATGGCGACCTGGAGGAACTGGCGCGCGCCAATCGCCTCACCGGCACGCCCGGCCTTGGCCCCGCCCTGGTGCGCGACATCACCGAACTGGTCACGACCGGCCACATGCAGGTCTACGACGACCTGCGCGCCGAGATTCCCGAAGGCATGCGCGCCATGCTGCGCATCCCAGGGCTGGGGCCAAAGCGCATCAAGCAGATTCACGACGCCCTGGGCGTCTCGACGATTGCCGACCTGGAACTGGCCTGCCAGGCCAACAAGGTCGCCACCCTGCCCGGCCTGGGCCTGAAGACGCAAGAGAACATCCTGCGCGGCATTCAGTTCATCAGCCAGCACCAGGACTACTACCTCTATCCAGTGGCCGCTGCCGAGGCCGAGCAGATCGTTGCCGAACTCAACAAGTTGCCCGGCATCCGGCGCATCTCCATCGCGGGCAGCCTGCGCCGACATAAAGAGGTGGTCCACGATATTGATGTCGTCGCCAGCGTCACCGACGACAGCCAGCGCGGCGCGATTATGGACGCCTTTACCAGCATGCCCAGCGTCGTTTCGATCACCGGCAAGGGCGAGACGAAATCCAGCGTGATCCTGGCGCCGGGCATCGCTATGGACCTGCGCCTGTGCAATGATGAGATTTATCC
>JBJKSJ010000442.1:0-2523 GCA_046704085.1 Ktedonobacterales bacterium | reverse complement strand
CAAATGTGGAGAAAGTGCCCACGATGTCCCCGGAACGCTGCGCGGCGCTTATTATCAAGCAGACAGCAAGGCGCAAGCGGCAGTTGGTGATGACGCTGCCGGGCAAGCTGCTGGTCTGGCTGAATCTGATCGCGCCCGCGCTGCTAGATTATATCCTTGTGACCTTCCCTGGTATTTCTTACGAAGAATAGAAGAAAGGGGGGTTGGGATGGTGAAATCGTGGCTGGTTATGATTGCCGCATATCTTGCGGCGGGGGCGGTGGCTGTTGGGGTTGGGTTCGGGCTGCGCGCTGAGCCGCCGCTGGTCATCCTGGGCGCGGCGGATGGGGCAGCAACGGTGGTGGTGTTTCTCTTCAGCGTGGCTACCCGTAATTCAAGCTGCTATGACCCCTACTGGAGCGTGGCGCCTGTGCCCATTGCGCTCTTCTGGCTGCTGCAACCTGGCTCGGCAGGGTTCACGACGGTTCGCCATGTGCTGGTCTTCGCGCTGCTCTGCGCCTGGGCGGTGCGCCTGACGGCTAACTTTGCCAGCCAGTGGCGCGGCCTGGGCCACGAGGATTGGCGCTACCGCGATATGCAGCAGCAGACGGGTCGCTTCTACTGGCCGGTGAGCTTCCTTGGCATTCATCTGATGCCCACGATTCTGGTCTTCCTCGGCTGCCTGGCGTTGTGGCCCGCGCTCGCCAGCGGGGCACGCCCTTTCAACTGGTTCGATGTGCTGGCGGGTATCGTCACTGCCACCGCTATTGGCCTGGAGGCGACGGCAGACCTTCAGATGCGCCGATTCAGGCGGATCGCCAAGGCGTCCGGCCAGACTGATCCTTCCGGCCTCTGGTCCTACTCCCGGCATCCCAATTACTTTGGCGAAGTGCTGTTCTGGTGGGGTCTGCTGCTCTTCGCGCTGGCCGCCGCGCCATTCGCCTGGTGGATGCTTCTGGGGCCGGTTACTATTCTGGCGCTGTTCCTCTTTGCCAGCATTCCGCTGATGGAGAAGCATTTGCTGCAACAGAGGCCGAGTTATGCCGATTATCAGCAGCGCGTTTCGGCGTTCGTGCCCTGGTTTGCGGAGAAGCCAGAGCCGGGTCCGGTTGTCGCTCAGAATCCTTAAAGGCAGCCAAGGATCGCCGGGACGTAGCCGCGTGTTTCGTTGGGCATGTGATCCAGCCAGGCCCAGGCGCTGGAGGGCCAGACCTGCGCGCCCTGGCTGGAGAAGGCGCGAGACCAGGCGGTTTCGACAGCGCCAATCCCGGCGTTGTAGGCGGCCAGCACCAGAGCAAAGGCGTAGTGCGCGGATGCGCCGCCATAATGGCCTGCGAGACGGCTGGCGCGGGCAGCATATTGGCTGAGGCGTTCGCTATCTAAGTGGGCCGCCGCGTCGAGGGACTGCTGCGGGTTTGTCGGGTCGATGCCAAGGCTTGCGGCAGTGTCTGGCTCGAATTGGGCGATGCCTATCGCGTTGTCTGGGCTGATGGCGTTGGGGTCGAACTTCGATTCTTGCCAGATTTGCCACTCGAAAGCGAGGATGTCGATCTGGTATTTTTGCGCGTCCTCGCGGGCGACAGAGAGCCAGGACGAATCCGTTGGTGGGTCAAGGCGGCGACACGATGCCTGGCCGCTCAGGCCAAAGATCGGCGGCGTGGTGGGGGCTGGGGGCAATGCTTGCGCCTCGGATTGAGCAGCAGGAGCCGTGCCGTTCTGGCTCAGGATAAACACCCCCAGCGCCGCGCTGATGATGGTGCAGGCGAGGACGAAAAAGATCGACGCCAGCGCCAGGGGGGAAAGATGTCTTCCCCCCTGGTTATCGCTTTCTGGCTGCGATGATTGGCTCAACACGTCTCCTTTAGTTTGCGTCGGGCGCTTTCTACTCGTAGCGCAGCACTTCGAGCGGGCGCACGCGCGTGGCGTTCCAGGCGACCAGCCAGGAGACCAGCATGCACACCAGCGCGGTTGCCAGGACAATGATCAGCACGATCACCGCGCTGACGCCCAGATCGACCTTGAAGAGCAGCTTCGCCAGCCCGACGGTTGTCAGCGTGACGAGCAGCATCGCCATGAGCGCGCCAGTGAAGCCAACGACGCCGTTTTCCATCAGCACCTCGCTGAGGACGCTGCGGCTGGTGTAGCCCACTGACTTCAGGATGCCCAGTTCGCGTCGCCGCTCCAACATTGACAGGGCTACGGCGTTAGCGATGATGATCAGGCCAGCAATCATGGCTAGCGAGGCCACCGCCGTTAGCATGATCAGGACGTTATTCAGGATGCTGATGATCGAGGCCAGCAGATCCCCCAGGCTGAAGGTCTGAACCGAAGGGACCGCTTTTTGCACCTGCCGGAGAACCTGGTGCGACTGGCTGGGGTCGGTTTGCAGGGAATAGATGTACTGCGGATTGCCCCCGCTCAGTGTGCTTGTCAGGCTGTTATCGCCATAGTTTCCATAGCCGATGCTGGCGAAGCTCGCAGAATAGAAGCCCACGACTGTAACCGTCACCGCATGCTTGCCATCGCGACTGACCAGAGTGATCT
>JBJKSJ010000441.1:0-21078 GCA_046704085.1 Ktedonobacterales bacterium | reverse complement strand
CTCGATACCTCCGCCGTGCGCGGCGTCCAGTTCGCCCCCCACCGTGCCGCCATACATCAAGAGACGCTCGCCAATCGTAATGCGCCCATAATTGCTGACCAATACGCGACCAAAGAGACGCGGCCAGGGACCAACCTGATCGCAGCGACGCAGCGCCCATTTCGCTCGCAGCAGCGGCCAGACTTTTCCTACAGGATGGCGCATCCCTGCCAGGATCAGCTTGATCTTGCCTGGGCGGGGCTTCCTCTCTGGAGCGGCGCCAGCAACCCCGGTCCGCTCTGGCTCAAGCTCAGCCAATGTTTGCTCTTCAAGCTGATCATGAGCCATAGATGATTTCCTCAGCCTGCTGGAAATAGCGGTTCTCCTTCTGGCCGACAGGTCTGGCGGGGATGCCAACCATCGTTGCGCCGGGAGGCACATCGTGAATTACGACAGCATTGGCCCCAATCGAGGCGCCATCACCAACGACGATGCCGCCGAGTACTCGTGCGCCAGCGCCAACTGTCACATTGTTCCCAATCAATGGGAAGTCATGCGTGTTGCGCATGCCGATGGTGAGCGCAGTGATGAGGCTGACATTCCGCCCCAGGCCACGCGCCATGACAACGATGCCTACTGGATGGGCAATATAGAGACCGGGGCCGATAGGCACGCTGGGCACAATATCCAGGCCATAGCGCCGGATATTCCGTCGCCAGAGAATACCCGGCACGAGCGGCACATGCTGCCGGTGGCACCAACTGCCCAGGCGATAGAGGAACGTGGCGCGTACGCCGGTATAATGCCAGTAGAGCTTGAGAGCCTCTCGCACGGTCACGGGCGCCTGAGCATTGCCTCCCAGAAAGCCCATAAGTTTCCAGACCCGCACATCTTCCCGAAACAATGCCCATAGCCCCATTGATTTTACGCGCCTTCGCCTGTTTGTCTGCATGCCCTTGACCTCGCCTTCTTCACTGTTATGGCTGCTCATTGTCCCCCAAACCTGACTGGTTGCTCAGGTTTCTGGGGCGTGAGATACTTTGCCCACGGGTGGAAAGTCGCTGGGCTGATCGCGGCCAGGTCGCTGTGCCGTCCTCTTGTCCCCAGCGCGATCTTGTCCGCGCCGGATGGGCGTTATTGCTCTGCCCCCAGCGCGATGGGACAACAGCGCGGGTCGTGGCCGGTCGGCGTGGCTTCTCCGGCTCTACCGGCGTCACCAGCACGCGGGCCAGCGCGCCCACCTGCATTTCGGGCGTTTCAGTTCCCAGCATCTTGTTTGGCGCTCCTTTGACGGGGCGTACTGATGCTGTCTCGCTTCCAGTGGACCGTTGCAAGATGGTCGGCAGGTGCCCGATGATGCCAAGCATCACGCCAAGCAGCAGCATCGAGCGGTCGCTGGTCAGGCCAAGATCCACATAGGAGACTGTCATTTGCATGATGATGAGCATCACCCCGGCGGCCAGCAACGCGCGCCCCTTATAATCGCCTGCTGAACTCAGCGCCTGGATCAGACGGCTCCCGCGATAGACGCCGCTGCCCAGCAGCCACCAGAAGAGCATAAAGCCGAATATGCCTGTTTTGACCCAGACCCAGAGAATCGCGTTATGGGAAGTATAGTGCCAGAACGGCCAGAAACTCAGGTCAGGCAGTGGAATATAAAAGACGAAGGGTTGGCCGAAACCCAGGCCGGTGATCGGCTGGACCTCGATGTTGAGCGTCAGGTCTTGTTTTTCTTCATCTCGATACAGGTTGGATGCCGCGTCGCGGGGGTCCGGGTTGATTTGCGAGTTGATCGCGCGCGCTGGTTGGCAGAGCGTCCCACTGGTACAGTTCCAGTAGGCGCCCAGATAGATGCCGAAGATCAACGCTGTGATGGGCACGACCCGCAAGAAGACGCGACGATTGACGCGGAAGAGGATGACCGCCAGGAAGACTATGCCAACGAACAATGCCGCCTCGCCTGCGCGTCGGTGGGTGAGCATCATGCCAATCAGGTCTATCGGCACACTGACCAGCACAAACAGCTTCTGGCGCCGGGTACTGCCGAGCAAAAGCATGGCGAGGGAGAGGACGATAGCGAAGGCCAGCATAGTGGCGTCCTCATGGTCATAGGACAGATCGCCAACGACATGACCAGGTAGGAAGAAGAAGTAACGAACGATGCACTCGATGCCCAGTAAGAGCGAGGAGATCAGGATCACCTAGGTCAGAATATCCAGATCGCGGCGGCGGGTGAACAGAATCCCAACCAGGAAGTAGGCGATGGCGCAGAGGGCGAGCGCGCGTAGTTCCCAGAGGGCTACCGTGAAATTGTCGCCCCCATGCGCTACGCCCCAGAGCAGGCCGAAGGCCAGTGTGCCGAGGAGGCCGATGATGGGCCAGAAGAGCAGCCCACGTTCAAAGCGAAACTGGCGGTCGCGCCGCCCGCGCAGCGCCCAGGCCAGCACCACGATGATGATCGCGATCTCCACCGGGTTGAGCGCCAGGCCGGTTTGTGGCAGCCAGCTTTTCAGGTCTGCGTGGAAATACCAGGCGAACCCGGACCAGGGATCTTTCGGGTTACTATCGGTCTCCATCAGCAGACTGATAAAGAGTATGGCAAAGAAGAGCTTTCTTCCAAACGCCATCGTTCAGCCTCAATTCTGAGCATCCAGCGGTGTTGGCAACGGCAGCCCGCTACAGCCGAGACGGAAAGACATAGAAGATGAGTACCAGAAGAAAGGCCATGACAGCAATAATCGCCAGGCCAGAGCGGACCTTCGGCTTGATCCACAGCCCCAGAATCATGCAGAGGGCCAGAAAGATCAACATAGCAGGCATAAGTGCGCCTCCTTCTCTTGTTGTGCCCCTCCCGGCGCATTGCTAGTGGCTGAGCCGCAGCAGGGTGATTGACAGGGCCGGGAAGGTCAGCGTGAGCGCGCCTCCTGAGATGGAGACATCGTTCAGACGAGTCACCTGCGGTGTGTCTTCGCTGACCTGATAGACCTGCGCTGTCCTCGCCTGGGTGTTGGCAAGCTGAATGCTGGGCGTCAGATCGGCCACCTGACTCTTGTTGAGTACCATCACCAGCAGGTCGCCGGACGCGCTTTCCAGCGAGGCATAGCAGGAGATCAGGTTATCGTTACTTGATAGAGCCTGCACCGAGACGTCGCCAAAGGCGCCGCCCAGGCCATCGTAATTTCTGAAGAGCTTCCAGGCGGCGTAGGTTGGGCTATCCTTGGGCGGGTAGGCCCAGTAGCAGGCTAGATCGAGTCCTTCGCGTCCGAAGATGCCCAGCGCCTCCGCTGCGGCCAGCGCGCCGCTGAGATCTTGCTCGGCGCCAAAGTTCCACTCGGTGATGCCCAGTTTGACGCCAGGATAATTCTGCTGAATCCAGCTTTGCATGCGCGGAATCAACTGCACCTTGTCGTTGATCCACGATTCGTCTGTATAGGCGCCGTCCCACAGCGAGCGCACCGAGCGCACGCGCAGGGCGTTTACTTGCGGGGTCGTGACGCCCTGAAAGACGCCCGTTGCTGCCGGGTAATAATGAATATCGAGGACATCAAGGCTGCGCTGTCCGGCGCGCTGGTCATGCGCGCGAAGCTGCGCGAGCCACCAGGGCAGAAAATACTGATCACCGTGGGCGTGATAGTCTGCTTTGCTATGATAATTATCATTTCCCCGATCAAGTGACGAATACAAATATCCTTGCCAGCCAGAGAGGACCGGGCCAGTCACCAGGGCGCCAGGGTCCACGCTCTTCACCGCTGTGGCATAGTCCAGGAACGTATCGCGCATCTGGTCATAGCCAATCTCCGCCGGGCGGATGTCTGTGTGGGTGATAAACCACAGGTCTGGCTCGTTGTCCATCGCATAGTAGCGCACGCCGCCGCTTCCGGCTGGTCCGAAGTGGTTCTTAAGGTGATAGACCCACTCGTCTTGAGCTACGTTCGGGTCGGTTACATGCGGTGGATCGGCCAGCGGGCTACCTTTGCGCGCCTGGGAGGGCACACAGGTCAACTGACGGTTATCAGTTGGCGTATAGCCATCGATGGCATCGGAGCCTGGCGAGATCGGCGGTCCACCTGTTGAGGGAACGCCAGTCGAGCGGGTATTCAGGTCTGCGTCGCGCGCCACCCAGCCAATGTTGGGGATCGTCAGCAGCGTCTCGGCTTTTGCCGCCTGATTGGCCTGGATGAATTGATCGGCTACGCCAGATGGTTGTTTATCTGCCGGGGCATCGTGGTTATAGCTGCCGTTGCGAAACTCATAGTCCCGCGCCGCGTTGAACGCATTGCCCAGCTTCCAGTTGTAGCGGCTCGTCTGATTACCGCCCCAGCGGTTGAGCGTCGGGCGCAGGTCTGCCAGCACATCGGCGGGCGCCTCGGCCAGTCCGTAAATCATGGGACTGATCGCGTGCTGTCCCTGGGCGGCATCGATGCTCAGCGTGAGTGTCTGGGCAGTGACGTTGGCAAGCGAGGGATCAGGCACGGCCACGCCATACTTATCGCGCACGGCGCCAATCGTCACGCTGTAGCGCCCACCGGGCTGCATCGGCCTGGGCAAGAGCAGGCTCACGCTCTGGCCGCTGCTGTGGTAATGCGCGGACTGCGGCGCCTGCGCCGTCGTGTACGCCGGATCGCTGCTGCTGATACTGTAGAAATGGGTGGCCTGGACGTCGCCGGGCAGCATGCGCTTGTCAAAGACCAGCGTGATCGTCTGGAGATCGAACGTCACCGCCTGCACGAGATGTGGCGGGGTCAGATCGGGCGCGTAGACCAGGCGCAGATCGGTGATGGAGATGTCGGCCTGATGGCTGCCGCTGGCGTCTTGCAGCAGGACGCCGGAAATGGTCAGCTTCGCTGCTTGCATTGCCTGCAAGGGGATGCGTGTCAGCTTCCAGGTATTACTGCTGATGCCGCCGCCTTCGGTATATTGCCCAACGGACGCTCGCGCGGTATACTCTCCCCCGACTTTGGTAAAGAGGGCCGAGACTTTCTGAGCGCTGCCAGAACCGCCATTGATGTAGAATTGCAGATAGCCAAAGTCGGTGAGATCAAGCGAGCCGACATGATGCAATTCAAGTGCGCCCCACGTATCCAGCCGCATCTCGAGTGTCGGCTGGTTCTGATACATCTCTGCCAGTGAGCGAAATTGCCGCTGTGTCCACGACCAATCCTGCCAGCCGGTACTCAACTGGCCTTTCGTATAGATCACGATGTCGTTCGGCGTGGTCAGTGGCCCCGTCAGATAAAAGTCATTGGGGCGCAGGAGCGCGGTAAGGAGCCGGTAGCCGCCATAGGCGCCACCAAGCAAGCCAATGCCCGCCGCGCTCATGCCTAACAGAAACGTGCGGCGTTTCAAACGCCGCTGCTCCTGCTGAGGGGCTGGCTGGTCTGGCAACTGCTCAGGATCAGGAGCCTGGGTTGTCTCCTCTGGCGCCTCCCAGAGTGTCTCATCGCCAAAATCATAGCGATGCCGTGCCTGGTCTTCCATGCGTGAATGTCTCCATCTCCAGAAGGGCGAGGGGCTACAAATACCCACCCAGCCAGGTAGGGATCGAAGGCCGCGCTGCGTTGAGAATCAGACCCCGGAGTGTCGATTCATCCAGCCGGGCAATAGCGTCTCTCACCATCTTCTCAGGCGTGTGGCCCGCGCGCACCACCATGACCACCGCATCAGCCATCGACGAAGCCAGCACGCCGTAGCTGGCGGTCAGCACAGGCGGCAGGTCCAGCACTAACACCGCGCCGCTGTTATCCATACGCAGCAGGAGATTGGCGCGCGTCAGCATGCGAATCAGTCGGGCAGGGTCATTGCGGCAGTCACCGGCTGGCAGCACAAAGAGATTCTCGGTGATTTGACGCAGGGCGCTGGGCAGCGGGCACTCGCCGCGCAGGTATTCCGAGATGCCTGGCTGGGCCGGAATCCCCAGGCTTTTATGCACTGTTGGTCGCGTCAGGTTCAACTCTACCAGGACAATCGGGCTATCCAGATCGGCGGCCATTGCCGTCGCCACGCCCAGCGCGATGGTCGATTTGCCTTCTCCGTCCACTGCGCTGGTGATGCCGATAGTTGGCATGACATCCGGGGTATTCGTTGAGTGCAGCGAGAGATAAATACGCCGGAAATACTCCATCGTATTGGAGTTGGCCGCCGTGTGCCCTTCAGTCCAGGGGTTCTGATGCCCCATCCTGGTCAGGGCGCTCTCCAGGGGAGAATTGACGGTCTCGGCGCGCTGCGACCTTTCCGCGCGCGCCCCACCACCTGAGGCGCCATTGGCGCTGGCTGCTGGATGCGGCTGCGATGTCGGCCCATTGCCAACTGGAATGGTTGGGTGCGAGGAAGCTGTGCCGTTGAGACCAATCGTGGCGTCCTGTCGTATCTCTGATCCACTATCCTGCTGGGCCATTTATTCCTCCTCCGCTTTGCTGAAAGGTCGGCCACTCTCTTGAGAGGGTCCGCTTTGCCCAAAGCGGGGGAGAGTTGCCAGGACGGGCACCTGGGAAAACCCGATCAGGTTCGCTTCCGAGCCAACAATTGCGCGCTCATCCTGTAATCCGCGCAGGCGCGGCACCACCTCCAGCACCGGCACGGGCATGACCTCAGCGAGATCATCGCGCGAGTAGATGCGCCGGTCGGCAATCGCCAGCAGACCGATCAGCCCCAACGAGATGCCCAGCCCCAGCGCCACACCGCCAAGGATTGCCGTAATTGTCGTCTTTGACTTCACTGTCGGCGCGGTCGGCACTTTGGGAGGGTCGGTCACGATGAATGTCGTCAGGTTCTCCACGAGATTGCTTTTTGAATTGATCTTCGAGATCTCCGTCAGGTCATTGTTGACTTGATCCAGCGCGCTGCGATACGCAGACTCCAGTTGGGCCAGTTGGGAATCAGTGGTCAAGTCTGCGTTAGGGTTCTGCGTCAGGTATTGTTGCAGCGCCTGGTCGGCAGACGTGAGCGTGTCTTCGTCTGTTTTCAATTGCTCCTGATAGAACTGGAGATCCTCCTGGGCGCTCTCCTCTGCCTGCTGGACCGCTGAAACCGTGTATTGGTGTAAGTACGCCGTGATGACCTCCGCCGCCACATGCGGATCGGGATCGGTATAGGAGATGGTCAGCGTGTGTGCCCCGGCTACGGTGATGCTGAATCCAGCGGTAATGCGCGCCACCATCAGGTCATCGACGCCCGGAGTGCCTTTCGCGTAGGTTTTGATCATGTCCGTCTGCTGGGCGACTTGCAACACGAAGTTCGCGCTCCTCTCCGCCTCAGTCAGTCTGCCGTCAAGGTTCTGCGCCGGAGTCGCGTAGGGCGAATCTCCATTAGAGATGGAGACAAACGAGTTAGTGATAACAATCGTCGCCGACGATGCGTAGGTGCTGGCGAACGAGCGCACCACAAAGACCACGATCAGTGGGATGAGAATAGCTGGTAAGATCAGGGTGAAGGGATGACGGAAATACGCCGCCACAAAACGTCTCATCGATGTTCCTCCCTGGGGGCATTCCCTAGTGAGCGCGCGGTTGCGAGGTGTTCTTCTGCCAGCGCGTGTGCGCCGCCGACAGGGGCGCTGGCGACCACACCGCGCAGGTCGTGTTTATAGAAACGCCAGGTGCTACCAACTTTGTGGCCCCGCAACTGCCCTGACCACATCAGACGGTATAACGTTGAACGGCTGACACGCAGGAAGTTCATCGCTTCCTTAAAGGTCAAGAGCGCGTCTTCCGGTGTAAGGTGTTCTAACATGGCATCTTTCCTCCGGTTCCCTGGCCCTGATACAACGCGTGCGTAATGTCTAATAGTGTATAGCCGTGTATCATGGTGTAACATTGAGACCCGGTTGAGAACAGGTTAAGAAGGTGAGCCGGATCGGAATAATCTGACAACCTTCGCTTCTCCCGCCGTGCCACAGGCTGATCGTTCCAGGAAGCAGCAGAGGCGACCTCGGTTATTATACAGAAGAGAGAGTGCCCAATAGCCCAAATAGGCTAGCGGGCGCTCTCTTGTGCTGTTTGGCTGAATCGAAGACAACAGGCTCTTTACGCCTTCCGCTGGGTGCGTACCCAGCGCCGTTCACCAGGAGCAACCAGGGCCACTCCATAAACCCAGAGCTTCCAGACGATATACGCGGGGGCGAAGAGCAGCGAGCGATAGGCCGCCAGCGGCAGGCGCGCCAGCCGCAGCCCGATCAACACGTAGAGGCTCAGCGCCACCACCAGCGCCAGCCCCAGCCGGAAGCCGAAGGACGACGGGAGCAGGAAGCCTGCCGCGCAGCAGCAGACGATCAATCCGGCCAGCACTGAAAGCGGCGGCGCCAGAATCTCCATCGCCGCGTCAAACAGGGCCGTGTTGCCGGTGCGCAGCGTCTGCCACAACAGGTGCGGCACATGCCTGCGCACCAGTTCTAGCCTACCGCGCTCCCAGCGCATCTGCTGCGACTGCGCCTGCTTGAGCGAGGTGGGCATCGCGCTCCAGACAATCGCCGTTGGCGCGTAGGCGACGCGCAGCCCGGCTTTCAGCAGGGTCACATGATAGTCCACATCCTCAGTGAGCGAGAAGGTATTCCAGCCAAATTGCCGCACGACTGCCGCGCTGAAGCACATCCCTGTGCCCTTGAGTCCACAGGACCACCCCAGCGCGGTGCGCCCCAACGGGCGCAGGTGATTGAAGAGCGCGAACGCCACCGCCCGCAGCCCCGCCGTCCAGGCTTCCTGACTGTTCTGCACGCGATATTGGCTCTGGATGATCGCCTGACCTGCCTGGAGCCGGGTATCCATTTCGCGCAAGAAATTCGACGAGACGACGGCATCGGCATCGATGACCACATACGCATCATACCGACGACCCGTCGCCTCGACCTGGCCGAGCAGCCAGCGCAGCGCGTAGCCCTTGCCTAGCTCGCTGGTATCCTGCCGCTCATAGACGAACACGCCCGCCTCGCGCGCAATAGCGGCGGTGGCATCGGTGCAGTTATCGGCGACTACATGCGCGTCCACCAGTTTGGGCGGATACTCCAGCGCGCTCAGGCTGGCGAGCATGGCTCCCAGCACGGCCTCTTCGTTATGCGCTGGAATGAGCAAGGCAAAGTGTGTCGTCGGCGCGCTCGTTGGCGCTTCACCTGGCTGCCGCTGGAAGAGCGCCGCCAGGCTGAGCGTCAGCAGGTAGAGCATCGGCAGGCAGAGCGCGACCTCAACACTGAGCAACAGGATATGCAGCCATACTGCGATCTGCACCAGGGATCACCGCCTTTATTCATTACTGGCCCCGCCAGGAAAGGAACCTTCTGATCGCCGCCTCCCAGAAACCTCTATTAGGAGTAACGCAAGCTCATTCAGAGAGTAACAGCAGCACAGTGCGAGCGGCGTCGCGGCGAGGTTGAGAAAAGAGAGAGAATGGCGGTTGTTACGTTTCGGTTTCTTGACCGTCCATCGTAACCAGAGGGGGCGTATTGCAACCAAACCTTTACTTTTCGACCATGTGCTCTCAACCCAGAGATGCTACCTTGCGTTATAAGTTTATAGTTCTCTGACCATCCTGCAAAGCAAGGAGCCACACCTTCGATGTCTAGCTTCTCTGCCACTTCATCACCGCTTCTTTTGGCTTCGCCGCAGCGCCTGCTGATCCTGGGCGTGCGCGCCGACCGCGTTGCTATGGCCGAGACATTGGAGCGCCTCCAGGCGCTTATTGAGCAGCACCGCCGATCCGGCGGCCCGGCTCAGCAGATTATGACGGTCAACACCGAATTCATCTGGACGGCGCGCAAAAACGCTGCCTTTCGAGAGACAATTAACCAGGCTGCGCTGTCGGTGGCCGATGGCATGGGGGTGATCTGGGCTTCACGCATTCTGCGCTGCCCCTTCCCAGAGCGCGTAGCCGGGAGCGACTTGCTACCGCTCCTGGCCGAGCGGTGCGCGGCGCGAGGCTATCGTCTCTTCCTGCTGGGCGCTGCTCCTGGCGTGGCCGAGGCTGCTGCGCGCATCCTTGAACGACGCTCGCCAGGTCTCCAGGTCGTGGGAACCTATGCCGGATCGCCTGCCCCAGAGGAGGCAGGGCAGATTCTGGAGCGGATTCGCGTCGCCCGGCCCGATGTTCTCGCGGTGGCCTATGGCGCGCCCAAACAGGATCTCTGGATTCGTCAGCATGCAGAGGCGCTGGGCGCGGCAGGCGTGGGGGTCGCGTTGGGGGTGGGCGGCACGTTTGATTTTATTGCAGGCCGCGTGCGGCGCGCCCCCCGCTGGATGCAGCGCGTCGGGCTGGAATGGTTCTTCCGCATTCTCTGCCAGCCCCGTCGCGCCTGGCGCGCGCGGGTTCTCTTCCCGATAGGCGCGCTCGTCTGGGTGCAGCGCTTCCGCGATAAACCCGGCCTGACAGGCCGCGCCTGAAAGCACTCTGGCGCTTGCGGTCTCCCGATCCTGTCAACGCTTGGTGCGCGCTTCATCTGTTGGATACTCATGTGTCCAGCAGATTTTGCTGATCGCGCGTCCAAGACGCTTGCTGTGCAACCTGCCTCTTTCTATCGCTAGTTGCCTGGCAGAGCAGGCCTCCAGCCGATCCACTGATACTATTCTTGCTCTTTTACTTGTATAAAGAGTACAATTTCTCTTGCTCCTAATAAAGATTATAAAGGATAGCTATTGACGGATGTGCTATAATGTTGCTACAGCTACAATAGAGAAAGCGGCAGGAGCGTGGCAAATGGCCTCGAATATTAGTGGCTCTGCGGGGTACTTTCCTCAAACCTATATTGTCAGCCCGGCAATCAAGTCGATCCCGGTGCCCATCCAACGCGACCCAACGCAGGGGCATGAGATTCTCGCGCATCTGAAAGCCGGAACGGCAGTCAAGGTGGTCTCGCGCAGCAGCCTCTGGCTCTGTATCGAACTGCCTGCCGGGCAGCGCGGCTATATCCAGGCCGCCCAGGCGCGACCAGCCACACCTGAAGAGGCGCTGGTCGACCAGGCAGCCGCAGCGGCTGAAGCCAGACCCGGCGGAACGAGGAGTCAGGCAGCCATTCTGCCAATGGAGACAAGGTTGACGGCCCCTCCCCGGCGGCGGGTGGGCTATGGCTTCTCCGCCTCAGCTTTTGGCCTGGGAATCCTGGCGTGCCTCTTCGCCTTCATCCTGGATACCATTGTCATGCAAAACTGTCCCCATTTTGAGGCAAGCTGCACCAACAGCCAACCTCTGGCGATCCCGGCTATTGTCCTGGTCGTCGGAGGTTTTGCCTTATTTGCGCTCTCGATCATTGCCCTGATAGCTGCTTTTATCCTGAATCTGCGCCGCCGCTAGGCAGCGGAAGACGCGCACGCCAGATTGAAAGGTGGCGCAGGATGTCATCTCCTGCTGATGATTTTGATCCCCGGGTGCTCTTGCTGGCAACCCATGCCTTCCACAAGCGCAGCTCTGAGGATGTGGATAATGGGCTGCTCGTGCAGTCGAAAGTGGGTCTGCATTTTTATCAATATGATAAGCGCCGCCGCGATGGGACTATCGACACCACCGAGATCAAGCACTTTGTGTTTGATGATCTTGTGCGAGTCAATCCCTCGCGTAGCGTTGGCGGGGCCGATCTCTATTTGCGTCAACTCCTGGCTCTGGGCTACAAACCGAATCGCACCCCGGCCTATCGCGTGGGACATCTGGCCGATTGGGGGCGCGGAGTGGGCCAACTGATTGCCGGGGCGACAAACCTGGCGCGCCGCGCCAGTTCGAAGGATACCAGGGCCGCGTTCCTGGAAGCCGTCCAGGAGGCGAAAAACCAGGCTCCGCAGTTCTCGGAGCCACCTGCGGTCAATCCACATCTGCTGCGGATGGCGTACTTTGAGAGCGCCTCGGCGCTTGGCCCGGCGCTCTTTTATGCTGACCTGGCCTTGAAGTGCGCCGAACTCCAGGAGATTATCGCTCGCGGCCCCGGCTGCTTTGAGCGTGGCAGATTACGCTCCGCAGGCCACAACAAAAACAAGCCGCTGCCGATCATCCAGCCCCAGGAACTCACAAACCTCAAGCGCCATCGCGCCTGGCTTCTGATTGATGGAGAGCGCTATGAGACACTGATCAGTGAGAGCTTAGGGAAGCGCCCCGATGACGACCCTGAAGTTGTGCTGGCCTATGGAGTGGCTCACGCTCTGGGAGGCAAGCCCTCCAGTGCTGTGGGGTTTTTCAGCCACGCCAAGGAGGCCGAGCCAGGAAATCTGAAGATTCTGGTGGGCGCCGCGTGGGGTCTGGCCTTGCAAGGTCGCAAGAATGACGCGGTGCGTCTGATCGTTGAAACGCAGGAGCGGGCACAGCATGACCGGCACGCGCTGCTGCTGCTGGGTGAGGCTGCTGAAGCGCTGGGCAACCCCAACAAGGCGCTGGACTATTATGTCCAATCGGCATCACTGGCGCGCGGCTACTTCCAGGGGACAACAGCTTGCCAGCGCACCCTGGCGCTGGCTCAGCAGATGGATACCAGCATGCAGATGAAGGCGGCTCAGTATCTGGCAAAGCGCCTGCCAGATCAGCGCGAAGCCTGGCAGGGACTGGCAAAGGCAGCCGAACGCGCTGGCGACACCAGCCTGGCGCTCCAGGCGCGGGAGCGGGTCACGACGATGGAGGGCGAGGCGCTTATCCTCTAAACGCAACGGGAGGATCAAGCTCTCCTCCCACACCCTCTGGTCTCGCCGCTTCGGGCAGGCTGAGCGAGCGCACGGTGGCGGCGGGGCCAGTGACGATGCCGCCCGGCGGCACATCATGCGTGACAATCGCCCCCGCGCCAATGACGGCTTGGTCGCCAATATGGACGCCCTTGAGGATCAGGGCGCGGCAGCCAATCCAGACCTGATTGCCGATGATGACCGGCTTTGCCACGGGCAGCGCGCCGCCGATGCCGTGCTGATCGGTATCCATAATGACGACATCCCAGGCGATCATGCAGTGGCGGCCAATGCGTACCTCCTGCTGGGCGATCACCTCGGTGTTGCGGTTGAGGTAGGTGCCTTTGCCGATCACAATGCGCCCGCCCTTCCAGACCTCCAGGCGCACGCCAGGAAAAAACGCGCAGTTTTCCACATGAATCTCGCCGCCATGATTGATCACGCGCGGCTTCGGCCAACCCGGCATTGCTACGATGAGGCCGCCACGCGTGAACTTGCGCCGCAGCAGCAGGCCCCAGATATACGCCGAAGGCGGCGCCTGGCGCAGCCGCGCGCGTACTCGCTTGAGAAGATTCGAGAGATTCATCAACCCTCTCTCTGCAACCCTGTTCTTGGGCCAGGATGAATCAATAGCCAGCCCCCAACGGAACCAGGCTCTGGGCGTAGAACATTATCAGCACCAGGAAGATTGCCAGCCCAAAGTAGGCCAGGCTAATGAAGATTTTGGTCCCCAGCGGCACCTGATAATAGCTTTGCAGTTGGGCCGCGTGGCGAAACTGATTATAGACCGTGACTGCCGAGAGAACCACAATCAAGAGCAGGAACAGGTTGAAGCGTACAATGAGCAGCCCGACCAGGACGATCAGCCCCACGATCCACGCTTTGCGCGAGATGGCCCCGACGATGCGCCCGCCGTCCAACGGGCTGACGGGGATCAGGTTAAACAGATTGATGAAGAAGCCGAAATAGGCCAGCGTCGGCCAGAGGCCGCTCTGGCTGCCCATGAAATGGGGGATCAGACAGAGCAGCGCGGCAACCGTTCCCAGGATTGGCCCGGCGATGCCGATCTCGGCCTCATCTTTGGCGTTGCGCGGCATGCCCTTCATGGCGACAAAGGCGCCCATCAGGGGGATGAAGATCGGCGCGCTGGCAGGCACGCCTTTGGCCTTGAGAACCAGCACATGCCCCATCTCGTGCAGGAAGAGCAAGAAGATGATGCCTACGCCAAACGCCCAGCCAAAAGCGACGCCATAGACCACCAGGCTGATGACGATGGAGAGCAGCGAGCCAAATTTCAAGAAAGCGAAAGCATACTTCAGACCGGCCAGGATGGTGACGCCAAATTTGATCAGGACGCCCAGGATGCCAACGCCCGCGCCGCCGCCAGCTTTGGCCCATTTGCTGCGCTTTTTGGGCTGGTCGTAGCGAATATCGGTCAGTTGGTTCGTGGGGGTCTCGCCGTAGTAGTCGGGCTTCAGGGAATCTGGCTGCAAGGGTTTGGTAATGGGCGCGGGCTGTGTGGCTGCCTGGAAATAGTCAGGCGGCGGTGGATAGGCCGGATAATTCTGGATAGGAGACTGGAAATACTCTGGCGGCGGCGGATAGACCGGGTATTGGTCGCGGCTCTTCCACTCCTGGTCATCGCTCTGTCCAAAGCCTGTATAGCGGTTGAAAGCCATCGTGTCCTCAGTTTCTCCGGCAGGCGTTGCTTTTCGCCCCAGGCGCAACGCTTAGATGGTGGCAGAGCCGGTTTCTGCTGCGCCCTCTATGTGTCAGGTATATTACCAGCGCGCTTTATGCGTCACCTCGCGCAGTGGCGATCAACTCATCCCAGGGGATCGCCCCGGCACGCACCTGCTCTGGCGGATCGACGGTCATATCGATAATGCTGGAGGCCGTCTCGCGCAAGGGTGGGCCGCCAATCAGCAGCACATCGATGCCTTCGCCGATACTTTGCGCCACTTCTTCGGGATTACGCGCGCCCTCCATCCCAGAGACATTGGCGCTGGTGGTTGCCAGCGGTCCCCCAAAGGCGCGCAGCACGGCCAGCGCGACGGGATGGTTGGGCACGCGCACGGCGACCTTGCCGCTCTGGTGTGTGCCCTCGACCAGCCCCGGCTTTGCCGGCAGCAGAATGGTCAGCGCGCCCGGCCAGTAGCGGCTCGTCAGCCTGCGCACGCCAGGCGACAGATAGGCGGTTGGGCTGATCTCGCTCACGTCGGCGGCATCCGCCAGCAAGAGCGGCAGCGGCTTATCCAGCGGACGACGCTTCACTTCAAATACGTGCAGCACGGCCACCGGGTTGCGCCCGTCAACGGCCACGCCGAAGAGCGTATCGGTGGGAAAGGCGATGACGGCGCCCGCGCGAGCGGTCTCCACCGCCGCCTGAATCGAGGCGTCAATCACGCTTTCAGTGGTCTCGTCCCAGGCAGAAAGAATACGCAGCATAGGCGAACACTTTCCGGTAAAGGTTGCTCAAGACGCTGCTGGCCCTGCTTGAGCAGAGGTGATGCATTCTGTTTGAGATTATAGCACAGGGCGAACACGCCCAATCAGGCTTTCAGGCAGGACACATGCCCTGCTTTCTCCAGTCTCCTTAGCCTGCCTGCTTCCAGATGCCCAGCAGATGCAGACGGGCCAGGTTCAGGGCTGCTTGCGTGGCGCGCCATTTGATCTCGACGCGGCTGCGGCTGCTCCAATTCGGGCTAGAGGTTGCTACGCCCAGTGGCGATTCGACGGCGACATGGATCGTGCCGACGGGCTTGCCCTCCTGCTCGGTGGGTCCAGCCACGCCCGTGATGCCGACGCCTACATCCACGCCCAGCCGGGCGCGAACGGCGCTTGCCATTGCCCTGGCTGTTTCGATGCTGACGGCGCCACGCGCCGCCAGCGTCTCGCGGGGCACGCCCCAGTCGGCCTTCATGTCGGTGGAGTAGGAGACCAGGCCGCCGCGAAAATAATCGGAACTGCCCGCCACGTCGGTGATCGTGCTGGCAAAGAGGCCGCCCGTGCAGGATTCCATTGCGCCCAGCGTCCAGCCCTTGCTCAGCAGGATGGCGCCCAGCACGCTTTGCAGCGTCTCGTCATCGATGCCAAAGATATACGTGCCCAGTATCTGGCGCACCTGCGTCTCCATCGCGGTGACCAGTCCCTGTGCCTCCAATGTGCTGGCGGCTTTGGCCGTCACGCGCACATCGACGGCATCGCGCTTGGCGTAGGTAGCAATAGTGGGGTTGGCGCTCTGCAAGAGACCTTCCAGGCGCTGCTCGACGGTGGATTCGCCCAATCCGGCGACGCGCAGCATGCGCGTGAAGAGGACGGACCCGGTGCGCGGGCGCAGCAGCGGCACGGCCTCGTGCGTCCACATGCGCATCATCTCGTGGGGCACGCCCGGCATAGAGACGATGATATGCCCGTCGCGTTCGGTCCACCAGCCCGGCGCGGTGCCCACCGGATTGGGCAGCGCCTTGGAAGAAGAGATGAGGGTGGCCTGTTTGACATTGCGCTCCGGCATGACCACGCCGCGCCCGGTGAAGAAGGCGCGCAGGTCGGCCTCCAGGCGCGGGTCCACGCGCATCTCTTCGCCCAAAAGTTCCGCGATGCTTTCACGGGTCAGGTCGTCTTCGGTTGGCCCCAGGCCGCCAGTGGTGATGATCAGATCGGCACGGCTCCAGGCGCGCCGCAGCGTCTCGACGATGCGTTCCTGGTTGTCGCCAACGGTGGAGACGAAATAGAGATCGATGCCCAGCGCGGCAAGCTGCTGGGCCAGAAAGGTGGCGTTGGTGTCGGTGATATTGCCAAGCAAGAGTTCGGTACCAATAGAGAGGATTTCAGCGCGCATAGGATGTCCTTACAGTGCTAACAGATTTGACGAGAGGCGAACTGGCCCTCGCTCACTGTGGGTACGATAGCACCGCTCACCCGTGTTTGGCAAGCCTGGGGGATAGCACCCAGGCGCTGCTATGCAAGCGGAGTGCGACGGCTGGTATAGAGCTTGCAGGGCTATGATCCGACCCGCGCTGACTCAGGCGCATGAAAGGGAGGATCGTTACATGGCCCGGAGGACTCGCTTGCCGCCCCGTCACCCTCAACAATACCGCCGTCGCCCGCGCCGAACCAATCCGCAGCAGCAGGCGAGGCAGTGGACCGGAGCCATTGCGGCGCTGGTTCTGCTGTCGCTGATTCTGCTGGCCTGGCTGATCTGGCAGGCGCTGCTCTGGTTTCAACAGCACCCGCTGGCGGTGACAGCGCTTTGGATAAGCGCGCTGGCGCTGGGTGCGCTGGCGGTTGGCGTTTTCCTGTACTGGGTATTGCGCCTGCCGCCGCCTGGGTTGCGCTGGCGGCATCCCCAACGCGCCGAACTGGCGCGCTACTATGACCAGCGCGGCGCCCTCCGGGATTTGGAGCAGATGGACCCGCTCGATTTTGAACGCTATGTCGGGCATCTCTTTGAGCTAGAGGGTTACCGCGTTGAATATACCCCGCGCAGCGGCGACGAGGGCGTCGATCTGATCTTGCGCCGATCAGAACGCGGGCGGCAGGGGAGCATCGGAGAACTGGCGCTGGTGCAGTGCAAACGCTATGCCGCCCAGCATTCGGTTGGCTCGCCCGAACTGCAACAGTTCTCCGGCGCGATGCGCCGCGCCTTTGCCTACGAGGGCTATTTTGTGACTACCAGCTTTTTTACCCCCGCCGCGCAGGCGTGGGCGAAGAAAGAGGGCATCCACTTGATCGATGGGCTGGCGCTGCTGCAATGGCGCGCGCGCCTGGAGCGCCGCGCGCGCCTGGGCCTCATTTCGCCCGATATGAGCGCCGCGCTTGACCTGCCCCCACCCAGCGACGACGATCCGTATCAGGGCGAGTATTTCTCCAGACCTGGCGCCTGACCTTTCGGTCCTCAGCGTGGAAAGCGCTCCGCCCACTCCTCAGGTTGAACATGAGCGGCGTTGGCGACAAATGCGATCAGATAATACCAGCCGACCAGCACAAGCAATTCAATGCGTTGCGCCTCGCTCCAAAAAGCTGCTAGCTGCTTTGGATGCTCCTCCACCAGGCTGAGAAGCCCCCGCTGTTCTGGGCGTCTTTTTCTCTGCGCAAATTGCTCATGTGGGGTCTTTTTGCCAACTTTCGGCACGGCTTTTGCGAAAGCAATTTTCACCGAATTACTAAATATGGTACTTCAGACCCTTGAAAAATCAAGATATTGTGGTTATACTAGGATACGGTGCCGTAAAATAGAATAGATGTTCTGATGCGGACACTGGCTGCGATACCGGGCGGCCATAGTATAGAAAGGATATGGAGCGCGTGAAGGAGAAGAAGTCGGGCGCTGCGGCAGAGGCCGGGCAGACGGGAGCGCAGCGCAAGCAGGGCACATGGTCGGAAGCGGCGGTGCGGGTGCTGAACGAACGCTATGTGATGAAGGACGAAACCGGCAAGCCGACCGAGACGCCAGACGAACTGGTCTGGCGCGTGGCGACGGCGGTGGCCTCCGCGGAGGACCACTGGGCAGACAGATCTGGCCGTACCAGCGCGGAGATGGCCCAGGCATTCTATGACCTGATGGTCGCGCATCACTTCCTGCCCAACAGCCCGACGCTGATGAACGCGGGCAAGGGCAACAACCTGCAACTTTCGGCCTGCTATGTAGTGCCCGTCGAGGACAGCCTTTCGGGGATTTTCGGCTCGCTCAAGGATGCCGCGCTGATCCACCAATCAGGCGGTGGAGTTGGCTACAGCTTCAGCCGCTTGCGTCCGAAGGGGAGCATTGTGAACTCCACGCGCGGTGTGGCCTCTGGTCCGGTGAGCTTTATGCGCATCTTTGACGCCGGAACGGAAGCAGTCAAGCAGGGAGGCACCCGACGCGGTGCCAACATGGGCATCCTCCGCGTGGATCACCCCGACATTCTGGAGTTCATTGACTGCAAGCGCGACGGCAGTATTACCAACTTCAACATCTCGGTGGCGATTACCGATGAGTTTATGCGCGCGCTGGAGGCGGATGAGGAGTACGATCTGATCGCGCCGCATACCAAGAAGGTGGTGAGGTGGCTGCGCGCCCGCGAGGTGATGGACCGCATTGTCTCCGCTGCCTGGGCGACCGGCGACCCCGGCCTGGTCTTCCTTGATCGCGCCAACCGCTCGACGGCGAACCCTACACCTGAAATCGAGTTGCTGGAAAGTACAAATCCATGCGGAGAGCAATTTTTAGGACCGTATGATGCTTGCAACCTGGGGTCACTCAATCTGGGGTTGTTTGTCAAGGATGGCACGGTGGATTACGCGGCGCTGGAAGAGGCGACGCGGCTCTGCACGCGCTTCCTGGATGATGTGATCGAGATTAACCCGTTCCCGCTGCCGCAGGTGCGCGAGAAGGTGCAGGCCAACCGACGCATCGGCCTGGGCGTGATGGGCTGGGCAGAGATGCTCTTCGAGCTACACATCCGCTACGACAGCGAGGAAGCGATTACGCTGGGCGACGAGGTGATGCGCTTCATTGAGCGCGTCTCGACGGATGAGTCGCAGAAGCTGGCCGAGGAGCGCGGCGCCTTCCCGAACTTCCCGCGCAGCATCTATAAGGATGGGCCGGAACTGCGCAATTCGACGCGCACCACCGTTGCGCCGACGGGTTCGATCAGCATCCTGGCGGACTGCTCCTCCGGCATCGAGCCGATCTTCGCGCTGGCCTTCCAGCATCGCGTGAAGCAGCCGGATGGCTCGTATCGCGTGCTGGACTTTGTGAACCCGTTCTTCCAGCGGGCCGTCGAGGAGAGCGATCTGCCGGATAAAGAGGGCATTCTGGCGTATGTCAAGGCGCATGGGACAATGCACGGGCATCCGCTGGCGACGCACCCGGCGCTGCAACGCTTCGTGACGGCGCACGAGATCGCCCCAGACTGGCATATCAAGATGCAGGCGGCTTTCCAGCAAGGGACCGACAATGCTATAAGCAAGACCATCAACCTGCCGAACAGTGCTACGCTGGAGGATGTGGAGCAGGCGTATATGCTGGCGTGGAACCTGGGCTGCCTGGGGATTACGATCTTCCGCGATGGCTCCAAGGGCGAGCAGGTGCTGAACGTGGGGGTGAAGGAGAGCGACAAGACGCAGCAGGCGACAACGGCGCCGCGCGCGACAGCAGAGGCTGAGCCTGTGGTGGAGACAACCGAGGCCGCGCAGCACGAGGCTCCGGCAGCGCCCGCGCGCCTGTATGGCAATGGCGGCGGCGTGACGGGGCACATCAAGCGCCGTCCGGCGATAGTTCAGGGCTATACGCGGCGGGTGCGCGCGCCAGAGGGAAATGTGAATATTACCCTCAACAGCGATGCAGATGGCTTGCTAGAGGTCTTTATCAACGTGGGCAACGCGGGGAGCGATGTGGCCGCCTGGGCCGAGGCGCTGGGTCGGCTGATCTCGCTGCAACTGCGCGTCGCCAGCCCGCTCTCGCCCGCCGAGCGCGCCCGCGAGATCGTTGATCAACTGCGGGGCATCGGCGGCAGCCGCGCGGTGGGCTTTGGCCCAGACCAGATTCGCTCGCTGCCCGATGCCGTCGCGCGCGCGCTGGAACTGCACCTGGAGGAGCAGCGCGACCAGCAGGCGCTGGCCCCTGCGGCGCAGGCAGCAGCAGAAACGTCGCAGCGCATCATGGAGTCACAGCCAGAGTACCAGGCGACAGAAAGCCACGCGAATGGGGTGGTCAATGGAACCAGCGGCGCCATGCTCCTGCCGCAAAGCTCTGTGGCCTCCTATCGGGTAACGGGCAATCTGTGCCCGCAGTGTGGCTGCAATACACTGGTCTACGAAGAGGGCTGCAAGAAGTGCTACTCCTGCGGCTACAGCGAGTGCTAGATCATTTACTGATGCGGTGAATACTGACCTTGCCAGGCGGCATGTGCCAGGAGGAGATAGGGAGAGCGGAAATCCTCTTTTTCCTATCTCCTTCTTGTTGAGAAGAATGGTTCTGGTGGGCGCTACCTTGGGGCGCGTCTGCTCGTCTGTTCAATCGGCCTCTCATTTGCGAAGAGAATTGTGTCTCGTCAATTCTGTCAATTCTCTGGCTGCCCTTCACAGGAAGAAGGCAAGCTGCGGAGAAGCGAGCGGCAGGAAGAATTCACAGAATTCACGGAATTCACGCGAGTGATCATTTTTGTGATGTAGGAGCGAGCGAATGACTCAAGCGCATTCTTCCGCGCTGAATGGGGCGCGGGCGGCTTCGCCTGCGGTGGGGCGCGGGGCGTTTCTGGCGGTGGCGGGCAATCTGGGCGTTGCCAAGACCACCCTGGTGGAACTGGTGACACGCGCGACTGGCTTCGAGCCGCATTATGAACTGGCCGAGGAGAATCCCTATCTGGCGCGCTTTTACGCGGATATGCGCGGCTGGGGCTTTCATTCGCAGCTCTTCTTTCTGGTGAAGCGCTCCGAGCAGCATCGGCGGCTGGCTTCGAGCGCGGCGACGGCGGTGCAGGACCGCACGATCTATGAG
>JBJKSJ010000440.1:0-1819 GCA_046704085.1 Ktedonobacterales bacterium | reverse complement strand
TTCCGCGCCCGGCAGCGGCAGCAGGCTCAGCTCCTGTATCTGGCCCAGCTCGCTGATGGTCAGCGTCTCGCGGCGTTCCTGCTCGGAGCCTTTGAGCGCCACCGTCGCCGTGCGCTCGCCCGCGATCACGTTCAGCGTATACGGGCCAGCGCCGGTCAGTTCGACCTTGCCAGAGCAGCGCCCCTGCGCATCGGGCGTCAATCGCTGGCGCTGGCCCACGCGTCGCCCGCGCTCCTGCAATTCAATCTCCACCGCGCCGGTATAGGGCTGCCCGAATGCGCGCAGCAGCAATGTGTAGCTGAGCGTCGTCCCTTCCAGCGCCTGCTCGACCAGATCAGCCGTCAGTGGCGCCAGCCGATATTCAGCCACCTCGAAGCGGCAGATGCCCTGCCACATCCCCTCTGCCGTGCGGCCAGCGGCCTCCCAGCTTCCCTCCAGCGTGACCGCGTATTCGCCCTCTGGCAGCCCGGTGATGGCGCGCAGGCCGACGCCGTACTCATCCAGCTTCAGCGGATAGCTGGCATAGTGATTGCCGCTCAGCAGCAGTGTCAGCTTTGTTTGGGCATTGGGGCGCTGCGGCATGGCGACCAGCAGGCGCACCGTGTCTTTGCCCGCGCGATAGAGCGCCTTATCGCTGGTCAGCGAGACCAGATCGGGCCGGGTGAACGGCTCGCCCTTCACATTCGCGCCCGGCAGCGTCGCCTCCTGCTCGCCGAGGAAGACAATCGCGCCGCGCGTCTTGAACTCTTCAACGGTAGGCGCGCTAAAGCCTAAGTGATCGACGCCGCGCACGGCCTCCTCAATCCAGCCGGGCTGAAAAAAGGCGAAGCGCCTGCCCACCATGACCAGATCGCCGACCCGCTGGGCCAGCCGCCAGCCATCCAGCGTCACGCGCTGGTTGCGCAGCCTGGGGGACGGAGGACTTTCCTGGTCCGTTGTCTCTGCCATCGTTGCTCCTCCTGACTCTCTCCGGTGTCTATACGACATCTCTGTCTCTGCGACATCTTCTGAATATACGACGCAGCGCCGCCTTTTGTTCCCATCACGCACAACACTTATCCAGTTTAGCAGAGGGAGGCAACAGGAGCAACTGAACCAGATCAGCGATCAGGCAGCGGCAGCAGACGGAGCGGGACCGGCGAGGGGCGGCCATACTCATGGCCTTGCTGACGATTACCCCGTTTGGATTGAGCGGCGCCTTGCCAGCCATACCCCAGCCGCCGCTCCTGATCGCTGGCATCGGGGTGGGCATCTGCTCGTCGGTTATCCCCTACGTCTGCGATCAGTTGGCAATGGCGCGCCTGCCGCGCGCAACCTTTGCGCTCTTGCTCTCGTTGCTGCCAGCTTCCGCCGCCCTCATCGGCATCGTCGTCCTCCATCAGATACCGACCCCGCTTGAGATCGTCGGCATTCTCCTCGTCGCCAGCGGGGTAGCCGCGCATCAGGAGCCTGAAACCAAATCCAGGTAGAGCTCTTCTAACCGAACGTCCGCAGCGCCCAGACGAGCGCAACCCCAACAATGATTGCCAGCAAGAGGCTTTTTGTGCGCGCCGCGACCAGCGCTGTCGCCAGCGCAGCGGTGCTTTCATCTCCTGCATACGCCAGCCCCTCACTGCCAAAAAGGGACATCACCATCAACTAACAGAACCATGCCCTTCTAGCCAGCGCCGGATGATGTCGCCGTGTTCCTCATAGTGCCCATAGGTATTGCCGACGATGAACGGCCAGATCGGATTGCCATCTGGCCGCCAGGGAACCGGCGAGTTCAGGCTCGCCTCGCTCGTCGTCTGGACCGTCGCCAGCACGCGCTGATACGAGG
>JBJKSJ010000439.1:0-10039 GCA_046704085.1 Ktedonobacterales bacterium | reverse complement strand
AGCCTGTTTGATGACCGTACGCATGACTGCCGCGCATCTCGTCCCACGCGCCCTCCTGCTGGAGAGCGCCGACCTGCTGGAAACGCCTCACGCTGCCCAGCAGTTACAGGATCGTGACCTCACCTATGCTGACTATGTGAAGCATCTCACTGGCGATCTCGCGCGCGGTCTCAGCCGCGCCGACTGGACACGCCAGATCGCCAGCGAAGGTGACATCTCCCTGGCCCGTCGGCTGGCTGCCTCCTGCGGCAGCCCCGATCTGGACAGGCTGGTGGAAAGCCAGCGCCAGGACTGGCTCAAACACTGCCAGAATCAGTTAGCCCAGAGCCAGCAGACGCTTGAGAGATCGCCCACGCCCCTCAGCGCAGAAGATGAGCAGCGCGCCCACCAACTGCGCGAGGAAGCCACTGCCCAGATGCGCGAAGAACGCTTTCATCTCGCCCGGCTGACTATCCAGCAGTTGAGCGGCGAACTCTCCCAGATGCTTCAATACGCCGCCCAGCTTCAGCAAGAACGCCGCGACCAGGCCATCAGCCGTGTCCGCAAGGCCCGCGAACGCTACTACGAAATCGCCCTCTCGCACGACACCAGCAAAATCAGCGAGCATGTGGATAAGCTCCTCTATATGGCCGAGCGCCTGGCCCTGCACTCGCTCTTGAGCGACACCGACCAGCAAACCCTGGATCGCTGCTGCGTGGCCGCCGAACACCTGTGTGACGACCCTGCCGTCACCGACAGCGCCACCGCCGCGCTGATCGCTGCCCTCTCTGACACGTCCAGCCGCCACAGCGACCCCACCGAAGCGCCCACCACCACGCAGAGCCGGGGCAGAACCGTCCCGCCCGCGCCGATCAAGGACATCGCCTTCCCCGATCCATCCGCGCCATACCCGCCGCCGCCCGATGGCTGGACAACCGAGGCCGACAACTATCTGATCGACTACTACCTCTCTCGCCCAGATGAGGACTTGGCCCAGCATCTTTCCGTCACCCCCGAAGCGATCAAAGCGCGCATCGAGACGCTTGGACTGGTTGGCGCCCGCCAGGCCAACGTCCGCGCACCGCGCGGACGCGAACTGCGCCAGGAGTTCTGGGCAAACCCCTACATCCCTGGGCAGCCCATCACCACGCTCAAAATGTTCTATGGCCGCGAGCGCGACCTGGACTACATTCGCTCCAACCTCAGCCACACTGGCGACGAGGAGCAGAGCCGGGTCATCATCCTGGAGGGCCATCGCCGCACCGGCAAAACCTCGCTGCTGCGCCATCTGGAAGGCAAGAAATCGGCCCCCTCCATCCTCTCGCCGCGCATCCCCGTCTACTTAGCCATCGACAGCTACATCCCTTTCACCAGCGCCACGCTCTTCTATAAGATGAGCTACAGCATCTACAAGGCACTGCGTCACCAGGATTGCGCCATCGCCCAGCCACGCCAGGCCGATTTTCAGGCCGATTTTGCCCAGACCTGGCATCAGTACCTTGACGCCGCCGAAGAGGCAGTCGGCGGGCGCGGTCTAGTGCTGATGTTCGATGAGTTTCAGCTTATCGAGGAGCGCCGCGCGGCGGGCGCGCTGGATAAAGATGTGTACTGGGTGCTGCGCGCCGATATTCAGGAGAAACGCCACACCGACTTCATCCTGACTGGCACCATGCGCCTTGAGGAGATCGTGCGCCAGCATGACGCCGCCCTCTTTGGCATCGGCCCAACCCACATCCTGCGCTCGCTCGACGAGCAACACGCGCGCCGCCTCATCCGCGAGCCGGTGCGCGATCAGCAGGTTGCCTACGATGATGATACCGTCGAACTGATTATCGCGCTCAGTTCCAGCTACCCCTACTACGTCCAGTTGCTGTGCAGTGTCCTCTTCAACTACCTCAACGACCGCCAGAAACGCCGCGCCATGCGCATGGACGTAGAGCATGTCCTGCCCACTGTTCTCGAAGAAGGCAGCACGCAGTTCACCTCGATCCTCTTTGCCAATGATGTCTCCTCGCTTGAACGCTATAGCCTGGCAGGCGCTGCTGAACTCGTCGCCACCATTGGCAGCTCCTGCCATCGTGATGAACTCCTGGCGCTGCTCCGCGATAAAAAACTGGTCTCCAACGAAACGGAGTTCGAGCATGCGCTGCGCCAGTTGACCCTGCGCGACCTGATGAAAGACGGCAGCGGCGGTGAGCATATCGCCTTTCAGGTGGACCTCTTCCGCCAGTGGCTGCGCGACCAGAAACGGCTCGACCGCGTGATCCGCGAGGAACGCGAGCGCCAGCAGCATCGGAGAATATAACCATGCCAGCGCATAACCCTTTTCTCCCTGGCAAGCCTGCCTGCAATCTCGGCGCTTTCTGGGGTCGCCAGCGCGAACTGCGCCTGCTCTCATCCTATCTGCTGGATAGCGAGCAGCCGCAAAGCTGCGTCATCATCGGCCCCGCGCAGATCGGCAAAACCTCCCTGCTCTGTCATCTGCTCGCCTGGCATCACGCACCCACCTCCGAACGCAGCAGTCAATCCCTCCTGCACGCCGAACATCTGGCGCGCACCGTCGAGGTCTTCTTGCCCATGAGCGAACTGACCACCGCACGCGCCGACCGCTTCTATCAGCGCCTCATCTCCGAGATGCGCAAGCAACTCCTCAACCTGACTTCGCCAGGACAGCCAGCCCTCTCGTTGCCCAAACTGAGCGGAGCCGCAGACCCGACCAGTCCCCTGGAACGCTTCCACGAGCTACTTGACATCGCCTGCGCGGCGGGCTATCGCTTCCACTTCCTGCTCGATGACTTTGCCACCGTCATCGAGAATCCTGCCGCCTTCGATGACATCTTCTTCACCCAGCTTCGCTCCTGCGCGCAGTCCTACAACGTCGCCTGGGTGCTTGCCATTGATCGGCCCATTCCTGATCTCTGGGAACATCCCGATATTGCGCAGACGCCCTTCTTTAGCTCGCTGCGCCAGGTCACGCTGGGTCTGCTGCGCGAGGATGAGGCTGATGAGCTTCTCGAAAAGACCATTCAGCGCAGTGGCCGCGCCTTCACCCCTGAAGAGCGCGCCGCCCTGATCAGCGAGGCAGGCGCGCACCCAGCCTTCTTGCAACTGATCGGCTCACACTTCTACGAATCGCGCTTTGCGCGCCGCCTGGCCTCGCGCGCCGCCCTCTCCGACGCCACGCATCGCTACACCGCCGCCGCGCGCACCCTCTATACCGAACTCTGGGAAAGCCTCACCACACCAGAGCGACAGATGCTGCGAACCATCGCCCCCGCCAGCAACAACCACATGGATTCGGCCCAGATGCCCGTTGAGGAGCAAGACGCGCTCTTGAAAACCCTGGCCCAGCAGCGCGCCCTCCTGCGCCCAACTGAAGATGGGGAGAACTACCTGCCCTTTGGCGAAGGCTTCGCCAGCTTCCTGCGCGAACTCCCGGAGGACGCCGAGCGCACCGCAGAAGACGAATACCGCGACCTTGCCCGCCTTGCCCTGCAAAGCGAGGCCGCCCGCGAAAAGCGCGACACCATCCAGACAGCCCTGGCCCACTTCCGCGCCGAAAAATACGAGGATGGCCTCAGCCTCCTCTTCCCCGCCCTGGAAAACGTCGCGGGCGCGCTGTTACAACAGCGCACCCGCCGTGTGCCCCAACAATTTGGCCCTCGCCTGGAACACCTCCGCCATCTGGGGGCCATCTCCCAGGACACCTTTGACCTCGGCTTTCGCCTCATCCGCGAGCGCATCAATGCCACGCATGGCTACACCATCGCCAACTCGCAGCAAGTCGCGCGCTCTGCCGCCATCCTGGGCCGCCGCCTCCTCGAAGAAAGCAAGCGCCAGAACTAACCTCTTGTACCGCAGACGTCTCGCCGGACAGTCCTGGGGTGGAGTTGGCCTGTACCGCCATCCTTCCAGGCGGCGCAGCGCCAGCGCAAACGCCAGCACTCAGCGGAACCGCTCTGCGTGTAGCGCCAGCCTTCGTGCTGGCGCATCAATGTGTTATCGCAACGTGCGGCTAAAGCCGCACGCGCCCCTACGTAGCGCCGTCGTCCCGACGGCCAACCGCTGGCAGGCGCGCATGCTGCTTTTCAGCCGTACAAACCCAATGCGCCACTTAGCGCCTCTTCGCTCCCGCCTTTGCCGCCACTGGAGGCTGCGTGGCAGGCTTCGCCGCCGCCGGTTTCGCCGCCGGGCGCTCCACCCGCTCGCTCTCATCTGGCCTGGCAATGAAGCGATAGAGCCAGGCAGCGGCCACGCCGCCCACAATCGGCCCAACGATATAGACCCAATACTGCCCCCAGAGGCTGCCAGCCACAGCCGCCACACTGGCCTTCCCGGTAAAGAGCGTCATCACAATATCCGGCCCAAAGGTTCGCGCCGGATTCAGCGATGCGCCTGTAATCGGTCCCAGGAACAGAATCGGCGCCGCCAGAGCCAGCCCAATCACCAGCCCGGCCCATCCGGCAGGTGCGCGCTTATCCACCGCCGTCCCCACAATCGCCAGCACCAGAACAAACGCCCCCAGCGCCTCAATCGCCGCCGCCTGCACCGGATTCGTAGACGCCTTAAAGAACGTTGCCCCGACGCCCGCAGCCAGCCCGGCCTCGCGCCCAATCACCAACAGCACGCCCAGCGCGCCAAGCGTCGCGCCAACCAACTGCGCCACAATATACCAGATCGCATCCATCCACTTCAGCTTCCCCACGCTCGCCAGCGCAATGCTCACCGCAGGGTTCACATGCGCGCCCGAAATTTTGCCAATGGTATAAACAGCAATAAGAAGTGCAAGACCATGTGCCAGAGCCACAATCAGCAGGCCAGAGGCGGACTTATCCTGAGCGAAGTTTACTGCGATCAGTGTCCCCGCGCCCGCCCCAAGAAAGACCAGCAAGAACGTTCCTACCACCTCAGCCAACGCACGTTGGACAATCGATGGTTCGCGCTGTGCTGCCATACAAATTTCCTCTCTCCTACAAATATTCGCGCGCTGCTTCAGGGAATGGCTATACGACGGCCCTCTTCCCTACCGGCCCACGTGGCCCTACTATACAGGGAAAGAACCTCAAGCGCAAGCATCTGATAGATTGCCGAAACAGTTTGCACACCAGAGAACCCCCAGAAAGCGGCACAACTCTTGCGCCATTACGGCTCAGAGGGCTAGATTCGCGAACAGAATTTCGCCCAGGCCATAGCCAGCCCGAAGGGAACCAGCCATGATTCCACTCAAAGACTACGCGGGCCAACGACGACGTTTCCCCTTCGTCAACTATATCCTCATTGCCATCAATATTGCCGTCTTTTTGCTTGAGTTGAATCAGGGTTCACAGATTCAGTCTTTCATTTTTGCCTACAGCCTCGTCCCGGCAGCGCTCACGCATAACATCCCGCAGACGACGCTCTTCGCCAGCCAGCTTCCACAGCCCTTTCCCTATCACACCCCTTCGCCCGTCTGGCTAACCATCTTCACCTCCATGTTTATGCACGCGGGCTGGCTGCACATCGGCGGCAACATGCTCTTTCTCTATATCTTCGGTGATAACGTCGAAGATCGCATGGGCCACCTCGGCTATCTCGTCTTCTACCTCTTCTGTGGCGTCGTCGCCGCGCTCGCCCAGACCTACGTCGATCCCAACTCCACCATCCCCAGCCTTGGCGCCAGCGGAGCCATTGCTGGCGTTCTCGCCGCCTATGCCGTCTTCTTCCCAGGCGCCCGCGTCACCACGCTCATCTTCCTGGGCATCTTCTTCTTCATCACACCCCTCTCAGCCCTGATCTTGATTGGCCTCTGGTTCGCCCTGCAATTCTTCGATGGTATCGCCACCCTCTCCAGTCACACCCAGCAGGCAATGGGCGGCGTCGCCTACTTCGCCCACGTCGGCGGCTTCGTGGCAGGATTGCTCATCGCCCTGCTCTTGCGCCCTCTGCTCCGCACCCCCCAACCGCGCAGCACCTATCCACGTTGGCCGACCCACCCCGACCTGCGCTAGTAAGAAGCCGCATGTCTTATAATGGAGAGCGCATATCTCACCAACATAGGAAGCGCCATGCTCTATCTGGTCGCAACGCCCATCGGCAATCTCGAAGACATCACCCTGCGCGCGCTGAATACCCTGCGCGCGGTTGATCTCATCGCCAGCGAGGATACCCGCAAGACCGGCATCCTCCTCAAGCACTTCGACATCAAGAAGCCCCAGATTGCCTTTCACGAATATAACGAGCAGCAAGCGGGCGCGCGCATCATGGGGCTGCTGGAGCAGGGCAGGTCCGTTGCCGTCGTCACCAACGCCGGCACGCCGGGCATCTCCGACCCTGGCTTCACCATCGTCCGCCGCGCCATCCAGGCCGACATCCCTGTCACCATGATTCCCGGCCCTGCCGCGCTCATCATGGCCGTCGTCCTCTCTGGCCTCGCTGTGCATAGCTTCACCTTTCGCGGCTTTCCCCCGCGCAAGCCCGGCCCGCGCCGCCGCTTCCTGGCAGTTGATAAAGACTCGCCGCACACCCTCATCTTCTACGAAAGCCCCTACCGCCTTGCCGCTTTCCTCAAAGACGCCCTGGAAGTCTACGGCGACCGCCAGGCCGCGCTCGCCAACGACCTGACCAAGCTCTTCGAGCGCGTTCAGCGCGGCCCCATCTCCGCGCTGCTGGAAGCCGTCACCCAATCATCACTCAAAGGGGAATATATCGTCGTCATCGCTGGCGCCGACAAAGCGAGCAGCGCTTCAGACATCCAGGCGGCAGCGGACGCTGGCGCCGATGACGAGGAAGCCTGACCCATGTTCCGTAACTCTTCTGTCACCAATTGATAGGCAGATCAATACCACCATCGCCTAGATTCGGTGCAGCAGCACATTGCTGACATGCTCAACAAAAGACGCAGTGGCCTTGCTCGATAAACACGCCCTGGACCCATCCTTTCAGCCAGAGCCAACGCAGCAGAGACTGACATAAAGGGAGGAAAACAGCCCATGAAGACCATCCTCAAACGAGCAGATCGCATTGCCAGCCGCCTGGGACGCATCGAGGGCGTCGTTGCCGTTGCCCTTGGTGGCTCCTGGGCGCGCGGAGCCGCCCTCCCAAACTCAGATATAGACCTGGGCATCTACTATCAACCCGATCACCGCCCCTCCATCGCTGCCCTGCGTGAACTGGCGCAAGAACTGGATGATCGCCATCTCCCCGATAACGTCACCGACTTTGGCGGCTGGGGACCCTGGATTAACGGCGGCGGATGGTTGGAAATTGACGGAGAGCGGGTTGATTGGATCTATCGTGACCTCAACCTCGTCAGCCAGGTCATCGACGACTGCCGCGCCGGACGCCCCACCTGCCACTACCAGCCCGGCCACCCGCATGGCTTCCACAACCACATCTACATGGGCGAAGTCTATTATTGCCACGCGCTCTATGACCCACAGGGCACACTGGCCGCGCTCAAGGCGCTCACCAGCAGCTACCCTCCCCACCTCAAGCGTGCCCTCATCGACAAATATCTCTGGGAAGCGGGCTTCGCGCTCGATACCTCTTCCAAATCTGCCGAACGCGGTGATACATTTTATGTCAGCGGCGCGCTTTTCCGCTGCGTGGCCTGTCTCACGCAGGTGCTTTTTGCACTCAACGAACACTACTTTGTCAACGAAAAAGGCGCTATCAAAGCCATCGAATCCTTTGAGCGTCGCCCAGCCGGTTTTGCGCAAACCGTCGCCGATGTCCTGGCGCAGCCAGGCGGCAATGCCGCGCAGTTACGCACCAGCATCCAGCAATTCCGGGAACTCGTCCAGGCTGTCCAGGAACTCTGCTAGCTGTGCCAGCCGAACCAGCAAGCGCCTGGTCCTACATAAGACCACACAGGCAGCCAGAGGAGATCACTCGTGAGCGAAGAGCAAGCTTGGGAAGCGTTGCAAGCAAGACTTACTGCCGCCTTCAACGGCTTTCTAGCAGCCTGCAACCAACTTGACCAAAGACTATACGAACAACCCATCATCGGCGACCAGTGGTCAGTAAAAGATATTGTCGCCCACCTCACCGGCTGGGACCACGAGGCCACCGAACGCTTCTGGCGCTTCCTCGCTGGCCCAACCGAAGACATCACCTACAACGTGGACGAGTTCAACGCCCGATCGGTTGCCGCGCGTCAGCACTTCTCGTACAATCAGGCCATCAAGGAATGGTCAAGCGTGCATAAAGGTCTGGAAGAAGCCATCGCCGCCGTCCAACCCGAAGACCTGGAGCATGAAGGCCGCTTCGTTGAATGGCTCCAAGCTATCAGCCGCCATTACGAAGAACACACCGCCCAATTGAAATCAATGGTTTCGCAGTAACGCGTTTCTCTGCGGCTTATGAATTGGCCGCAGGCCCGCCCGCGCATCTGGCCGGGCTAAATGGTAAAACGTCATTATCCGCCAGCCACTTTGCAGGAGGAGTTATGACCGATCCGACGCCACGCCTCACGCGCAGCATGCTATTTGTGCCTGCCTCGCGTCCAGACATGATCCAGAAAGCGGCGCAGAGCGCCGCCGACGCAGTGTGCCTGGACCTGGAAGATGCCGTCGCGCTCGACCAGAAAGAAGCCAGCCGCCCCAATGTCATTCAGGCATTGCAGCATCTCGACTTTGGCACACGCGCGCGCATGCTGCGCATCAACGCGCTGGATACCCCCTTCGCCTATCGTGACGTAATCGAGATCGTCGAAGCGGCGGGCGAACATCTGGACCTCATCATGCTTCCCAAGACACGCGACGCCAGCGACGTGCGCTTTCTTGATCTGCTCCTCGCTCAGATCGAGATGCGCCTGCATCTCTCACGCCGCATCGGCATCGAGGCGCAGATCGAAACCGCCAGCGGCTTCCTCTGGCTCCGCGAGATTGCCCAGAGCGCTCCGCGCCTGGAGGCGCTCATCTTCGGCCCAGGCGATTACGCCGCTTCTATGCACATGCCCCTGGCAAACATCGGCGAACCAGACCTCCACGACGCCCTCTATCCAGGCCATCGCTGGCACGCCATCATGCACGCCATCGTCGCTGCGGCGCGCGCGAATAATCTGCGCTGCATGGACGGCCCCTACGCCGATTTCAAAGATCAAGCCGGGTTCGAGCGCGCCTGCCAGGTCGCGCTGGCAATGGGCTTTGACGGCAAGCAGTGCATTCATCCCGCGCAGCTATCCACCGCCAATCACATCTTTGCCCCCTCTCCAGACGAATTGACCTTGGCGCGCACCGTCGTAGCAGCCTACGAACAGGCCAGCGCGGAAGGGCGCGGCGCCATCAGCGTCAACGGCAAGATGATCGACGCCGCCAACATCCGTATGGCGCAGACGATCCTCCAGCGTCAGCAAGCCATTGAAGCAAGGGGGGACGCTGATCGTGACTGATGAGGAAATCGTCCTGAGTGGCGGCAACATCACACCTGTCGTGCGCATCGGTCAGACCATCCACCGGAGCGCCGGGCTGTGGAGTCCCGCTGTACATGGCCTGCTGCGCTACCTGGAAGCGCAAGGCTTCGACGGAGCGCCGAGGACCCTCGGCTTTGATCGACAAGGGCGCGAGATACTCACCTTCATCGAAGGTGAGGTTGGTCACTATCCCGTCCCCTCCTCTCTGTGGTCGGAGCAGGTACTCGTCGAGGTAGCATACCTTCTTCGGCGCTTCCACGATATAACACAACATTACATCTCTCCACCGGATGCGCGCTGGCAGTTTGCGTACCCAGAGACACAGCGGCACGAGGTCATCTGTCACAATGACGTGGCGCCCTACAACATCATCTATGTGGATGGCAGCCCACGCGCGCTCATCGATTTTGACAACGCTGGCCCTGGGCCAAGAGTCTGGGATGTCGCTTATGCAGCCTATCGGTTTGTGCCCCTCCTGAATGCCTCAGACCCGGCGATACAGCGGCTAGGGTTAGCAGACCCGACGACGCAAGGCCAGCGCCTTCAGCGTTTCTGTGATGCCTATGGGCTGCCAGCACATGCCGTGCTTGAGATGGTTGGGCCTCGGCTAGAGGCCATGTGTACAACCATGATCGAATCGGCGGCTGCCGGAAGCGCCGCCTTCCAAAG
>JBJKSJ010000438.1:0-5651 GCA_046704085.1 Ktedonobacterales bacterium | reverse complement strand
CCATTCAACCCGATCAAATCGGCGAATATACAGGTGAGCGCAAAGAGATTCGCCCCATCACCGTCAGTACCTACCAGATTCTGACGTATCGCCCAAATGAAGAAAGCGATTTCCCCCACTTTAGCCTCTTTACCAGCCAGGATTGGGGTCTGATTATCTATGATGAAGTACACCTGCTTCCAGCCCCCGTTTTTCGGATTACCGCCGAAATCCAGGCACGCCGCCGTCTGGGCTTGACGGCTACGCTCGTGCGTGAGGACGGACGTGAGGCCGATGTCTTCGGCCTGATTGGCCCCAAGCGCTATGATGTCCCCTGGCGTGAGTTAGAACGTCAGGGCTGGATTGCTACTGCCGAGTGCCATGAGATTCGCGTTGGCTTGCCCGAAGACACCCGACTCGAATATGCAATGGCCGAAGAGCGCGAAAAGTATCGCATCGCCGCAGAGAACCCCATCAAACTGGACATTGTGCGCCTGCTGATCGCCAGGCATCAGGACGATCAGATCCTCGTTATCGGCCAATACATTGACCAGCTCAAGACCCTGGCCGATCTCTTGAACGCGCCATTGCTGACCGGAAGAACGGCCAATAGTCAGCGCGAGAAACTCTACGAGCGGTTCCGGCGCGGCGAGTTGAAACGGCTCGTCGTCAGCAAAGTGGCAAACTTTGCGATTGACTTGCCTGATGCCAACGTCGCCATTCAAGTATCAGGCACTTTCGGCTCACGCCAGGAAGAGGCTCAGCGCCTGGGACGCATCCTCCGTCCCAAAACAGACGGCAGCTTTGCTTACTTTTATAGTATCGTCACCCGCGATACCCGCGATCAAGAGTTCTCCGCGAACCGGCAACTCTTTCTCACCGAACAGGGCTATCGCTACCTGATTGAAGACGGCGAAGAACTCCTCTCGGCTGGCGCCTCAGCCAACTTCCCCACTATCGCCGGACAAACATAGGAGTCACCGAGACAGGGTCATCCAGAGAGTACCTTCGGGTGCTATAATCTGTGCCTGGGGTCTTCTCGCCAATTCGTTCGAGGCGCCCCAGTCAACAACGAGACCAGCGGGGGCATTGACTGATCGTATCACTTGCCTTGCGCTGCCAGGCAATTTCTATCATACCTAGCTTAAACTACGAGGTTCCATAACCCCTGGACCAACAGGAGGATTTGTATGAAGATCATCATTTTGGGCTGTGGACGCGTTGGGGCGACCCTGGCAATGATGATGGATCGCGCAGGTCATACCATCACCATCATTGATTATAGTACCGATGCCTTTCAACGCCTGGAGAGCAGCTTCAGCGGCCAGACGATGTTGGGAGATGGCATCGATGAAGATGTGCTGCGGCGGGCTGGCATTGAAGAGGCAGATGGGTTTGTGGCTGTCACCAACGGTGATAACCGCAACATCATGGCAAGCCAGATTGCCACGAAAGTGTTCTCAGTTCCCAAGGTCATCTGCCGCATTTATGACCCCATCCGAACTGAAGTCTATCAACAATTGGGGCTTGAGGTCATCTGCCCTACCCTGGTAGGCGCAGAGCTATTTCGAAATGCTATCGAGAAGAGTCTGGAAATTTCGACGCCGAACCCGGCTGCTCCCAGACCCCGCTAGGAGGCAAAGGCTATGTATATTATCATTGGTGGTGGCGGTCAGATCGGCTATTATGTCACAAAAGGGTTGCTTACTGAGGGGCACGAGGTTCTGCTCCTCGATAAAGACCACCGCCGCGTGCAGACACTTTCAGATGAGTTAGGGTCGGCGGTTTTGCGGGGCGATGCCTGCGAAGCGCGCACATTGGACGAGGTTGGATGCAGCCGCGCAGATGTGGTTATCGCCGTAACAGGTGACGACGAAGATAATCTAGTCATTTGCCAGATGGCAAAAGAACGCTTCCATGTCCGCAAGACCATCGCCCGGGTCAATAACCCCAAGAACGAGCGCATCTTTACGAAACTCGGCATTGATATTAGCGTCAGCCCAACCAAGACCATTCTCCGGCTGATTGAAACAGAAATCCCCCACCATACCATTATTCCGCTGGTGACACTCCGCAAGGCCGACCTGGAGTTTGTAGAGGTCAGCGTCCCAGCCCAGTCACCAGCCCTGGGCAAGACGCTCGCTACCCTCGAACTACCCGTCGAGTGCAATGTCGTTCTCATCGTGCGCGGGCAAGAGTATATCGTGCCAACAGGTGAGAGTACCATTCAGGCAGAAGATCAAATCTTTGCCCTCGTCAGAGGCTCAAGCGAAGCCGCGCTCCGCGCAGCGATCTTAGGTACAGCAAGCAATTAAGCGCCACCACGCCGGGCAAGAGCCTGCCGCACTTCACAAATAGCTCACCTCATTGAGCATACAGGGCCGTGAGACTTCCAGCGACAGAGCCAGTGCTGGTGATCTCACGGCCTCTCTGTTGATTCATTCGTTGTCCAACCTTTTCGCGCGCTCATCTCCGCTCAACCATCCTCAGCGCCAGATCTCTTCCATGCCACGCCAGAGCCTGTTCACCGATCATTCACCTCTTTCCCTCCTCCATTTACTTTTCCCCTCTACACTAGGACCAGAGTGAATAGCTACAGCGTATTTCAGGCGACCACACGCCCTGTTGAGAAGGCTCGCTTATGAACAGATGGAGATTGGCTGTTGCAGCATCGGTCGGGCGCAAACGCTCCTGGAGCCATCCCTGGCATCGCTGGCTTGGTCTGGCAGCCATTGGCGTAATGCTGGGCGCCTTGCTGATGGGTTGCACCATCGACCAGCAAACGCTCCAACGTGACCCTTTCATGCGCGACATGATGAGTTTGCAAAATCAGGTAGACCAGCCCCACAAAATGGGTCAGTCGTTTGATGTGGGCAACACCACCTGGAAAATTAACGCCGCTCATGCCGCCCTGGCGCTCCAGCTAGGGGCGAAAACGGTCAAGGCGCAAGGAAAGTTTGTCGTCATCGACTTCACCTTCACCAACACAACCGGCCAGCCCCAAAATCCCACCACCGATATGCTCACCCTTGAGGATGCCCAACTCAAAACCTACCAAAGTGATACGAATGTGACCGCCTTGCTTTCAGCCTGGCAGAAAACACCCAACTTTCTCAAGGATGTCTTCCAGTCAAACAAGGCATACGATTGTTCTATTGTTTTTGAACTTCCTGTGGAGACGAGTGGCCTCACGCTGCAATTCCAATCATTTCCAACGCCGGGAGACAGTTCGTCGCTAGGAATGTAACCGAGGGAGCCGCAATGTTCGAAACCATCTATGTGCCCGTAGATAACTCTGATTACTCCAATGCTGCTGTCGATGTTGCCATCGAGTTTGCTCGCGCCTTTGGCTCGCAGCTGATTGGCAGCCATGTCTATGCCGCGCGCATGCACGATTACCGCTTCAAGCAGATGGAGTATACGCTTCCAGAAGAGTATCAGGACGAGCAAGAACTGGAGCGCCAGCGCAAGATTCACGATAGCCTGATTACACGCGGCCTGCGGCTCATCTCCGATTCCTACCTCGATGTCATGGAGGCGCGCTGCGCCACTGCCCAGCTTCCCTTCCAGCCCAAAACCTTTGATGGGCAAAACTGGCAGGAACTGGTTAAAGACATCGAGGCCAGCCGCTATGCGCTGGTGATCATGGGCGCGCTGGGCATGGGCGCCGTGAAGGATAGCCAGATTGGCAGTGTCTGCGAGCGCGTCATTCGGCGCATCAGGACCGATACGCTGATTATCAAAGACACCCGCCCCTGGCAAGAGCAGCGCGAGGGCAGCATTGCCGTTGCCATCGATGGCAGTCCTCAATCATTTGGCGGCTTAAAAATGGCGATTGAACTAGGCCGCGCGCTCAATCGCCCAGTGGAAGCCGTTGCCGTCTACGACCCCTATCTGCACTACTCCGTTTTCAACAGCATTGTCACCGTGCTTTCCCAGGAAGCCTCAAAGGTCTTCCGCTTCAAAGAGCAAGAGCAACTGCACGAAGAGATTATCGATACCGGCCTTGCCAAGATTTACGAGTCGCACCTGCAAATTGCCAAAAGCGTCGCCGCCGAAGAGGGTGTCGATCTCAAAGTCACGCTGCTGGACGGCAAAGCCTGGGAAAAAGTGCTTCAGTGGACGCGGCGCGAGCAGCCCTGGCTGCTGGTCACGGGGCGTATTGGCGTCCACAGCGAGCAGGAGATGGACATCGGCAGCAACAGCCATAACCTGCTGCGCCATGTCCCTTGCAACGTGCTGATGTGCAGCAGCACCTACGTCCCCCAGATCGACGTGCGCGCCGAGGCGACGATCACCTGGACATCAGAGGCCAGCGCACGCATGGAGCGTGTCCCATCCTTTGTGCGCGGCGTCGCGCGCACGGCCATCCACCGCTACGCAATGGAGCGCGGGCACTCGGTCATCACCAACAGCATCGTCGATGATGCCGTCCGCGACATTCTGCCGGAATCAGCCGCTCGCGCAATGGGCGTGGCTGCAAAGAAGCTCGCCATCGAAGAGCAGGCGCAATCCATCGAGCAAGAAGTCACCTATATCTGCGGCGAGTGCGGCTATGCAGCGCGCAACGTGCTGCCAGTCGCCTGCCCGGTTTGCCACTCCGGGCCGGTGCGCTTCACCATGATCGATAAGCGCCTGATCGAGACCACCGCCGCTCAGGAAGGGCCAATCTCTGAGGAAGAGACGTTCGATGGGGTCAAGGTCAAATGGACTGAAGACGCCAAGAAGCTCCTCTGGACGATGACCGACGCCTACGCGCGCCGCCGCGCCAAGGCACGTATCGAGAAGATGGCTCGCGTTCAACGGCTGCCCGCTGTAACCGCTGATTTCGCCAGCCCGGTTGTCCAGGAAACCATTGGCGATCTCAGCACCCTCCACGCCAACGCCGCGCTCGCGCTCCCGCAGGAGCATCTTGAAGCGCCAGAGCCAGCAGTCAGTGAGCGCCAGGCAGGTCAAGAAAACGCGAGGGCAGACACCGCAGCAGTCATCTCGCAGCCAGTGGCAGAAACCGCAACGCAACCACGCGCCGTAGAAGCGCCAGAAAACCCTGTAACAAGCGCCCAGATCACCTGGACGCCTGAGGCGCAGAAACGTCTCGCTGTCGTCCCTGAAGGCTTCATGCGTGAAATGACCGAAGACATCATCCTCAGCCATGCTGCCCAGCGGCAGATAGACCTCATCACGCTAGAGGTAGTCGAAGCAGGGATCGCCATCGCCAAAGACGAGATGGTCAAGATGATCGAAGCCAAAGCCCTCAGACAGAAGAAACAATCAGAGAAAGCATCAAGCAATGGGCATGCCAGCCACCAGAATCCTGACGGCCTGGCGCCAGTGGCAAAAATGCCAGACACACCGGAGCAGAATCTGACCTTGCTCACTACCGTCACAAACAGCGCCTGCCCAGTTCCACATAACGGCACGTCGGGCAAGAGCATGGGAGTCTGTCCGGTTCCACATAGCGAGATGCAACGCATCCGAGATGAAGCGGCGCCAGCAGGTCCACTGCGTGATGCAAGCGATAGTCTTGACCCCCAGAGCGCAGCCGCACCAAGAGGAGCTTCAGTCGTTCCAGCGATTGCCCTGGAGAACGCAGATCGACCAGCCTTTACGGAGGCAGCGCGCGAACACGTTGACACCCTGGCGCAGCGATCCGAGAGCGCCGGGAAAGCCAC
>JBJKSJ010000437.1:0-3380 GCA_046704085.1 Ktedonobacterales bacterium | reverse complement strand
GGGCTGCTCTGCTCCAGCAGGAGCATGCAAGGCGGTCAAGGCAGCCAGATCGGCGCGGAGAGTGTTCAGTACTTCAGGAGCATAGCTCATCAGGAGTCCCTCTTTGCTGGAGGCGCAGGACAGCGGTCGCTCTACCTCCTGTTTGGAAGACGAAGGTGGGAAAAGGGTGCTAGGGCTAGTATAGCCGATTCGCGGCGAGTTCTGCCAGGCGACATAGAGGTTCATCCAGGCAAGAAGGAAGGCTCCTAGGGAAAGCCTTCCTTCTCTGCCGGAGAGGGGACGCTATATCTGCGGTGGCTGGTAGAGCAGGTGAGGGTACTGGGGAATCCACATCTGCGCTTTCACCTGCTGCATCAACTGTTCTGGAGTGGTGGGTTCCGCCACTCCCGTCTGCTGGGCAGCCAACCCCACAGCAATGGCCACACGCTCGGCCACTTCGCGGACCGCCTCAACCGGAGGATAGAGCGCCGCCGTAGACGACTGGAGCGCTGGCGAGCAGTCACTCAGCGCATGTGCGGCCGCCAGGAACATGGTTTCTGTCACTCGCTGCGCTTTGGCCGCCAGAACCCCCAGGCCCACTCCCGGAAAGATAAACATGTTGTTACATTGGCCAATTGGGAACTTTTGTCCGTGGTAGTCCACATCAGGGAAGGGGCTGCCTGTTGCAATCAGCGCCCGACCTGCTGTCCAGGTGAGGAGGTCCGCTGGCGCCGCTTCGCTTTTGGAGGTGGGATTGGAAAGCGGGAAGATGATGGGCCGCTCTACCTGGCTCGCCATCTCGCGTACTACCGCCTCCGTAAACGCCGCTGCCTGGGCGGCTGTTCCAATGAGGATGGTGGGATGCACTTGAGCCACGACCTCTTCCAGTCCAGGTGCTCCCTGGCTTGCAAGAGACCACCCGGCAAGGCGCTCACTGGGTTGGGCAAAAAGACGTTTCTCCGGGTCAAGATCCTGACGCCCGGTATGGAGCAATCCACGACTATCGAGCAACCAGATGGCAGCGTGTGCCTCTGCCCGTGAGCGTCCTTCGCTCACCATCGTGGTCACCAATTGTTCGGCAATCCCCGTCGCTGCCGAACCCGCTCCCAGGAGAACAACGGTTTGCTCACTCAGCTTGGCCCCGAGACGCTTGACGGCGGCGAGCAGGCCGGCCACGGTGACCGCGCCAGTTCCCTGAATATCATCATTAAAAGAACACAGCTCGTTTTGGTAGCGACTCAGAAGCCGCCGGGCATTGCCCTTGGCGAAATCTTCCCATTGCAAGAGCACTGTGGGGAAGGTACGCTTGACTGCCTGGACGAAAGCATCGACAAACGCATCATAGTCCGCTCCGCGCACGCGGTGATGATGCCACCCCAGATAGAGGGGATCTGCTAGTAATTCCTCGTTATCGGTACCCAGATCCAAGTAGACAGGCAAGGTAGTGGACGGATGAATGCCCGCACACAGACTATACAAGGTGAGCTTGCCAATGGGAATATCCATCCCGCCGATCCCCAGATCGCCCAAGCCTAAAATGCGCTCACCGTCCGTGACCACGATCACCCGGACATCCTGGGAAGGGGCCTGGCGCAGGATCGCCTCGATCTGATTGCGGTCGGGATAGGCAAGATAGAGTCCTCGTGGACGACGATAGATATGGCTGTACTGCTGGCAGGCCAGACCAACCACCGGCGTGTAGACCATGGGACACATCTCGCGCAGGTGGTCCAAAAGCAAGCGGTAGAAGAGAACTTCATCCCGATCCTGCAAGGCCGCCAGAAAAATATAGCGTTCCAGGTCATTATCTTTGTGCAGATAGCTGCCATAGCTTCTGGCTACTTGCTCCTCCATCGAGGAGATATGCGGCGGAAGGAGTCCAACTAAACCAAACGCCTGCCGCTCCTCGGCGGTAAAAGCGTTGCCTTTGTTCAACAATGGCTGATGCAGGAGAAACTGCCCTGTGAGGGAGACACGGAGGGTCTCCTGCTGCCGAAGCTGCTCTGTGACTCGTATGGGCATAAGCCTTCATGCTCCTTCAGGGACAGACGTCTCTTCAACTCAGGTGCTGTATTGTCTGCCCTCTGCTGCTTCCCACTGTAACAGGTCAATATGAAAGCTTCCATTGCGCTTGGTAACTGCACGGTCAATAGATTTTCACGGTTCCCCTGGATCAGGGCATATGAGCCCCTGGCAGCGCGGAGAGCAGTTCTCTGGCCGGAATGCATCTCGGCGCGCTCGCGCAGTACCGCTTAGATCTCCGCCAGGTCGGCTTTGCTCTGCAGCACCCCCATCTCTCTAGAGTAACTATCCTGAGAGCCTTGACAGTTGCCATATGCTGGGAAGAGCAGTCGACCTTCCAGAAGCGCCTAGAGCTTTCTGAAGGGGTTGGAGGGGGAGGAATTCACCAATGGCTTCATCGAACATCAACTCTCAGACCAAGCTTGCTTTGTCGCAGACAACGACCATTCCCCATATAGCAGCGGAACGCAGAGAGGCGCCAGATCAAGCGCCAAGCCCAGCCCTGAATGCGCTGGGGCGGCTGCTGGAGGAGCGCCTGGCCGATCCTGCCAGCCCCTGCCGCACCTATGCAGAACTGTCGCGGCGCTCAGGTCTCTCCCGCGAATCGCTCAGTCGCTACGTGACACTCTGCTGGGGCTAAAGCCCAGCAGCTTCTTGGGATTGCCCTACGCGGCAGTTGGCCCCCAAGCCAGGTCCGCCGTGTCCAGGCGGCTACGCTTGCCCGTAAGATACGGGTAACGATAGTTGAGCAAAATATCATCAGATATTTCACCCGTTCACCTACGCTCGTTGATCCCACAACTGAGCGGGCGGTTGCACTACGGCCAACCGTTGGATGTCTTGCCAGTCCTGGTGTCGTCTATCTAACAGCGTCTTGATGGCCCTGCGATCTACACAGGCGGCCAACTCTTGATCGCCCAGACGGCTCGCCAGATTTTCTGCCGCGTTCACGTCGGCATGGTTCAGATGCCCGCAGACCACGCAACAAAACGTTTGCTGGTTTGGACGGTTCTCGCGGGCTACATGGTGACAGCGATGACATTCCTGGGAGGAATAGGCGCTCTTGACCTTGCGGGCACGCATGCCCCGCTTCAGCGCTCCCCAAGTCAGTTGTTCTGGGATATGCGCAAGGTTGGAAGCGTACAGGTAGGCGTTCATGCGACGCGCCTTGAATTTCATCCCCGCGACATTCAATTGCTCATAGGCAACTTGCGCGTCGGGGTGGTCGCGGTAGAGTTCATTGACGGCCCGATTGATTTCCTGGCGCACGGTACGCGCCAATTTCTTGTTGCGTGTGGACGGCAGACGCTTGACACCTTTCTTCTTGAGACAGGCGCGCAGCTTCGCCTTACGGCGGCGCTTCTCCCGATCTCGTTTGT
>JBJKSJ010000436.1:0-7267 GCA_046704085.1 Ktedonobacterales bacterium | reverse complement strand
CCACACTGAGATGGCTGGGAAGTGAAAGAACTTCCCCTCCCAGGCGAACTGTTCCGACTCCGTGAGCGCCTTCTTGATGAGCAGCGATGCTTCCTGGCCACGAGCCCGTGCCTCTTCCGGGCTATAGCCGTAATACATGTGCTCGTTCGGAGTGCCCTTAAGCAGATACACCATCAGACGACCGCCCCCGGTCAACTGATCCAGCATGGCGATCTCTTCGGCGATGCGGACCGGGTTATTGATCGAGACAATCGGACCGAGCCAGGCGATCTTGGCGCGCTTCACCACTTGCGTCAGAGCAGCGGCAAGCAAGGCCGCGTTCGGCGAGCAGAGCAGCGGCGTGATGTGGTGTTCGGACGTGCTAATAAAGTCGAGCCCCAGTTCGTCTGCCTCTCGGGCGATGCGGAGTGCCGCTTGAATAGAGCTCTGCCCGACGTCAGCATCGAACAATGAACGGGCCGGCACCTTTCCCTGCATGAGCTCTGTTATCCCGACGGCGGTGAGCGCCTGCGCGCTACGGTAGGTGTTAGGTACAACCACTCCGGCTTTCATGGATTCCTCCTCTGCTGCAATGCAACTGATACAACGTGGTTAGCCTTGCCGCATGGCGGCCATAGCCGCCATCGGATTGGTGCGCAGGACCTCTTCGGCGAAGCCCTGGGGATCGATGATGTAGCGGGAAAGGAAGGATGTCACAGCGGAAAGACAGACGTCGCCGAGACTGGGCGTCGCGTCGAATTCGTGGTTCGCGCCTGCAATGATGTGCACTTCAGAGGGTACGCCAGCGTCCAGAAGCTTGTGGTGCAGGTTGAGCGCGGCTATAGGCGCCACCACCATGTCGTCCGTTCCATGGAAAATGAGCGTGGGGGGGAATCCTGCCTTCGCGTAGTTGATTGGACTCACCGCGGCGGCTTCGGCCTCGGTTGCCGTCGGCCCTAACAGCAACGCCGCGGGACCCGTCCCGTCATCGCCGCGCAGCGCCTTGAGCATCTCCGGCCCTGGAGGCGCCCCGCTTCTGAGATCGGGGAGCGCCCGTCCGGCGACCAGGTGGACCGGCGGGTAGTAGGCGATGACTGCCGCGATCGGGCCGACCGGGCCCTGGGTCGCAAAGTCCAGATCGAAGTCGGGGTGGCCGGGTGTCCCGGCGGCCATCAGCGCCAGATGCGCGCCCGCGCTGTGACCCTGCAAGACGATCTTGTCCAGGTCGACACCCAACTCGTCAGCATGGGCGCGCGTCCAGCGAACTGCGCCGTTGACATCCTGCATCTGGGTCGGCCAGGGCGCATGATCGAGGAGGCGATATTCGACCGCGATGGCCGTGAACCCCTGGCGGACAAGCGCTTCGCATCGAGGTTGCAGCATCTTCCGGTCGTCGGCGCGCCATCCACCGCCGTGATGGACGAGCACCGCCGTGCGGCGGTTGACGTCGCCTGTTGGCTGGTAGATGTCCACATGCAGGTCGCGGCCAGCGCGGGTACCGCACACGACATCAAATCGACTGCTCACTTGCCCCCCTTGTGGCCCAGCACCATCGCCAGGCGATGAATGCTCCGAAGTCATCAGTGGCTCCTCCTTACGCTCAGTGCGTGTACGACACTATCGTGTGAACCTGGACACCAGCAGTAGTCCGATCCTGGGCGTGTTGCGGACCACCACCACTGCCTCTCGTTCTTGGAACGGCTATCGGTTGGTTTCCGACTTGCCCTGCGGGATACCAAGCGGCGGCATCCCCGGCGGACGCATATTGGCGGGCAACTGGGCCATCAGGGCCGCCATTGCCTCGCTGAACTCCCGAGCAATCAGGTCCGGCTCAATGACCGCCCGACGATAAAACAGCGCCGACTCTTCCTGCGTGAGCCGCAAGAAGCTCTGGGCGGCATCGAACCCATGCGGCTGCCCACCGAAGAGGTGAAGATCGCTGGTGACCTGGGCCTCGAGCAGGGCCTGGTGGAAGCGAACGGTGGATGCATACGGCACGAGGATATCAGCGGTGCCGTGCATCAGCAAGGTGGGGGGAAAGGCAGAGGAGATATAGCTGGAAGGGCTGGCACGGTGTACCGCCTCTTCGCTTGCCTCTAAACCAAGAAGGACCCACGAGGGAACCCCCTCGTGACCGTGCAGGTGCTGGTTCCAGGCCTCCATGTTGGTTACGGGGTACTGGTTTCCAAAGGCCGCTTCATCAGGATCATGAAACATGGTCGTGGGCGGATAGAGGGCTACCACGGCTGCTACCTTCGTCGACACGCCAGGCTCGCCTCCCTCGCCCTCAAACGCAGGATCTTCCTGCGTGCCTGCCGCGAACAGGGCCAGATGTGCTCCCGCACTGAACCCTTGTAGGACGAGGCGATCCGGGTCAACGTCCCACTCCCCCGCGTGTGCGCGCACCCAGCGAATCGCCGCTTTCACATCGTGGATTTGCGCGGGCCAGGGAGCTTCAGGGACGAGTCGATACTCCGTTGCTAAGCACGTAAACCCTAAACTGCTGAGCTTTTCAGATCGGGCCTGGATCATTTTGCGGCTGCCCACGCGAAAACCGCCAGGGTGCAGTTGGATGACCCCTATGTGGAGATTGTTTGCTGGATCATCTGGCGTGTAGATGTCGAGACGGAGTTCCCGGCCATTACCATTGCCAAAGATACGGTCTGGATGAAAGGCCATGACACACCTCTTTCAAACCACGACAATGTGGGACAGCATGTGCGCATCAAGCCAACCGAGACGAGGGCCATCGCCGAGCGATGTGCCAGGGCCAGTGCCCTGGCACAGGCACGGGCAAGCTAACGGTTTCGAAGGTGTGAACGTACTCGAGCCATCAAGCGTATCCCCGTCAGGGTTTTTGGGGTCCCCCGTTGGGAAGCACAGAGCAAATCGCCTAACGGCGCCAGGTGAGTATGAGACCGAGTATACCCTAACGATGTTAGTTTGTCAAGAAGAACAGAGCTGCACGTTGAGCAATGCTCTGCCCGTGAACACGTATGGAAGCGTGGACGCGAAAGAGCCGCTCATCAGAGAGAACTCGCCAGTGCTTCCGAGATCACCGCTGTCCAAAAGGGAAGCTGAGGGAAGAAAGCAGGAACGCAGACGCCAGGTCAAACGTCAGTTGTTCTGGAGGTGTGCTGTTGCTCGGGCGAGCGCCACCTGCATGCCATCCAGCAGCAGGCGCAAGCCTTCCTCAAACCACGCGTCCGTTGAGGCAAGCGGGAGATCCGTTTCGTTCACAAGGCGGGCCAAAGTGGGAAAGTGCTCCAGTTCCACAAAGTGGCGTCCAAGCGACATGCTCCTTACCTTCTCTGACTGTGGGCTATGGGCGGGATCTGCCTGGAGTTCGAAAGCACCTCCCAGGACATAGTTGAGGATCGTCAGAACGGAGGCCAGCGCTGTTCGGGCTTCAAAACCGGCATCGTGGAGGACCTGCACAGCCAGATCCACACCGGAAAGGAATGGGCCGAACGTCAGATCCGCTTCTGCCAGGGTCCGCGCCCCGTCGCGATGCGCCAGTGACATCCGTCGCAACAGGCGGGCAAATTCTGCCACCCAGCTTGCCCAATCCTGGTGCGCCTCTGGCGGACGAAGGTCTACAAAGGCGTCTGCCATGATGACCTCGGCCATGCCATTGAGAATTTCTTGCTTGCTCGTGAAGTGCCAATACAGCGAGGGACCCTGAATGTTCAGATAGGTCGCCAAACGCCGCATGGTCAATCCATCTAAGCCAACTTCATCCACTAAACGCAGCGCTGCACGCACCACATCCTCGCGTTGGAGCGCCATTGTGGGTTTCCTCCGAGATTCATCTCTCTCCTGCTTCCGTTTGACGGGGAGGTTCTCGCGCCAGGTGCCGCTCGGCGGTGCGCTCGAACCTGCATGCTGCATTATAGCATAGGACAGGATGCAGGCTCCCCTCTGTCCGAGGTCGCCATCTCGACCACAAGGTGGCACAGAGAGATGGTGCACACGAACCCCTTGACTTTTGCGCAGAAGTTCAGTACAGTTACCAGAAAATACCCTAACAGTGATAGGCAAGGCTTAGCTGCGACTGGTTGCGCAAAGGGACAACCAAAACCAGTAGCCCCGAACCTGGTAGGCGTTGTTCTGGAAGGACCAGTTCAGGAATGTCCCCAGAAAGGAGGGGTTGCTTCGAGGAAGACACGAGGGCAGGATCTTGAATATGGCTGCCTCTCGATCAGACACGACTGCCAGCTCCCCTCTCGCGAGGAGGACGAGGTCATGAGAGCGTACGCTCCACTGCTCTCCTCAAAACACTCACTGAACTCGCTCGGCGAACGAAACATGAAGGCGCGGCTCCAACGAAGGAGGACTGCATGATTGCGCGTAGCCCGTTCCCAGAGGTATCCATTCCGAACGTCTCGTTGGCCCCCTTTGTCTTACAGCATGCGGAGCGCCTGGCAGAGAAGCCTGAGTTGATCGATGGCGTCACTGGTCGGACGTATACCTATGGACAGCTGTCCAGCGCGGTACGGCGTGTGGCGGCAAGCCTGGCCGAGCGCGGCTTTGGCAAAGGCGATGTCCTGGCGCTCTACACGCCTAATCTCCCCGAGTATCCCATCCCCTTCCTGGCTGCTGCCCTCTTAGGCGGCATCACCACGACCATTAACCCCCTCTATACCGTGGATGAACTCACCTTCCAGTTGCAGGATGCCAATGCAAAGTATCTCCTGACGGTGCCAGCATTCCTGGAGAAAGCGTTGGAGGGACAGCAGCGCTCAGGGGTCCAAGAGGTTTTTGTTTTTGGGGACGCCCCTGGCGCAACTTCTTTTGAGGCCCTCCTGGAGAGCGATGGGGTGGTGCCTGCGGTGGAGATCGATCCGCACGCAGATGTGGTGGCGTTGCCGTATTCCAGCGGCACGACAGGCCTGGCCAAGGGCGTCATGCTGACCCACGAGAACCTCGTGGCCAATTTGTGCCAGTGGGGTCCGACCGGTATGGTGACTGAACCGGACATCGCCATCGGGGTGCTGCCTTTCTATCATATTTACGGCTTGACCGTCATCCTGGGCCTGGGCCTTGCCAGCGGCGCGACCGTGGTCAGCTTACCCCGCTTTGATCTAGCGCAGTTTTTACAGACCATTCAGGACCGGCGTGTCAGCGTTGGGTTTGTCGCGCCCCCGATCCTGCTGGCGCTTGCGAAACAGCCCGTCGTTGACGACTACGACCTGTCCTCCCTGCGGGTCATCCTTTCTGCGGCGGCGCCGCTGGGCAAGGATGTGCAGGAGGCGGCTGCTCAGCGGTTGCGCTGTACCATCATCCAGGCATGGGGCATGACCGAAACCAGCCCGGTGGCGACGGCAAGCCCATTGGACCCTCCTCGGCAAAAGCCTGGGTCAGTCGGCGTTTGTGTGCCCAACACCGCGTGCAAGATTGTCGATATTGTGACGGGCGCTGAACTGGGACCACACCAGGATGGTGAAGTGTGCGTGCGAGGGCCCCAGGTCATGCAGGGATATCTGAACAACCCCCAGGCGACCGGGCAGATGCTCGAGACAAGCGGGTGGTTGCATACAGGCGACATTGGGTTCTTCGACGAAGACGGCTATCTCTACATCGTCGATCGGTTGAAAGAGCTGATCAAGTACAAAGGGATGCAGGTCGCTCCAGCCGAGTTGGAAGCATTGTTGTTGACCCATCCCGCAGTGGCTGATGTGGCCGTGATTCCCAGCGCGGATGAGGAGGCGGGGGAAGTGCCCAAAGCCTTTGTCGTCAAGAAGCCTGAGGCTTCGGTCACAGCAGATGACCTCCTGGCCTTTGTAGCCGAGCGGGTTGCCCCGCATAAGAAAATCCGCCGCCTGGAGTTTATCGGCCAGATTCCCAAATCGGCCTCGGGCAAGATCCTGCGTCGGGTCTTGATCGAGCAGGAACGCTCCCGGTAGGTTCTCGAGACGCTTTCTCGATGCCATGAACAGGACGACCCATCTGAACACGTCGTGGGCAAACTGATATATCAGTATTGACAAGTTAATATTTTACCAGTACACTTCTCACAAGTCAGGTTAGCCCTTCTGTTGTCCCACACCCTGGCTCTCACCTGAGGCTGGGCACTTCAAAGGAGAAGCAAGACACATGAAAGCCTGGATGTTCCAACCGGTGACCTACGTTCCCCCTCAACCACTTTCCCAGGTCTGGCCGCTCCCAGGAGCGGAGTATGACCCCGAGATCGGCCAGCGCAGCTTCCAGAACGCCATCGAGCAGGCGGTAGTTGCCGAGCAACTGGGTCTGGACGGCATCAGCGTAGCCGAACACCACTATGCTGCTGCCAGTCTGACGCCCAACCCGACGGTGATGGCTGGAGTCCTAAGCCAGCGTCTGCAGCGTGCCACCATTGCGCTGCTGGGGGCGACTCCTCCGCTGCATAACCCGCTCCGGGTCGCCGAGGAGTATGCGATGCTGGACAACCTGCTAGGTGGCCGTTTTGTGGCCGGGTTACTGCGCGGGACGCCGAATGAATTCCTCACCTATGGCACCAATCCTGATGAGACCAGGGCGAAGTACGAGGAGGGGATCGAACTCACCCTCAAAGCGTGGACCGAGCCGCGTCCCTTCTCGTGGCAGGGGCGGCACTACCAGTTCCGCACGATCTCTATCTGGCCCCGTCCCATCCAGAAGCCCCATCCGCCGCTTTTTATCTCCGGGAACAGCAAAGAGTCGGGCAATATTGCCGCGCGCCTGCACTTGAACATGGGCCTCTCCTTCTGCCCCGTTCCCGTGGCGGCGCAGCTCAGTGCCCACTATCGCGAACAAGCTGCCAAAGCTGGCTGGGAACCGACCTCAGACAACATCCTCTATCGTGGTTTTATCCACGTGGCGGAAACCGATCAAAAGGCTCTGGAAGAGGTGGGCTACACCTATTGGCGGCTGCCGAATGCAGCACCAATGTCGCCACCGATGCCCCTGCCAAGCGTCCCATTGAGTAAGCTAGACGCGTCTGTGGCGGCTACTGCGACGGCGACGGCTGCCCCCCCGGCTGCCCTCGATGTGAAGCAGGCGTTATCTGCTGACAGCTTCGCCACCATGGGATTACAGTTCTGCGGCAGTCCCGACCGCGTCCTGGAGCAAATCCGTCACCTGCGTGACGCGACAGGCGTGGGCATCATCGATTTCGTGTTCCAGGGGCCGTCGCTGCCACATGACATGCTGTTGCACTCCCTGGAACTCTTCTGTAAAGAAGTCTTGCCGCGGATGCATGAACTCTAAGACGCCCAAGTCGACGAAGGCCACGTATCAGTAAATCAGCAGAAAGGAAGATGATCTCAAT
>JBJKSJ010000435.1:0-10200 GCA_046704085.1 Ktedonobacterales bacterium | reverse complement strand
CGGGTGATCCACAGGCGGCGCATGTCGCGCTTGCGATTGCGGCGGTCGCGGAAGGCATAGGCCAGCGACTTCATCATAGACTCGTTGGCCGGGCGGAAGAGCAAACGTTTTGCGCCGCGATGGCCTTCGGTCAGTTCAAGGACTTTCTTGTGCTTCTTGTGGGCGGGAACGCCCCGTTTGACTCTGGGCATGGGTTGCCTCGCTTTTCCTTAGATACAAATAGTGGGGCAGCGCCTACCCATACGGAAGGAGGCGACGAACATTGCCCACATCACCGGCAGCCACGCGTGTCTGGCGCTTCAGACCGCGCACAATTTCGCCGCGCTTCTTGCGGCGATACTTCGTGCGGGCGGCATGCTCGCGCAGCGCCAGGCCGGTGCCGGTAAACTTTATCCGCTTGGCGGTGCCCTTATGGGTCTTCAACTTATATTTTTTCACGATGCCTCTCCCAGCGGGGCGCCTGCCATTCGGTGCGCCATTGCGACCACCACGTCTGTAATCTGCCCCGCGCACCAGGAGAGTATATCATAGAGCGCCATGCCAGCGCAATAGGAACCCGGCAATTCTCCCGGCAGACCTGTAACCAATAGGCGGCTTTTGACGATTCCCTTCTTCAATGATATACTAGCCGCGATAGCAGATTACCTGACATCCAGCTAGGTGTGCATCTCTCAAGACTGGCGCCCGATAAGGGGGACGTTTTATGAGCCTTCCAGGCCAGGCGACAGATGAAGGGAACGTGAGGGAGGCAAGCAAGAATAACGAGACCGGCGGCGCTGTGAGCCATCAGAGCGGCGCAAACGGGCATACGATGGCTGATGACCTGGCCGAAACCTTGCAGCGTATTGTCACGAACGCGGCAGACGCCCTGGAGGTACAGCATTGCTCGCTGGCGCTGATGGAGCCGACCAGCAGTACCCTGGTGACTATCGCATCGGTGCAGGCGCCCCCCAAGGGGCAGCGCCGCGCGCGTTTTCGCCTGAACGAAGGGGTTGCCGGCTGGGTAGCAGCGAATCTGGTCCCAGCTATCATTGAGGATGTCTCCACCGACTCACGCTTCAAGGCGCTTGGCCCCTACTCTGTTGGCTCCATGATGTGCGCGCCTTTGCTTTTGAGCCAGCAACTGCTTGGAACGATTACTGTCTCCAGCCCAGAACTGGGCGCGTTTAACGCGCAGGGACTGAAGCTGCTCCAGGTCTTTGCCGAACAGGCGGTTTTTGCTATCTCCAAAGTGCGCCAGATGGCCGAGGCGTTTCAGCAGACGGGGCAGCTTGCCACGCTGTTGGACGTGTCGCGCGCGATGACCAGCACGCTGGATGCGCGCCAGATCTTCCGGGCCATCGTGGCCGGGATTCGGCGGCTGGTGCGCTGCGACGATGCTATGATTTTTGGCTATGACGAGAGCGAGCAGGAACTGCGCGTGGTGGCCGGGATGGGCCTGCGCAGCGCGCGGCTCTCGGACGTGCGCATCCACATGAACGATACACAATCCGTCGCCGCCTGGGTTGCGCAGAAGCGGCGCCCGCTGCTGCACGCGCCAGGAGAGCGCGGCGGGATGGGCCAGGTGACGGAGGCGTTTCTGGCAGGGGATGATCTGGCGCTGCTCTCCGTGCCACTGCTCTCCAAAGAGCGCCTGCGCGGCGTGGTCACGCTGGCGCGCCCATATCCCTTTGATTCTAGCGACCTGCGCGCCATGCTGAACCTGAGCAATATCGTTGCTACCGCGCTGGAGAACGCTGGACTCTATCAGGCGGTGAAGGCGGAGCAGGAGCGGCTGGCGGCCATCTTTGCCAGCAGTTCCGATGGCATCGCGCTGATCGATCAAAACCAGCGCATTGTCGAGGCGAACCAGGCGTTTTACGCCATCCAGCGTCGCCCCAAAAGTGATAACCTGCTCTGCCGCGAGGCGCTGCACTGCGCGCGCTCCGGCGGGCATGACCTCTGTCGCCAGGGCTGCATGGTGCTGGACGCGCTGCAATATCATCGGATAGCGCCCATTGCTGAAATCGAGTTCACTCCGCCCGGCGATACGCGCCCCACCAGGGGCCAGAACCCGCAGTTGCAGAAGCGCCAGGTGGCGCTGAGCATTACGCCCATCCAGACAGATCGGGGCTGGCAGGCGCTGGTGATTGCGCGCGACACAACCCCGCTGCGCGAGATGGATCGCATGAAGGCCAACTTCATCTCGATGGTCACACACGAACTGCGCACCCCTTTGAATGCGATCAATGGGTATCTTGATCTGGCCTTGGAGGGCGTGGCGGGCGAACTCAACGAGCGGCTGCACGAGTTTGTGCGCCGGGCCAGATCAAGCAGCGAACATCTCACCTCGCTGGTGGACGATCTCTTGCTCATCTCGCGGGCCGACGCCGGGCAGTTCCGGCTGAGCATGGCCCAGGCTAACCTTAGCGCCATCATCAAGGAGGCGACTGAGGAGGTGGAACTGCTGGCAGCCGACGCAAAGATCACGCTGGTGGCGCATCTGGCGCCAGAGCTACCGCCGTTCCCTGGCGACGAAGGGCGGCTAAAGCAGGTAGTACGTAACCTGCTGACGAATGCGATCAAATTCACGCCAGCAGGCGGCCAGGTAATGATTACCGGCGAGGCGCGCCGCAGCCAGATCGAGATTGCGGTCCATGATACCGGGCGAGGCATCCCACCTGAACATTTGCCGCGTATCTTTGAGCGTTTCTATCAGGTTGCGCGTGGACAAGGCTCGCGCGGCGGGCAGGGGCTGGGGTTAGCCATTGTAAAGACCATTGTCGAGCGCCATCACGGCAGTATCAGCGTTGAGAGCAGCCCCGGCGAGGGCAGTACCTTCACCGTGAGCCTTCCCCTTCAGCCCACGAAGACCTCCGGGCCAGCCTGGAAGCGCGAACTACCAGGCGAGGCAACCAGTCGCCCACTGGGTCTGCCCGGCGCGTTTTGAGCGGATTGGGCGCATCGGACTGGCGCACCTTGACTGTCGGCGGCAGTTGATGTTATGCTTGTGGTAGATACCCCGGCGTTTTCTCGTAGCGCGTTCTTCGATCTGGCGTCCTCTTCCCTGAAGATGGGGGCAAACCACCTGCTGGGCATGCCAGGCGCTGCTGGATTGATCCTCTGCGTGCAACCTTCTCCGTAGTGATCCGTTGAACGATCTGCATAGAGAAGGGGGCATGAAAGGACCGTTCGGGCATGCTCTATGCAATAACGTTCTGGTGAGAGGGATCTCTAAGAGGGCTGTTGGAGCGCCGCCAGGAGCGGCTCGCAGTCCATTTGACAGGCTCCCCCGAACAACCTGCATGGCATAGTTATTGCTAAGTGCGTCCAAGGATATGTGGCTACACAGTAACAGACAGGCAAGCCTTCCTCCCGCGATGACTGGACAGGAAACCTGCTGGTCATTTGCCTGGAGAGGAGTGTTGCATAGCGCCAATTGCAGGAACGAGCGTCTTTGAACACAGTTGAAAGGCAGGACTTGGTTATGGGTATGCTGCGAGTGATGTCCCGACGCGGAGATGATCGAGTGACCTGGGATCTTCAGAAAGTAGAGGTCAGTGATCCCGAGGCTATGGCTGCCATCCGCGAGGCCGAGCGCATCTTTAACGAGGAGCGCGCGAGGGGAGCCACGGCTTTTAAGGTCGAGACTGGCAAGCCCATCCAAAGGATCGAGCGGTTTGACAAGGCTGCCGAGCAAATTGTGATGGTCCCCCGTGTCGTAGGAGGCTGATCAACATGTGGGAGTCGCTCAGCCTGCTGTTAGGCATCTGGCTCCTGTTCTTGCTGATCGCCATCTACTATCTTTCACAATCTTCTGATGGCAGTGTTGGGCGCTGGCGCGATTCGGTCAGCGAGCATCTCTCGGCAGAGAGCCGGGCCAAAGGGTTGCTGCGTGAGATGCTGAACGAGGCGCAATACCAGCAACTGCTCAAATTCGGCTATCTGGAGGTGAACAGCCCCACCATCGAGCATCGCGTCTACCGCATTCCTGGCGCGGGGGGGCTGGTCAAAGTCTATGAGCGCGGCTGCGCCATCATGGAGTTGTGCCTCCAACCCACCGAGCCGCTTCCCGATGCGGATGTGGTGGTCATGCACAAGCTGATGATCGAAGCAAACGAGCAGGAGTACTTACAGAAGGCCAACCATTTTGCGCCGGGGATTATTTCCTTGCGCTGTCAACACCTGTAATCGCGCTTTTCGCGGGCGCTTCGCGCAATCGATCACGACGACAGAGACGCTACCTTGCTAACAGGGCAACGTCTCTGTTGCCTTATCTGGAAGCGCTCAGCCAGCGTATAGGAGAATTGGGCTATCCTGTTGTTCGTTGGTTTGCGGCAAGAGGGGGTTTTGCTATAATGTGTTTAGCCTTACGGGCAAACGGCTAAGCGGAGGCTGAGCTATGGAACAACTCTCCAATCTGGTGGTCGCCGACAAAGAGTTGCTGGTGATTTCAAGTATGCTTGCCAAACTGATGCAAGATACGAGCGCCAGCTACGTCATGTTGCTCGACAAAAGCGGCCAGGTGATCGCCACACAAGGTCAGGGGAATCTGCAACGCGATTCGACGGCGCTGGGGGCATTGCTGGCAGGCGCTTTCTCTTCCTCGCGCCATGTCGCCGAACTGCTGGGCGAAAGTGATTTCAAAGCCATTTTCCAGCAGGGCGTCCATGAGAGCATCTATACCAGCCTGATCGCCGATCAATGGCTGCTGGTGACGGTGTTCGATAAGTTGACACATATTGGATTGGTGAAGGTGCTGGCAAAGAAGGCCAGCGATGAACTGCTGCGCGTTCTGGAGCGCGTGCGAACCGATTCCAGCCGCATCCGCGAAAAAGTAGTAAATGTTCAATTCCGCACATCCATCGAAGATAGCATTGATCTACTCTTCCGCGAATAGGGCCGTGCCTAGCCCTCTTCTGACGCTTACTCTTCATATCTGCCCGCTGCGCTTCCGGTCTGCTCCCTGCTGGCCGAACTGAGTGGCAGGCGCGTTTTTTTCAGCTAACGAGGGATGCCTGGCCGTTCTGATCTTCCCAGCGACGTGTGGTGGAATCTTCTGTAGGAGCGAGTGTGTCATGGCGCTCATTAATGTAGCCGCCCGTGAAATCCATTGTAAGATCGTGTATTATGGAGTCGGCTATTGCGGCAAAACGACGAATCTACACTATGTGCATCAGCAGATTCCGCAGAATACCAAGGGAGAACTGATCTCTATCGCTACGGAGACCGAGCGCACGTTGTTCTTCGACTTTCTGCCGCTGGACCTGGGCGAGGTGCATGGCTTTCGCACGCGCTTCCATCTGTATACCGTGCCGGGCCAGGTACTCTATGAGCGCACGCGCGTAGCTGTCTTGAATGGAGCCGATGGCATTGTCTTCGTGGTCGATTCCCAGCGTGATCGCCTGGAAGAGAACTTTCAGAGCATTATTGAGCTTGAAACCAATATGCGTTACCTGGGGAGAGACCTGGGCAATTTCCCGTTTGTGATTCAATGGAATAAACGCGATGTGGCCGATGCCTTGCCGGTGACAGTCCTGGACCGCTATCTCAATCGGCGGCGCGTGCCCGCGTTTGAGGCGATAGCCGTTCAAGGGACCGGCGTTTTCCCAACGTTGCGGACGATCAGTAAAAGTGTCATGGCGCACCTCTAATCAGCAGGGCGCTGGAGAGCCGCGGGGCGCGGCACAAGGGAGCCGGGGCTTGGAAGGACTGCTTCAGGATTTCCATCTCACCGATCTGATCCAGCTTTTTGAACTGAGCCGGAAAACTGGCGCGCTCGAGTTGACGCCCATTGGCTATCAGCCACACTCCGCTGCATCCCATCCGGCGCCGCCCGTCGGGCGCATCTACTTCGTGGATGGGACGGTGATAGATGCCCGCTTGAGCATGCTCCAGGGTGAGGACGCGCTGTTCAGCCTCTTTCTCTGGCAGGCAGGATCGTTCCAATTTCTCGATGGCGCCTACCCGGTCACGCGAACGATCCACCAGACCAACGAGAGTCTGCTGATGGAAGGTGTGCGCCGCATCGATGAGTGGTCCAACATTTTAGAGCATATCCCCACCCTCCAGATTATTCTTTTCTGCCCACCCTACCCACCGGCGCAGGCGCAGCAGCTTCGCCTGAGCGACCTGCAATGGCGCTTTGTCCAGTGTGTGAATGGGCGCGATACCCTGGCAGCCATCGCCAGGCGCTGCGGGCTTTCGGCCTTCCAGGCCCGCATTCTAGCCACCAAGCTGCTGGCGCTGGGGCTGGTCCAGCGACGGCCACCGACAGATGCTGAACGCTATTTTGAGGAACTCGTGCGGGTTATGGGGAAAGACCTGGGCGAACTGGCCGAACCACTGGTCGAGGCGATCTTTATGCAGGCGGCAATGCCTCCAGCGATGCTGGCAACGCTCCACGCCGTCCCCCCGGCGCTCACGGCCCGAATCCTGCCGGAACTGGAGAGTGCAGCGGCACGCTACATCGGGCAGCACCGGGCACAGCGTCTGGGGCAGCGCCTGGCGCCCACCGCGCAATCCGCCTAGCCGCAGATGTGAAGCACGCGAGAAGCGCATCGTGAGAAAGGAGTGCCGCGAGCATGCGCGCATTGCTCAGCGTAGAAAATAAAGAGGGGTTGATTGGTTTCGCCCAGGGATTGCAATCCCTGGGGGTTGAACTGATCGCCACCGGACGGACCGCCGCAACCCTGGCGGCTGCCTCCATTCCTGTGACCCAGGTCTCTGATCTGACCGGCTTCCCAGAGATTCTGGGCGGGCGCGTCAAGACGCTGCACCCGGCCATACACGGCGGCATTCTCGCTAAACGCGATGAGCCAGGGCAGATGGAGCAGCTTGCCGAGCATGGCATTGCGCCTATCGATCTGGTGGTGTGCAATCTCTATCCGTTTGTCGAGACTATCGCGCAAGCAGACATCAGCCTGGAGCAAGCCTTAGAGCAGGTCGATATTGGCGGCGTCACGCTCTTGCGCGCGGCGGCCAAAAACTTTGCGCATGTGGTGGTGGTGGTGCGCCCTGGGGACTATGAAACCGTGCTGCGCGAGATCAAGGAACACGGCGCGGTACATCTGGAGACCCGGCGGCGGCTGGCGGCCTACGCTTTCCAGCACACCGCTTCCTACGATACACATATCGCTACCTATCTACGCCAGCTTGACGGCGATCTCTTTCCAGATCAACTCACCGTTGCGATGGAGAAGCTCCAGCCGCTGCGCTACGGCGAGAACCCGCATCAGGAAGGCGCGTTTTATAGCTGGAAAAAAGTCGGGCCGTCTTCCACGATGAGCGCCGCGCCCGCCCAGCGGAAAACAACTGGCAGCCTGGCGCCAGCCACACCGCAGCAGATGCCTACTGTGGCAGATGCGGTCGTCCTTCAGGGCAAAGAGCTTTCCTTCAACAACATCCTGGACCTGGACGCCGCGCTGAATACCGTCGCCAGCTTTACCGCGCCAACAGCGGTGATCATCAAACATACCAACCCCTGCGGGCTAGCCTGCGACAAAGAACATCTGGTGGAAGCCTATAAGCGCGCCCACCAGGGCGATCCAGTATCGGCCTATGGCGGCATCATCGGCTTCAATCGCATTGTCGATGCGACCACCGCTGCTGAACTGGCCCCCATCTTTTACGAGGCGATTATCGCGCCCGGCTATGAGCCGGAGGCACTGGAGACGCTGAGCAAGAAAAAGAATCTACGGCTGCTCTCGACCAACGCGGTCATCGGGCCGCCAGCGACGAAGAGCGCCTTTGCGCCCTGGCAACTGGACGTGCGGCGGGTGAGCGGCGGCTTTCTCATCCAGACGCCCGACCTGCTGACCGAGCAAGACCTGCACTGCCGGGTGGTGACAGAGCGCGAGCCAACGCTAGAAGAAGTGACCGACCTGCTCTTCGCCTGGAAGGCGGTGAAGCACGTCAAGTCCAACGCCATTGTGCTGGCAAAGAAGCTGATGGTCATTGGGGTGGGCGCGGGGCAGACCAACCGCGTCTCCAGTGTACAGATCGCGGTGGAAAAAGCCGCAGACCGCGCGCGGGGCGGTGTGCTGGCCTCCGACGCCTATTTCCCTTTCTCCGATGGCGTGGAGGCAGCGGCCAAGGCAGGAGTGACGGCGATCATCCAGCCAGGCGGCTCCATCCGCGACGATGAGGCGGTTCGCATGGCGAACCGTTATGCCATCGCCATGCTCGTGACCGGCCAGCGTCACTTCCGGCATTAGGAGGCAGCATGGCCTACGAGGCAGAACTGACACCGGCAAACATTCTGGCGGCGGCGCAGCGGCTGAAGGGGCGCGCGCTGCGCACGCCGCTGGAGCCTTCCGAGGCGCTTTCAGAAGCAACGGGAGCCAGGGTCTATCTCAAGCTGGAAAATCTTCAGCGCACCGGCAGCTTCAAGATTCGCGGCGCGCTGAATCGCCTGCTTACGCTGGACGAGCGCGAGCGCGCGGCGGGCGTCGTCGCCGCCTCGGCAGGCAACCACGCCCTGGGTGTGGCCCAGGCCGCGAGTCTTTTGGGTGTGCGCGCCACGCTGGTCGTTCCCAAAAGTGGCTCGCCCGCCAAGATTGCCGCGCTGCGCCGCTACCCGGCTGAGCATGTTGAACTGCTGGTGGAGGGTGCCGATTACGACGCAGCCGAGGCTCTGGCAATTGATCTGGCGCTCGCGAGCAAGCGCCGCTATGTCTCAGCTTATAACGACCCCCAGACGATGGCCGGGCAGGGCACGATTGCGCTGGAGATACTGGAAGACCTGCCCAATGTGGATGTCCTGCTCGTGCCTGTCGGCGGCGGCGGCTTGATCTGTGGCATGGGCCGGTGGGCCAGGGCGATCAACCCGAAGATTCGGGTGATTGGGGTAGAATCAACGGCCTCGCCCCAGATGTACGCCGCCTTCGAGGCCGGGCGGCTCGTGACCGTGCCGGTGCTGGATTCGCTGGCAGATGGCCTGGCGGGCAATATCGAACCAGGCTCCCCGATGTATGAGATCGCCCGCCAGTACGTCGATGAGATGCTGCTGGTCGAGGAGGGCGAGATCGCGCAGGCGATGGTCTGGTATATCGAGCAGCAGCATCTGATTGTCGAAGGCTCCGGGGCTGTGGTTCTGGCCGCGCTGCTCAATCATCGCGTCGATGGCCTCAGTGGCAAGACGGTGGCCGCCGTGCTGACCGGGCGGAATGTCGCTACCAAACTGTTGAAAAATCTGCTCTAAAGGTGGGGTGCTTTCAATTGCCGCGCATACCCCACCCCTGTCGGCTAGAAGTCGGCGGTACAAGCCTCGGCCAGCGGGGATGCTGGCGGTAGACCACACGCTCGATCTGGCTGTGGTATCCTCAACGTCTCTCGTGAGAGACGCTTACGGGACTTACTTCGTGGCTGCCCGCTCGTCTGGTCTGGCGTGAACCTTGCACCAGGGTATGCGAAGAGGATTATGATAGAGGAACAACTGTTGACCTGGATACGAGCGAGAAAATGCCGATCAAGCCACACAAAGCCGAACAAGCGAGGTTAGAAGCATCGCAGCCAGAGTCAGAGGCATCCGCGAGGCAGCCCACGACTGGAGGCGTGACATGCGCCTCACTGGGCGCGCACGTCGTACAGCAGCCCCTAGCGTCTGCCACTCAGTCGCCTCTAGAGGAGCGAGCGAATAAATGGGCGGTCTTTGCGCTGGCGGCGCCAGGCGCGTTTATGACCACCCTCGACAGCTCTATCGTGAACATCAGCTTGCCTTCGATTGCCCGCGCCTTTGGTGTGCCGCTGAGCGGCTCCATCGAGTGGATTATCATCGGCTATCTGGTGGTCATCGCAGCGGTGCTGCTCACCGCCGGACGGCTGGCCGACATGATCGGGCGCAAGCCGATCTTTATCGCGGGTATCATCATCTTTACCTCTGGCTCGGCCCTGTGCGGCGCGGCTCCGTCATTGGGCTTTCTGATTGCCGCGCGCTGCTTCCAGGGGCTGGGCGGGGCGCTGATCTTTGCCGTCAATATCGCCATGCTGACGCACGCCTTCCCCGCCAACGAGCGCGGGCGGGCGCTCGGCCTCAATGCGATTGTGGTCGCGCTGGGGATCAGCGTCGGCCCCACGCTGGGTGGGATCATCACCGAGTATCTGACCTGGCGCTGGATCTTCTATATCAACGTTCCTATTGGCATCATCCTGGTGATCGCCGCGCTGCTCGTCCTCACCGAGCCACTGCATCGCGGCCAGGGGCGGTTTGATCCGCCAGGG
>JBJKSJ010000434.1:0-8404 GCA_046704085.1 Ktedonobacterales bacterium | reverse complement strand
TCCCGCCTAAGGGCGCCTGCGGGCGCCACGAAACCCGCCTGCGCGGGTTCGGACGAACGCATGCCGCCTGGGGTGGGGCGGGGAGTCCGCGCAGGCGCGGTCGAGCGAGAGGTCCGAGCGTAGCGAGAGTGCGGGCGCCCAGCGCTGGACGGCGCGAGGCGTAGCCGAGAGTGCGGGAACCCCGTTCCCGCAAGCCGTCCAAGGCCGCAGGCCCGCAAGCGCCCGCCGCCGTAGGCGGACTTGGCGGCGCAGCCCTTAGGCGCGGTTTTAACCGCCAGCAATGATGCCTGATTGGCATAGCACATGCTGAGAGTCTGCGCGTTGGAGGCGCGTAGGAAGTCCTATGGTCCTGCTGTGTGGCAAGAAGCTGATGATACTCTATAGAGCGACCTGTTTTGACCCAGTCTGTAGGAATCTTGATCGAGCTATGTCTCTGCTTTGGCGTACTCAACCGTGTACAAGAATGAGATAGAAGCAATGTGTCAGGAATAGCATCCGTCTATGAGGTAGCCGCCGCGCCCGGATCGAAGCAGGCGACTTAAGTTGTGCCTATGAGCCTGCGGCCACGAAACCCGCCTGCGCGGGTTAGGTCGAGGACACTGGAAGGCTATCCTCCATTGGCATCCGGCCTCTGAGCCGGATGAGGATTGAAACCGTGCAAAAGACATCTCGTACCCCGTATCCTCCGCAGGAACCAGAACGGCAGCCTCAGCAGCCCACGTCTGATGGCGCGCAGGATGTCGTCACGCCGCCCGCCGATCAGGCTGGGGCATTGTCCCAGACCGCCAACGAAGCGCAGACTAGCGCGAGCATGGCTGGAGATGAGGCGCCCACCGCGCCCTTGAAAGAGTCACTGGCCCGCGCCCGTCAAATCCTGGCGGCGCGCAAGGACCCATCGGCGAAGCTGCCCGTTGCCGCGCGTGAGGCTGCGCACCCGTCCCTAGAAGCGACGAGCGGGCGTCCTGCGGGGTCTACGACTGGCAACGGTTCGCACTCCCGCGAGCGCAGGCGCGCCAGTGCGGCGCGCGTGCTGGGGCAGAACGGCCAGCCTGGCGAGGACACAAACGGACACGAGCAGCCCGACGAGCAGCCTGCTGCTGCGGCATCATCGCCCGCCGAGGTGAGCCAGCCTGAGATGGCGCCCGTTGAGACTGACGCCGCGCGTGCGGCGGCGCTTCCAGAATCGGCCACTGCATCTGAAGCGCCACGCGACGCCTTGCCAGAGATTGAGCCACTGCCCGACGTGCCTCCGGCTGCTGCGCAGCAGCCGGAGGGCGCGACGCTGGCTGATGTGGTTGCGTCGCTGGAGGCGCTGCCCGACGAGGCCGAGACTCTCGCGTCGGCGCCAGAGGATGCGCATCCTGATCACACAGCCAGAGACGTTCCGCCGCTGTCAGGGATCGAACCAGCGTCCACTGCGCCTGATTTCAATCCGGGCTGGCGGCGGGCCAATGGCGCGAGCCGACGCAATGGCGCCAACACTGGCGCGCACCGCAGCGCGCCAAAAACAACGGCGGTCTTGACGCCTTCCAGGACAAAGCGCCTGCCCGAAACCGAGGAGTGGCGCGGCAGGCTGACTGAGCATGAGGGCGCCGAGGACGGGGAAGATGGTGCGGCGCGGGCACATCTCGCGCTCGCGCTGCGCCCCCGGACTGAACCCCTCCCGGCAGTGGGCATCAGCCGAAAACGCCTGATTAGCGAAGAGGCCCGCCGCGAGCAGACCTTCCGCAAGCGCAGCGAGGCCAGCCGCCGCTGGCGTCGCCGTCGCCGCTATGCCTTCTATATGATGGACTATCACCGCCGCCGCCAGCAGCGCCAGAATAAATTGCTGCGGCGGGTGGTCACGAGCGCCGTTACGCTGTTGGGGCTGGCTCTCCTGGTCGTCATCGGCTATACCATCAACGACGCCTATATGTATTATCAAAGCCAGGCGGCCATTCTGGCAAATCTGCCCAATGTCACCTCGCGTGACAACGTCGAAATCTTTGATTCAACCGGCAAGCTGCTTTACAAAATCACTGCCGATGGCGTCAAGAACTATATCCCGCTGGTGAAAGTCTCGCTCAATGTCATTAACGCGACGATTGCCATCGAAGATAAAGACTTCTGGAACAACCAGGGCATTGATTTCACCGCCATTATCCGCGCCGCGACGACGGACCTGAACACCAACAGTACGACGCAAGGCGCCAGTACGATTACCCAGCAATTGATTAAAAACACCGTGACCGGCAGCGACCAGACGCTTGATCGCAAGATCAAAGAGGCGATTCTCTCGGTGGGCATCACCCAGCAATATACCAAGGAGCAGATTCTGGAGATGTATCTGAACTCCATTGGCTACGGAGAGAACGCCTATGGCATCGATGCCGCCGCTCTGGAGTATTTTGATCTGCCCGATAAGGGCAGTGTGACCGGCGCGTCGCAGCTTGATCTGGCCCAGGCGTCGATGCTGGCTGGCCTGCCCAGAAACCCCAATATTTACGACCCCTTTCTCGATCTCAAGGCTGGCCTGGATCGCCAGAAAGCGGTCCTGCAAGCAATGGTAGACCAGGGCTATATCAGCCAGGGGCAAGCGGTGCAGGCAGAAACCGAGGCGGCGCAGCCTGGTTTCCTGAAGGCGCCGCCGCAAGAACCTGAACTGGCGCCGCATTTCGTCGAGTGGATTAAAGGTCAGTTGGCGGACATGATTGATTCTGGCACGCTCTCGCTCTCACTGACGGGCTTGCGGGTCTATACCACACTGAATCTGGACCTGCAAAATCAGGTGCAGCAGATCATCACGAAGCAACTGCAAACGCTGAATGCCAGGCGTGAGGATGTGAATAATGCGTCGGCGGTGATCATCGACCAGCATACCGGCGCGGTGGTGGTGATGATTGGCAGCGCGGATTATTACAATAAGGCCATTCTGGGCTACAATAACGTTGCAGTGGATTCATACCGCGAGATGGGTTCATCCTTCAAGCCGATCACGTATGCGACCGCCTTTGAGAAGGGCTGGTTTCCGGCAACGCCGATTTATGATGGCCCGACGGCATTCCCGTATGCTACCTCCTTTGGCTACAAGCCACTGGATTATTCACAAAAGTTTACCGGCCAGCAAACGGTGCGCACGGCGCTGCAACAGTCGCTGAATGTGCCTGCGGTGAAGGCGCTGGAGTTTGCGGGGGTCGATGACACCTTGAACATGGCCGAGCGGCTGGGCCTGCCGGCCAATGGCTATCTGGGCACGCCGGGCCTGGCGATGACGCTGGGCAGCCTGGATATGCACATGATGGACCTGGCCTCGATCTACAGCACCTTTGCCAATTATGGGGTGCGCAATCAGCCCTTTGGCATCTGGCGCATCGCCGACCAGACCGGCAAGACCGTCTACCAATATACGCCGCACGGCCAGCAGGTCATCAGCCCGCAGATAGCTTTTCTGATCACGAGCGTGCTGAGCGATGATCAATCCCGTGATCCGGAGTTTGGCTATTGCAGCCCGCTCTATCTCTTCGATACCTATGCGAACTGCCGCGCGCGCAATGTGCGCCCGGCGGCGGCCAAGACGGGGACGACCCAGGACTTCAGGGATGACCTGACGATGGGCTACACAATGGATTATACGATGGGCGTTTGGGTGGGCAATACCGACGATCATCCCACGCGCGAGGCGAATGGTATTGTCGGCGCCGCGCCCATCTGGCACGATTCGATGCTGGCAGCGGAAGCCGGACGCCCCTTCGTCAATTTCCCTGTGCCGCCCGGTGTGGAACGCGATAACTACTGCTCCAGCGCGGGATGTTCAACGGACTGGTTCATCAGCGGCGCGGTTCCTGAGCGCGGCGTGGGCAATGGCGGCCAGGCGGTTCCGGCGGCGTGCTTGAAGGTGAAACCAAGTTCCGACGGCAATAACTGGCAGGTGCAGTGCGCGCCGCCTCCACCGCCCCCAACCCCACCACCCGGAGGAGGCGGCGGAGGCGGCGGCGGTGGTGGAGGTGGCGGTGGGGGTGGATGCTCGACACCACCCTGCCCACCAGGGCACGCAGATGCAGCAGGCGGATCGTTTGCCGGGCCGTTCAGTGCCTCCTGGCCCGCGTCCGTGCCAGCCATCCCACAGCAAAAGTGGGCGCCGATACAAGACCTGGATATGGCGCGCTCTGGCCTCGCGCGCTGACGCTGGGGATACCACGCAGATAACCACGCGCACGCATGCCGCCAGCCCGTCGGCGATTTTAATCGCCGCTACGGGCCTGGCGGCCAAGATGTCGGCTCTGCCGACTGGCGTTGCTTTACGCGCTCGAAAAGTCAAATCTCATATGTTCGGCGGCATGCGTCTATCATGCTTCTATAATGAACGGAACAAGATCAGCGTGGCGAGAAGAAAGAGAGCGACGTATGCCTGATGTGCTGCTCAAGGTGACGTGCAGCCTGGTCATCGAGCAGGCTGGCAAACTGCTGCTGGTGCAGGAGGCCGACCCGGATATTTACGGCCTCTGGAATCAGCCCGCCGGGCATGTGGAGCCGGGCGAGACGTTCGCGCAATGCGCGCTGCGCGAGGCGCGCGAAGAGACCGGCTACGATGTGGAACTGACCGGCATTCAGGGCATCTATTACGACGTGGCAGCGGGCGAAGAAGACCTGAATATCTGTTTTCGCGCCCGGCCCATCGGCGTCGCCAGCTATCCCCTGGCTGATGATGTGCTGGGCACGCGCTGGATCAGCCGCGAGGAGGCGCTGGCCTTCCCACGCGAGCAGTTTCGCCACCAGCGCGCCCTGCGTCGCCTGGAGGATTGGCTGGCGGGCAAGTCCTTCCCGCTGGAGGTGGTGGCGCACTCGCCGGTCAAATAAAAGCATACCCCAGTAGCGCCGCCTACATCGCTTCCTTGATTCCGCTCTGCACCAGCCACCAGTTGACCGGATAGCTGGTCAGGGATTATTGCTCCACCAGATTGGGCGGCGTTTCGCCGCGCAGGTGCGCCAGGATGTTGGCTGCCGCTGTGGTTGCCATGCGTGCGCGTGTCTCGCGCGTGGCGCTGCCGATGTGCGGAGCCAGAACCACCTGCTCCATTGCCAGCAGCGCGGGATGGACGCGCGGCTCGTCCTCAAAGACATCCAGCGCCGCGCCCCGTAATCGTCCTGCCTGGAGGGCCGCAACCAGCGCCGCCTCGTCCACGATGGGGCCACGCGCCGTGTTGATCAGATAGGCGCCGGGCCGCAGCAGGGCCAGCGTTTCGGCGTTCAGCAGGTGATGAGTCTGTGGCGCGTAGGGGACGTGCAGCGAGACAAAGTCGGAGAGGCGCAAGACCTCAGCCAGCGGGGCAAAGGTGGCGTTGAGGGCGTGCTCCTCTTCGCCGGGCAAAGGGTGATGGGCGGTGTAAAGGATGGGCATGCCGAAGCCGAGCGCGCGGCGGGCGACGGCGCGGCCAATGCGCCCCATGCCAACAATGCCCAGCGTCTTGCCGGTCAGTTCCGCGCCCAGGAGGAGCAGCGGCTGCCAGCCGGTGAAGCGCCCGGCGCGAACAAAACGGTCTGCTTCGGGGATGCGCCGGGCGACGGCCAGCAGCAAGGCAAAGGTGAGATCGGCGGTAGCCTCGGTCAGCACGCCGGGGGTGTTGGTCACGAGGATGCCCAGGCGGCGCGCCGCCGCCAGATCGATATTGTTATAGCCGACGGCCATATTTGCCACCAGCCGCAGCGGCGGCGTTCCGCGCGCGCCAGCCTCAAGCGTCGCGGCGTCGATCTGGTCGGTCAGCAGGCAGAGCAGATAGTCGTGGCCGGGGAGGCGCGCCCGCAGTTCCTCCGCTGTCCATATGGCCCCTGGAGTGGGGTTGATCTCCAGCGTCGCGTCCTGGGCGCTGTGGAGCAAGGCCAGCCCTTCTGCGGGAATCTGCTGGGTCACAAGGATACGTGCGGACATACTCATGCTCCCGTGCGCTGATGGTTAGCCGCCAGTAATGTCGCCATTCTCGCCGTTCTCATCCGGCGTTTCGCTCGCGCCGGTTCCTTGCTCGCCGATGATGACGAGCGGCTGGCCCTGGTTGACGGCCTGGCCTGAGGCGACTTTCAGCTCTTTAATGATCCCGGCGCGTGGCGCGCTCAGGTCGTTTTCCATCTTCATCGCTTCCAGCACGGCAACGGTCTGGCCGCGTTGCACGCTCTCACCGACGGCCACCGGGATATTGACCACCAGGCCGGGCATCGGCGCTTTGACCGTTGCGTCGCCGCTCTCATGTGCGCCGCCCGCCAGGCTTGCCAGCGCGCGCTCGCGCTCATCCTCCAGCCGCACCTCGTATGTCTGCCCGGCGATGACCACTTCGTAGCGCGTGCCGCCCTCGTCGTCGGCCTCCAATCGGCGCGCCACCACCTCATACGAGCGATGGTTGATCAGCAGGCTATAGCGTCCGGCGCTGCCCGGCGCGTCGCTGCTGCCAATGCGCAGCCAATCAACAGCATAGCTGGCGCCTTCCAGGGCGAGGAGCCGCTGCTGGCCGTTCTCATCGACGCTGATGGTGAAGCGCTGGTCGCCCAGAGACGCAATATAGCGCATGACTTTACGACTCCTATCAGATCATGGGGATGTATGTGATGATCTTCGTATCGTATATGGAGTATACGAGAGGCGAATTGCCTGGTCAAGCCGGGCGCTCGCCCTGTAATATGCTTTAGAACACCCCGGCAGCAGAGAAAGGGCAAGCCATATGCAGTCGTACAAGTGCCTCTTTGTGGATTGGCATCTGACGTTATCGAATAACGTCTTCTGGGAATATCTCAGCGACCCGCAGCATCCGCGCTATCCGCTCTTTGCCGCCATGCAAGCGGCGCTCTTTTGCCCCCAGGGAATCAGCCGATGGGTGCTTCCCTGGAGCGTGGGGCATGGACCAGCGAGGAGGTGATCGCCAATCTCTGTCGCGGCACGGATTTTGATCCACAGATGGCGCTGGAAGAACTGCAAATCAGTTGCCAAAGGATGCGGTTGGTCGATGCGATATAATGTCTATGAAGCTGGCTGCAATGCAAGAAGATATGGCTCAATAGGGCCGAGAACGTCAGATGGGCAGCCGGTCCTGAAGCGATCTGCCTGCCCGCAGCCAGGCGTAAGCGCAGGATAGGAGCGCGTGAGGTAGTGCGTGCTACGCTTAAAACGACGGTATGACCAACATAGGCCGCAGGCAGATGGCCCGGCAGAACGCGCCATTGCGCCTGCTGCAACGGCGGAAGAGGCGGATTTCGCCATCACGCGATTGCTCGCGCAGTGGGAACTGCGCGTCCGACGCGTCCGCGTGGAGGGAGCCGAGGATCTGCCTGATCCGGCAAGTCCTGCTGGCAGAGCAGCGACGCTGGATGCCCGCGAGCGCGTGATTCAGCGCCTGGCCGCGCTCGGCCCGGCGGCGCTGGAGCCGCTGCTGCGCCGTCTGCGCCCCGATGAACACAACGCGCTGGAGATTGGGCGCGCGGCGCTGGTGGCGCGTGCGCTGGGTCGCGTGGGCGATGCGCGGGCCGTTCCCCCGCTGCTGGAGGCGCTACGCGATCAGCGCGATGTCTTCACGCCAGTGCGCGTGGCGGCGGCGACGGCGCTGGGTGAGGTGAAGACCGAGGCGGCGGCCACGCTCTATGGGCACGCGCTGGGCAGCCAGAGCAGCGATGGCTGGCAGAGCGAAACCGAACTGCTGGGGGCGCTGCGTGTGGAGACGCTGGCCGATGCACTCATCGAGGCGCTGCGCGATCCCTGGGCCGAGGTGCGCGCAGCGGCTGCCAATGCCTTGATTGACCTCTGCCTGGCCGAGTCGCCGCTGGACCTCCCGGCTGCTGGCGCTGCGGGACCGCTGGAGGCGCCGAGCGCCCTGCAAAACGCAGTTGATCCGCTGCTGGAGGCGCTCAAGGATGAGCAGGCATCTGTTCGGCTTCACGCGGCGGCTGCGCTGGGCTGGATTGGCGATCCCCGCGCTGTCAGTCCCTTGCTCGCGTGCTTAAAAGATGCGGATGCGTCTTGCCGGGGCGCGGCGGCGCGGGCGCTGGGCATGCTGCGCGCGTCGGTGGCTTTGAAGCCGCTGGCGCGGGCAATGGGCGATCCCAGCCCTGCCGTTCGGCAGGAGGTTGCCGAGGCGCTGGGCGCGTTGGGCGATCCCATTGCGGCTGATCTTTTGCTGGATGTGCTGCACGATGCTGAGGAGCCGCTGGAGGTTCGCGCTGCCGCCGCGTGCGCGCTGGGCGATCTGCATAGCCCGGCGGCGCTGCCTACTTTGCAGGGTCTGCTGAAAGCGCCAGACCCAGCCTTGCGGATGACCGCTATCGAGGCACTGGGCCGCCTGGGTTTTGGGCGCGCCTATCGCCTGCTCACAGCTTTCCTCTGGCGCGATCCGGATCGCGCCGTGCGCCATGCCGCCGCGCGCGCCGTTGACCGGCTGGCAGAGGCGGG
>JBJKSJ010000433.1:0-3676 GCA_046704085.1 Ktedonobacterales bacterium | reverse complement strand
GTGGGCGCCTGCCGCCAGCCCCGGCACGGCCACGCTGGAAAAGGGCGCGGTCTGGCTGGCGGTCGTCGTGTAGGCTTTGCCATCGAGGGTCACGCTGGCGCTGGGCGCGTTGACCTGAAGGGTCAATGGGCTGCCACCGCTACTGGCGGCAGCAGGCGAGGAGGCAGCACTGTGGGCGCCAGGCAAAAACGCCAGGAGGCGACTCTTCGCGCCTGGCACCAGAAAGATGACGGCCCCCAGCACCACTACGGCTGCCAGCAGGAGCAATAAGAGGCGCACGCGCAATGATTGGCTGGACGTCTTGTATTTCGTCTCTGGCTCAATCATCCAATCGCCGCGCATGGTGGGTTCTTTGCCGCGCCCGTTGCTCTGTGGGCGCTGTTTGTTGCTGGCGCCCTTTCCCAACTGACCAGAAGATGGTCGCTGTGGGCGCGCGCGCATCTCCCACTGGTCCTCCTCCTCTTCCTCAGCCCACCCGCGAGGAGCGTTCCCCCATTGGCCGCTTTGCCCGCGTCCCCCCTGGCCGGGTCGCCCGGTGGGCGTAGACATCGTTCGACCAGTGCGCGTATTCCCTTGCCCACTCCAGCGTTGGTCCTCTTCCCAGCCACCTCGGCCACGCTGCTCCTGGCCGCCGACCCCCCCAGATGGTCTGCGACCGCCTTCGCCACCTGGCCCGGCTGGGCCACCGCGCGCCGCGCCGCCTGGCGCGGACGGGTAGCCTGTATTCGCGCTGCGCCCGGCAGACGTGCCGCCAGCGGGATTGATTGATCCAGAGGTACGGCGCTGCTGCGGACCCTGGCTCCAGTCATCATTCCGCCCTGGTCCTTGCGCGCGCGGGAGCGGACCAGATGCGCCGGGCCGCTGGAGCGGGCGCGAGCCGCCAGGATTGGTATAGGGCGACTGGCCGCCTGAAGGAGATGCGGGCCGCCCTGGGCTGGTGGGGCCAGTGGCGTTGGGTGGTCGGCCTGCGCCAGGCCGCTGACCCGGAAGCGGGCCAGAGTTTCCCCCAGCCGGTGGTGGACGCTCGCTGCTCCCTCGTTTGGGGGGATACGGCCACTGGTCGTCTTCCATACAAATGCCCACCTTTCTGCCTCTGGCTGACTCTAGACCGGCTCAGTATAGCCGTTTTGCTAAGCAGGTGACAAGAACTCACGCGGAAAAATACCCAAATGGGCTATCGCTGGCGGCATGTGTTGCATTTCAGCCACACGAGGAGCAGCAAAATATCCTCTGGGAGTGGCGCTTGTTACCGCGCCATTCGATGGATCGTCTCTACCAAAGCGGGGGCAGAGACGGCTGTCCTGGCAGGCGCTCCAGACGCGGCTGAGGATGATGGCGCTTTCTTTGCAAGAAGCAATGCGAGAAAACGCAGTGACTCTCAGGTGATGAACTGGATCAGCATAAAGGAAATCCGAGCAAGATGTTATCTAACCTTGAACGTGTTCAGGATCTTGATGATGCGATAGAACCACCCACACTTCCTGATGTCTCCCCAACCCGCTTTCAGGCATTCACTATCCGGCTCTCCTCACGGCTGGATGGCTATACACACGGTCATGCCGATGAGGTGATGCGGCTGGCCTCGTTTCTGGTTGTAGGCGGGTTGGCTGCCCTGGTGAATCTGGCCGGCGTCTGGGTCTTCTCGCGCTATACCAGCCTGCCCTACGATCTCTATATTGTGCTGGCAACGGAAATCTCGTTGCTGTGCAACTTCGCGCTGAATGATCGCTTCACATTTCACGCGCTGGCGGGGATCCAGCGGCGCTGGTGGGTGCGCTGCGCGCGCTTTCATGGGCCTTCTGGCGTGGGCTTCGTGTTGACGCTGCTCATCGCCTATGTGGCCCATCACGCGGCCCATCTGCCCCCCGTGACCGCGCAGGCGGTGGCGATCCTGATTGTGACGCTGGTCAACTTCTCCATGCACCGCCTGTGGACGTATCGCGGCTCAAGCCAGGCTCCACAGCCAGCCAACTGATCGCGAGCGGCTTCAGCAAGCTGTCGCTTCATAGGCACATCAGCCAGATGCTGTTTCTAGCATCTGGCTGATTGTTACCGGCTGGCTCTTCCAGATTAGAAGTAGGCTAAACTGGCGCAGGTGGCGATGATCAGGCTGCACCACCAGTAGAGATCAAGCTGGCTAGTCGCTGTTCCATGATGATCGACCACCCCAAACCAGAGCCAGCCCAGCAGCATGGAAGTGATCAGAATGATGGGCATTCCGGCCAGCTTTTGCTTCATGCTGAGCAAGGGATGATAATGGATGGGGAACCACAGGCGCAGCAGCAGAGGGAAGAGGATCAGCGGATAGGCCAGAACCGCCGTCAATCGCCCCAGAAACGAGGCGCCAGTGGTGTCGCCCAGATGCCAGAAGAGCGCGGCAAAGATGGTGGCGATGCAGAAAGGGATGGGAACCAGCAGCATCTTGCTCAGCACCCCCATTGCCTGTCGGTTTCCGTGCGTGGTCCGCTGAACCGAAAGCCACTGGAGCAGCGTCACCAGCCAGTGCTGCTGGGCGTTCGTCCCGAAGAGCGGGCTTGACCACCCATTTACCGGGTCATCCTGCGCTTTGGTTGCGTATCCCCTGGCGTTGGCGCCAGGCGCATATCCAGCGGACTGCTGCCGGAGCATCAGGTCATAACGCTGGCGCCTGGCGGGGTCGCTCAGCACATGATACGCGCCGTTGATCTCGCTCATCATCATCTCGGCCTCCCAGACCACGTTGGGGTTGAAGGCGTAGAGGTCGGGATGATGGCGCTTGACCAGCGCGCGAAAGGCGCGCTTGATCTCGGCAGGGCTGGCATTGGAGGGGACACCTAAGATGGCATAGTAGTCGCGGTCATCGGGAGGGGTCGTGTTCATGAGGCGCCTCTTTCCCTGGAGATGACGACGCCAGTCGCTCGGCAGAGGAACTGGCGCAGGAACTCGCTTTACGTGCGTGGGCCAGATGGAACGCGCTCCGCAAAACGCGCTTCAAGAGACAGGCGCTGCAAGAGCGCCGCGAAAAGTTCAGGGTAGACCGAGAGGACTACCGCTTTTGCCACACACCCAGGAAAATAGGGGCGAACTCTAGATTTTGCAGTCTGCTGATATTCCGCAAGCAAGGCGATTGATACCAGCAGTCCTGAGATGACACGCTTTCTAGCCGAACCGGATAGATGAAACTGATGCCTCTATCGTTTGCGCTGCGCCACTGAGCGTGCTATGATGCCAGAAATGGCATCGGATATGCTGTATACCCGAAAAGATGGGCAGCGCCGAATGCTTAAGTCTATTCTAACAGCAAAATTAGGGTTTGTCAAGTAGGAATGCGTGTGAACTTGCGCATTACCTACGACCTACTTTGATAGACATGGGTGATCAAATAATCGCCTCCAGGTCAGTTAACTGAGCGACAACACGTTGAGGAGCGTTATGGTATGCGCGAGCATGAGGGAGAGAATATCCCCTCCATCACCGAAAAAACGGACGAGCAGTTGAAAAGGGAGTTTGCCGCGCGGCTGCGCCACCTCCGCGACGCGCGTAAGCAGACGCAAAGCCAGGTAGCAAAAGCGCTGGGTTTTACCTCGGAGAGCGTCTACCAGCTTTGGGAGAAGGGTGACGGCAACCTGCCCAGCGCGCTCAACCTGCGCAAGCTGGCGCTCTATTTTGGCGTCTCGACGGATCATCTGCTGGACTT
>JBJKSJ010000432.1:0-27394 GCA_046704085.1 Ktedonobacterales bacterium | reverse complement strand
AGCTTTTGCTGGCGCGTTGTCGATGGGCGCTGGCGAGTTTATCTCCGCCCGCTCTGAGGCCCAGGTGCATCAAACAGAAGTACTCAAAGAATTGCATGAAATGCAGCGCCACCCCAAAGAGGAACTGGAGGAGATGGCCCAACTGTTGCAACAAGAGGGCATCAGCCCGGAAGATTCCCATCGCTTCGCGCAGGCGCTGGCGCGTTACCCAGAAGCATACAAGAAGACGATGATCGAAAAAGAGCTGGGATTGCAGGTGGAAACCTCTACTGTCAAAATCCCAGAAGCCTTGACGATGGGCGCTTCTTATATTGCTGGCTCGATCTTTCCCCTGATCGCTTATTTCTTCCTGCCGATACCGGCGGCGTTGCCTACCTCCTTTGCGTTGACCTTCCTGGCGCTCGTGATCGTCGGCTATATTAAAGGCAAGCTGGCGAGCATCAACTATGTACGCAGTATCCTTGAAGTGGTCATTGTGGGCGTGATCTCCGCAGCAGGCGGCTACTTCCTGGGCACGCTCGTTCCCCACTTGCTGGGGTTTTAGCGCCAACGCTCCAGCAGCCGCCTGCATCTGTCGTCGAAGCGGTTGGCCGAGAAGTTCCTGGGATGGCTCACGCGGGCTGCGCGGCCTCGACTTTGGCGGCTGGCTCCAGGATCATCTGCATGCCGAACTTGGGGAAGAGTGTGACCCTCGGCTGCGGAACAACGGGGAAGCCAGGCGTGAGCCGGGGGACGTAGCGCTGCAAGATCGTGGCGAGCAAGATGCGCGCCTCCAGGTTGGCGAAAGGCATGCCGATGCAGATGCGTGAGCCCGCGCCAAAGGGGAAATACGCCTGCGGGTGATATTTCTGGCCGGTTTCGGGGTCGAAACGCTCTGGCTTGAAGGTTTCCGGCTCCGGCCAGAGGTCGGGCAGGCGATGCGTGACCCACTGGCTCAGGTAGATGGTGGTTCCGCGCTTGATGCGATAGCCGCCGTACTCGAAGTCGTCAATCGTGTGGCGCGGTTGTATCCAGGCGGGCGGATAGAGGCGCATCGCCTCTTTGATGACCATATCCAGATAGGGGAGCCGCGCGAGATCGTCCACCGTCGGCGGGCGACCTGCCAGCACGCGCCAAAGCTCGTCGAGCAGCTTCGCGCGAACCTCCGGGTGGTTGGATAGGAGATAGAAGGTCCAACTGAGCGTGTTGGCGGTGGTGGCGTGTCCGGCGGCCAGCAGCGTCAGCGTCTCGTCACGCACCTGCTGGTCGGTCATGGTGCTGCCGTCTTCGTCCTGCGCGCTGAGCAGCATGGAGATGACATCGCCGGTATCTTTACCACTGGCGCGATGCTCGGCTATGAGCGCGGCCATCGTCGCATCCAGGCTGCGGCGCTCGCGCAGATATTTGCCATAGTCAGTGAAGGGCAGGTTGAGGCGCACCAGCTTGAAGGGGGCGTGCGCGCGCCGGGAATAGATTGTGGCGTCGGAGAGCGCCTGGCCGATGCGCTCGCTCTGGCTGGCAATATCAATATCGAAGAGCGCCTTGGCGACGATGTGCATAGTGACGCGCGTCATCTCGTGGGCGATGTCGCGCTGGCTGCCCGGTGTCCATTCTTCCAGCATGCGCTCGGTGCAGGTGATCATCGTTTCGACGTAGCTTTCCACGCGCTGCTTGTGGAAGGCGGGCTGAATCATGCGGCGCTGCTGGCGGTGGAACTCGCCATCGATGGTGAGCAAGCCATCGCCCAGAATCAGGCGCAGGCTCTCAAAGACCGGCCTGTTGAGAAAGTTGCGCGCGTTCTCGATCAAGACGTAGCGGATGGCTTCCGGGCGCGTGAAGAGGACGGCGGGCGTTCGGCCAAAATGGAAGGAGGCCGCGTCGCCGTAGGTGCGCTGCAAGCTGGTCATAAAGTCCAGCGCGCCTTTGCGCATTTGCAGGGCATTGCCCACGAGGGGCTGGGGTTTCGGGCCGGGCGGATAGTGATACGTGGTTGCCATCAGGTTTCTCTCCTTGCCGGTGTATGCGGGCCAGCCAGTCTTCTGATGATGAACTTACACGGCGCGTGCGGATCGGTTCTGTTGGCTATTACTATACCGCATCCTGGCACGCAATACCTGTTTGCCAGCAAACAGGATGGGTGGGAGGATAGCAAAGCTGCGGCGCTCACTGTGCGGATGGGGCAGCGGGCGCTGGCTCTTGCTCGACGCGCGAGTGGGCTGCGCGCCGATAGCGGATGAACGGGCGCTCGATCAGATAGTAGGAGGCTGAGCAGAAGAGCAGCAGGAAGACGCTGGCAAAAAGGACGAAGCGCCCATACGAGGTGAAGCTGCTGACCAGAAGCGAGAGGATCGGCAGGTGCCAGAGGTAGAGACTATAACTGATGATCCCGATATAGCGCAGTGGAAAGAGGGAGAACAATCGCCGGAGGATCGGACTTCCAAGAAGCACGCCAAGCAACAAGAGAACAAAGCACAGACCCAGCGCCCATTCTCCCAGGAGCGTCCACGATGCCCCATTTGGCGGCAAAAATACCCAATCCTTCAGGCTGCCACCTGTTCCGCTGGGAACGAGCTGGATTGCTGCTGCCCAGATGGTGCAGCCCGCCAGACCTGCCAGGGCAGCGATCAGGGCGAGTGTTCCCAGGAGGATTGCGCGCCCGCGCGCGAGCCGACCTTGCTCGATAGCAGAGACGTAGATCAGGCTTGCTGCCATGCCAAGCGCAAATATCTCCAGATATTTCCCTCGTATGCCATACAGGAACGTCAGGGCAATCCCGACGACGCCAGGCGCGTTCATGGGATAATCCTGTCCCCCGGCGTAATGGACCAGGGCCGCCGCGCAGCGGATGCCCAGTCCCAGCACGACAATCGCGCCAAGACCCAGCGCCAGGCGCTGGAAGAACCAGCGATTGGCGCGTGGACCGGCTAGTTTTGCCAGGGCGAGCGCGATCCAGGGCAGCAGGAGATAGAATTGCCATTCAATAGCGAGTGTCCAGAACGGGGAGTCAAGCTGAAAGATGATCGAGAAAGCGTTTACGTTCAGATCGTGAAAGAGCAAGGCCACCAGGGAGAGCGGCCCCGCGTACTGTATATGGAGCAGCGGGCGCGCCTCCAGGAGCAGCAGTGTTGCCAGGACTGCGTAGTAGGCTGGCAGGATGCGCAGCGCCCGCCGCAGATAGAAGCGACGCGCCGAGGGCCAGGGCCGACCGGCCAGCAGCGAACGGGAATAGGGCAGGAAGAGCAGAAACCCGGAGAGGATGAAGAAGAGGTAGACGCCAGAGAAGCCCATCTCTGCGGGATAGGCCAGCCAGGCTGGCCCCACATTGAAACCCCTGGACACTCCCAGGAGATACAGGTGAATCCCCAGCACCAGCAGGATGGCGAGCGCGCGTAGACCATCGATGGCGGCGATCTCATTGAGCGCGCCGCTGGTAGGCATGAAGCGTTTGAGGAGAACCGCAATGGCGGGAAGCCCATGTAAGCGTTCCTCAGTCTGGACTGTTGCCACGCGCGCTCCCTCACAGCCAGAGGCGCGCTCCTCCCTTTGCACTCAATGGGAGGCTTTCGCTTTTCCCCTGGCTATGTTCTATAACGAAGCAACAGGGTTGGTAGGGCAGCAATATCCTCGCTTTGATGATCTTGGCAGTGGCGCCCTGGTCCGATGAAGGCTGGATGAGAGGTGCTATACTGAAGGGAGAAGCAGCGTATTGGCAGGGGCGGGCGGCCCCACGCAGAGCAAGTGAGGTAGAACCAATGTCCAGGCCACTAGAAACGCGCCCGCGCTCCTCTTCAGAGTGGGCGCAGAAGCGCGCCATGACCTATGAGGAGTTCCTTGAGTGGGCCGATGAAGATACCCTGGCTGAGTGGGTAGACGGAGTGGTTATCAGGACTTATCCTGCCACTCTGCAACATCAGAAAATTGCCTGGTTCATATTCAGCATCCTCTCAACTTTTGCAGAGATTCACTTCTCGGGAACACTCCTCAACCGCCCATTTCAGATGAAGCTGGCTCGTTCTGGCCGCGAGCCTGACGTGCTTTTTATCGCTACAGAAAACCTGGCGCGGCTGAAACGGACCTATCTTGACGGCCCCGCCGATCTGGTGGTGGAGATTATCTCGCCGGAGAGCGAGGATCGCGACCGCAGTTCTAAGTTCTACGAATACCAGGATGCGGGCGTCCTAGAATACTGGCTGATTGATCCGGAACTAGAGCAGGCCAATTTCTATCAGTTGGATGCCACCGGGCATTACCAGCAGGTTGTGCCCGATGAGGCGGGCCGCTATCGCTCGCGGGTGCTGCCGGGCTTCTGGCTGCGCGCTGCCTGGCTGTGGCAAGACCCGCTGCTCAGCCCCATTCAGGCGCTGCTGGAGATAGACTACGACGCCTATAGCCGCCATCTCCAGGAACACTTGCGGCGCGCAGAGCAGCAGCGCGGCGAAACCACTTCTGGCTGATGCTCAGCCAATTAGCGGGCTAATCGGAGCTATGCCTGCTTCAGCAGATCATAGCCGGGGCCGCGATCAATGAAGGGGCGTGGCTCGCGTTCGCGGCGAAGCTGATCGCGCAGGGAGGCGGTTTCGGCCTCCAGCAATGGATAGCTCTCCTCTGATGGACCCAGGCGCACACCGTAGTCGCGTTCGGAGCTTTGCCGCGAAACTAGCCCGCGCAGCACGTCCAGCCGGACCAACTCTGGCTCGCGCTCCAGCGGGTCGCCCCAGCCGCCACCCCCTGTCGTGATGAGCCGGATGAGGTCGCCCTTCTTCAGCGGCTCATCATCTACCAGTCCGGGCAGCTTATGCTCGTCGGGCGCGCCGGGATCGATGATCGTTTTGTACGTGCCGCCCGCCATGCCGCCCGCCACGCCGTAGCAACTGAGGATGGTGCGATCAGCGGTGCTGATCAGCCTGGAGTCGTTGAGCAGGCGCACATCTTTCTCATAGCCAAGCCCGCCTCGCCGTTTGCCGGGACCGCCGGAATCGGTTGCCAGCGCCAGCTTTTCGATCAGCACGGGGAAGCGCGTCTCGCAAAACTCGGCGGGCAGGTTCTTGGAGTCGGGCACGATATGAATCACATCACTGCCATCGGCATAGAAGCGCCCGCCGGAGCCGCCGCCCAGCACCTCGCGCAGCAGATAGAAGCGCCCCTGCTCGTCCGTGCCGTGTATGCCCCAATAACGGATCGTCTCTTGATCGGCGGGCATGCGGCCATCGGTGGCAATCGCCAGCGCGCCAGCGAAGATGCCCAGCAGGCGCAGGATGGTGAACGAGCGCGCGTTGGTCGGCGCGGGGAAGCGCGGCGTCATCAGCGTGCCTTCCGGCGGAAAGACCACCTCCAGCACATCGCAGATGCCCTCGTTGATGTCCAGTTCGGCGGCGCGTTCGGGGCTGTCGGCCAGGTTGCGCAGGACGGCGGCGATCCACTTCTTGAGGAAACGCCCGTCGGCATAATTGCCCGGCCAGTTGATCGGGCCTCTGGTCTGCGGGCTGGTGCCGTTGAAGTCGAGAATGATCTTGTCGGGCGTCTTGGTCATGGTCAGGCGGATGGTATGCAGCCGGGGCGGCTCGACGCCATCATGCTCGATATAGTCTTCCCAGGTGTATACGCCGTCGGGTATCTTCGGCAGAATCTCATTGCGGAAGGTATCGGCGCAGCGCCGGATGAGCGCCTCGAAGCAGGATTCAGTCGTCGCGCGGCCATAGCGCGCAAAGAGGTCAACGATGCGCTCGGCGCCCATGCGGCAGGCGGCGACTTCGCCATCGATGTCGCCCGCCAGGCTGTCGGGGATGCGCGTATTGCGAAAGATGATCTTATAGGCGTCCTCGTTCAGCACGCCCGCTTTATAGAGCCGGATGGGCGGGACCATCAGCCCTTCCTGAAAGATGCTGGTGGCGTGCGCGGGCATGCTGCCGGGGACCATGCCGCCGATGTCGTCGTGATGGCCGAACGCCTGCACAAAGGCGACTACCTCGCCCTCGAAGAAGACGGGCACGGTGACGGTGAGGTCGGGCAGGTGGCCGACGCTGCCCTCGGAGAGATAGACATCGTTGTGAAAGAAGACATCGCCGGGCTGCATCGTCTCCAGCGGGAAGTCGCGCACGACAGGATTGACCATCGCAGAATAGGAGCGGCCCGTGAGCTTGCGGCTCTGGCGGTCGTGGATGCCCGCGCGATAGTCGTGCTGGTCGCGGATCATCGGCGAGCGCGAGGTGCGCTCAATGGCTGCCTCGACCTCGGCCTCGACCGAACCCAGCGTGCCCTCGACGATTTGCAGGATGATGGGGTCCACGTCAGAGATCGTGGCTGCTGTGGTGATTTGCTCCAGCACGTCGCTCATAGCCGTTCCTTTGCCGTTATGGATGGTTGGACCAGCGCCTGCTTTTACCCTTCACTCGGTTGGTTGCTCAGCCCCAGGCGGGCGCGCAGTTGCTCCAGGCTCTCGGTACCAGCAGCGAGCGCCAGATCAGGGAGCGTGTTGGGATCAGTTGCGTTGATCGCCTGCTGCATCTCCTCACTCAGCGCGCCAAAGCGTCGCTCCAGCACTTGCCGGACAAGTTTGCGTTCGCCTCTGGCCTCGCCTCTGGCCTCGGCCTCGGCCATCATGTCGCGGAAGAGCGGGAACTCTTGCAAAATCTCGGTAGACATAAAGAGCCTCCTGAACAAATCCAGCGTCAGGTCTGTGCCATAGAAGCGGCTGGTGAACAGGCCCAACAAGCCGACCAGCGGCCTGACCTGCTCGGCAGGCGCCTCTTCCTTCACCCGGCGCATCGCTGTCTCGATCAAGCTGGGATTGGCGCCGTTGGTGAATGGCAGCAGCGGGAGCAAGCCAACCGCCCCTGCCATCATAATAGCATCTGGCGTCAGCCGATACAACTCGATATTATCAAACTCCCAGATAGCTCTGAGTCGCCCATCAATAGTCATCTTATACGGGGACTTGGGTGGACGCCGCCCGTGCTGGTCCTTGAAGAGCCAGAGAACCACCGAGAAGACATCCAGCCCGGAATCGATACTGGCCCGCGAGCCATATTCGTACATGCGGCGGCCCATCGTGCGATCAATTGTGGTCTGGACTTCAATGTTGACCAGGCATTCCTGCTTCCTGACGCGCACCCGATAGAAGCTATCGGGCAATAACTGTGGAGCCAGAGCCAGTTCCTTGGGAAACGCTCCCAGGAAGCCGACGGGCGCGCCCATCACCCAGGGCAGTACCTCGTCTTTGCACATATCCAGCCAGGCTTTGAAACCCTGGTCCATTGCCCCCATACATCTATACTCCTGCCCTCAGAGGTACTGGACGCGCATCTCTCTGCGCGGACGACTGCGGCGCTGGCGAGCGCGCCCCAGCACCTCTGGCATGCAGCCGCCGCGCAGGCGCCAGGTCTGGAGGGGCTCGTAGCGCAGCGTCTCCCACCAGCGGTAGCGGTCTTCCCAGGCGCTTGCCTCGGTGGTGAAGCGATAGAGGGCGACAGTGCGCGCCACGAAGGGACGCAGCAGCCCTAGCTCGCTGGCGCGCTGCCGGGCAAACTCGACGGCCTCGCTGATGTCGGCGAAAGCAATATCCTTGAACGCCAGGGTGATATGCGCTGCGAAGCCGTACTTGCGCTCATCGGGTGTGAAGGGGCAGTCTGGATGTACGAAGTCGGGGTCGATGTGGTGATAGACGGCGTTGCGCAGGTCTTGCAGGCGCGGGTTGCGCAGCGAGGCGAGGTCAATCACCACCGAGTCGGGAAGCTGGCCGATCTCGTTGGGCTGGACATCAAATGCCGGGAAAGAGGAGATGACCGGATCGAGAGTTTGTTTCAGTTGATCCTCTGTCTTCTCTTCGTCCAACCGGAAGAAGCCCTTCAGCGAGCAATGGACCATAAAGCTGCGCGCTGCGTGGCAATCGTAGCCTTCCTCCAACTCTTCGCGGAGGCTATCGATGCTGGCGGCCAGGCCGGTTGGCGGGAGGATAGAAACGGTATAGAGAGGGAAGGTCATAGTTGCAACCTTTCATAGTGAAACAGTATTCTTATCTGCTGAGCAGCAGGTTGCCATAGCGATCTACTCTTGCCTGTTGCCCAGGGAAAACAACGGTGGTTGAGCCATATTCCTCGATGATCGCTGGCCCGATGATGTGGTTTCCCGCCAGGAGCCGGGCGCGGTCATAGAGCGGACAGGGCTGGAAGTTTCCCGCTGCCTCGAAATAGACGGCGCGCTCGCCCTTGCGCGCGGCTGCTGCGTCTGGGCCGCCTGCCGGGATTTCTTGCAGCGCGGGCTTGTCGATCAGGCCCAGGCCGGTCACGCGCAGGTTGACAAACTCCACCTCTTGCTTGCCGCGATAGTCGTAGCCATAGGCGCTGTGGTGCGCCTGATGGAAGGCTTCAACCGCCTGCTGGCCCGTCGTGGCGTCCACTGGCCCGCCGGACACCTCTACTCGCACTTCATATGCCTGCCCATGATAGCGCAGATCGGCGGAGCGCAGCAGCGCCCGGCGCTCCGGCGGGACGCCATGCCGGGCGAGCGCGTCGAGGGCCAGCGCCTCCAGGCGTTCGTAGTGTCGCTGCGTGTTGTCGGGATCGAACGCCTCGGCGCTCTGCACATGGGTGATCACATAGTCATTGCGCAGGTCCACGACCAGCAGGCCAAAGGCGGAGGTGACGCCAGGGATGGGCGGGACAATCGCCGTGCGTATGCCCAGCAGATCGAGCAGCCGCCCGGCCTGCAAAGGCCCGGAACCGCCGAAGGGCACGAGAGCGTAATCGCGGGGGTCGCGGCCCTGCTTGACGGTGATCTGGCGGATAGCGTTGGCCTGATTCCAGTTTGCCAGTTCCAGGATGCCAGCGGCTAGCCGCAGCACATCCAGACCCAGCTTCGCTGCCAGCGGCTCCAGCCCGCGCCGCGCCGCTTCGGCATCCAGGGGCACTTCGCCGCCGAGCAGATGGGGCGGGATGCGCCCCAGCACGAGGTTGGCATCGGTCAGGGTTGTCTCGTTCCCGCCCTGGTCGTAGCAGATGGGGCCGGGGTCGGCGCCCGCGCTGCGCGGCCCGACGCGCATGCCGCCATCGGGGCCAATCCAGGCGATGGAGCCGCCGCCCGTGCCAACGGTGATGATGTCGATCATTGGCGTCTTCACAGGGAAGCGCCCGATCTTGCCCTCGGTAGTCAGGCGCGGCTGACCGTCGTTTACCAAGCATACATCGGTAGACGTGCCGCCAGCGTCCAGGGTAATGGCGTCGGGGAAGCCAGCGGCGCGGGCAATGAAGCTGGCGCCCAGCGCCCCGGCGGCGGGGCCGGACAGAACGGTGGTAATCGGCTGGCGCTCCACTTCGCGCGCGGCGACCACGCCGCCGTTGGATTTCATAATCAGAAAGGGAACCTCGATAGGGCGCTCGGAGCTTGTGCCGTCCAATGCTTCGGCCAGATGGCCCTCGGCGGCGGTGATATAATCGCGCACCTGCGGCTTGACAAAGGCATCCACCAGGGTGGTCATGGCGCGCTCATACTCGCGGTATTCAGGCAGGACATCGGAGGAGAGCGAGAGAAAGGCGTCTGGGTACTCTTCAGCAAAGAGTTCGCGCACGCGCTGCTCGTGGGCGGGGTTGGCGTAGGCGTGGAGAAAACAAACGCCAACAGCGATGATGCCCTGCGCCTGGAACCAGCGGGCGGCCTCGCGCACCTCTTGCTCATCGAGCGGCGTCAGGACTTCACCACGCCAGTTCATTCGCCCGGTAGCCTCGCGCACGCGCTCCAGCGGGACAATGCGATCAGGCTTGACCCAGAAATAGGAGTTGCCATAGCCGGAGGGCACGCTCTGGCGCGCAATCTCCAGGATGTGTCGGAAGCCGCGCGTAACCAGCAGACCCAGCGAGGTGAAGCGTTCTTCCAGCAGGGCGTTGGTGGCAACGGTGGTGCCATGCGCAACGGTGGCGACCTGATCGGGCGCCGCGCCGATCTGACGTAGCACTTTGCGAATGCCATCGAGCAGACCGCGCGAGGGATCGCTGGGTGTGCTGGGCGTCTTGGTCGTCGCCAGCGCGCCGGTACGCTCATCGATGGCGACGACATCGGTAAAGGTGCCTCCAGTATCGATACCCAGCCGATAGCGAGGAGATTCAGCACTCATCAACGGTTTCCCCTGCGTTTTGCGCTTTTCAATGGACACATGCCGCCGTTTGGCGCGCCTGTTCGCCAGGAAGGGAGGATAGGAATGCTGCCGCCAACAGGGCTATTGTGGCACATGGGCGGCGACTTGTCTATGCGTGGGAGACCCTATTGCGTGATGACGATGCTGACGCCTGTCCAGAGGTAGTTGACTTCATCGGTGGGCAGATAGGTGATGCGATAGAGCGATGAATCGACGATGCGCAGGCCAGAGGCATCTCCGCCAACGGCGATCAAGAAATGGCCGACTCCAAAGGCGGGATAGTAGCGCCCGCCATTATCGCGCAGGTTGAGAACTACCGGGATGCCCTGGCCCTCGGTCATACGAACAACATCATCATAGCTCATCGAATGGTTCGTATGCACGGCTGCCTTCAGGTGATAGAGTCCTGCGATATAGCCCCAGGCGTTCTGACTCATCAAGCCGCCATAGGGGGTGATGTAGGGAGGGCTATGCGCGCTCATCTCATCAATGGTTTCCCCGATGGTCACGCCGCTGATGCCCCAGGCATGCGCCAGTTCGGTGAAGACTGCCGCGCTACAGGCGGCGTTCCACCAGAGGTCGTGCTGCTGGCGCGAGTCATAGCCCGCGTTGAGGTCTGCCTGAGTGATTGGATGCACTCGTTGGACAACAGGTAGCTGCCCGGCAGGCTGCGACGATGGGGCGTAAGGGATGATGCTCTCCAGGGCGCTAAAGAGGAAGCTGCTGACTCGCCCGCCTCCGGCAGTGGCGAGCGTTGCACCCAGCACGCTAAAGACAACCAGGCTGATCAGGGAGAGCTTGATGATCGTCATGCGTGGCGAGGATCGATGAAACAGGCGCTGTTTGATGCTGACTGCGGCAACAGCAGGCTGGGTGCGCGGAATCAGGTGGAGATCAGCCAGTGAGGATGTCGCCTGCGCCTCCAGCGGGCTGATTGGCTCAGGAACAACGGCTATGGCTTTGGTGGAAGGCTTTTTGCTGCGCGCGGGTTTCCTGAACTGCGGCGGCGAATCGATGGCAGGTGTGTCGGCCAGGGTTGATTCGACGATGACTGTGCGCTGTGGCAGCGAGAAGCGCGGCGCCACATTGCTAGCCCTGGGACGAGGCTGGCCGGATAGGCGGCTGATGGCAGGAGGAGTGTCATCAGAGGCATGATGCAGGGAATGATCATCGTATTGGAAAGCATTCCGTTGACGCATGACGAGTATCCTCTGTATATGCAATGCCAGCTTTGGCAAGATCAGGCCATCGCGTTGCCTGGCTACTGTTGAGAGCATACCTGGCAGAAAGCCTCTCTGTCAAACAAACCCACCGGCAACGGGACTTTTTTCCTGGTCTGCCCGGTGGGTTTGTTGGTGATGAGCTGTCCTCTGTGCTCACCTATCTTCCCAGTCGGCGAAGAGCTTACTGGCAACGGGGGCTTCCGCCAGGGGGAGCCGGATAAAGAAGGTGCTGCCTAATCCCTGACCATCGCTTTCCACGTCGATGGAGCCGCCCATTGCCTCCACGAGTTCTTTGCAGATTGCCAGGCCCAGACCGCTCCCGCGCACCGGGCTGTTGAGGTCGCGCTCCAGGCGGATGAAGCGCTCGAAGATTTTCTCTTTATCGCGCCGATCAATGCCCATGCCCCAATCGCGCACCAGGATTTCCGCCACTGGGACATGCCCTCCAGAGGCAAAATCTCCCTCAGTCGGTGTGGCGCCTGGAAGCATGGAGGCTGATACCAGTCGAGTCCGCCCCTCAAAGAGAACCGGGCGACCTTCCGGGCTATATTTGAAGGCATTGGAGAGCAAATTCATAAAGATGCGATAGAGCGCTTCGGGGTCGCCGATCCCCACCAGATCGGTGGGAATCTGGTTGCGCACCCGATGATGGCCGCGCTGGGCTTGCGCATCCAGGGTTTGGATGGCCCGCTGGGCTACGTTGCCAAGTTCGACCGGGCGCTGTTGGAGTTGTTCCTGCATGATGTCCGTCTCGGCGGCAGCCAGCAGGCTATCCAGTTGCTCGTTCAGTTCGTCGGCAGAGTGGCAGGCGCGCTCGATGAACAAAGTCACTTCCTGGGGGCGCAGGGCGCGGCCCTCTGGCCCTAACTCGCGCAGCAGTTCCAGATAGCCCTGCACACCCGTCAGCGGAGTCCTTAGTTCATGGTGGGCCGTGACAATGAACTGGTCTTTCAGGCGGTCGATCTCCTGGCGCTTTTCAAAAGCCGTATGCAGGTCAGCATAGAGCAGCGCGTAATCCAGGGCGAGCGCGCGCCGCCCGGCCAGCAAGCGCAGCAGGCGCACATCCGTATCGGAATAGGCTTGATCATCCTCGCGGCGGCTGAGGGCGAGGATGCCTACCAGGCGTCCACGCACGCGCATGGGCACCAGGAGGTGCCAACTCTCTTTGTCCAACTGGGCGCCTGGGGTTTGGGATGCTTCGTTTCCAGGCGCCAGGGGAGATACAGCCGCGCGCGACTCCCTCTCCTGAGCAGGGCTGGACTCCCTCCGCTGTTCGAGCGGCGCAGGCTCTACGAGGACTGCCCCGCCCTCTCTGGAGGAGAGCCGACTGTAGAGGGTGTTGTCCAGAGGCAAAATGGTGTATTCCTGGGGACGCGGTTGGGGCGTCTGCACCAGCGCGACCGCCCCTTTGGGTTGCGAGAGGGCTGCCGCGTGTTCTCCAGGCTTGTTGCTGCTTTGCGGAACGGGCAGCGAGATGAGGCGGCCAGTATGCTGATCGGGGACAAAAACGGCCACCTGCCTCACCGGGAGCGCCAGATGGACCTCACCCACCAGTTGCCCGACAATGCGTAGCGGGTCAAGCCCGGTGCGTTCGATGCTTTCGCCCTGCGCAATCAGCTTGCGGTAATGCCGGACTTGTGGAAAGAGCCAGGCTTCGGTAATCCAGCGCGCTCCGACCCAGATGAGTGGAGTGAAGATAGCCCCAGCAATGATGCCAATGATGAGGGCCGGAACGGTGGGCAGCAGGTTCAGCGCCTGGGCCAGCAGCACCGCCAGGATCAAGGTGCCTATCACGCCAAGCACGCCCAGTGCGGTGTTGCGAATCAGTGAATCCACTCTGAGAAGGTCGCGGCGCACAATGGCGTAAGCGAAAGCGAGCGGGAGGGTGATTGCAGCAAGGGCGCTGATCTGGCCGGGCACAAGGGGTGGGCCAGAGATGAGTTCAGGGATAACCGTTAATGCCAGGAGTGGTGTCAAGCCAAGAATCATGCCTCCCAGCAAGGTGCGCGCCCGTTCACGGGTGATACTTGCCCGACGGTAGAGACTGGCGCGGAGAATAAAGAAGAGAGAAAGACAGATAGCTAAGGCTGTTTGCCCGTAAATCAGCGCATCAGCAGTATTGAGTAAATCTTGTTGCTGTGTGTTCACCGTATAGAGAAAAAAACAGGCAACAAGAAGACCTGTTACAACGGGAATCTCTGGCAGCCAACGATGCCCTGCTGGACGTTTTGGCCTTCCCGCCAGTGGCTGCTGGCTGTCGGCCACTGGCGCGCGTGATGAGGAAGGAAATAAGAGCAGCCAGAGGAAGTTTGCTAACAGTCCGACGAGTACCCCAACTGATAAGACGGCAGCAGCATGGGCAGCCAGAAGATTCCCAAACGCTGTGGCCGGTTCCAAAGAACTGACCAGAGCCATAGCCGTCCAGAGCAGAAAGAAACGCGGCGCAAGTGAGCGATCAGTGGCATGCAGAAAGATGAGGAGTCCTAACAATAATGAGACCGTGCCTAGAATGAACCAGCTTAAAGACAAGATGTTATCAAGGGGACCAGGCGTTTGCCAGGAGATCGTTTGGGTCTTTCCGTCCTGCTGGGAAAGCGTGAGCGTATTGGCGCGGTTAATGTCATTCTCGCTTTGGGGCGGATGACCGTTTATAGCCTGAACGATATTACCAGGCTGGATATTTTCATTACTTGCCAGGCCCACGCTATCAACCCAGGTGATCTGCCAGGCTTGCCCTTGAATGCTTGCTCGCTGGGCGCCCACCCCCCACCAGTGTTCTCCACTAAGCAGCGTACTGATAGTGAAGAGTACTGTGGCAACATACAGCGCGAGGGCCAGGCAGATCAGGGCGATCCGCCGGGAGCGAATATGCGCCGCCTGGTGGGACGCAGGGCGCCTGGCGAGGGTGTACTGTTGTACTACTTGGCGTTCCTGGCTCATAGTGAACCTCCCAATGTCTTCTTAATCCTTCAGAAGCATCTCGGTGAAAGGTTGCGCGAATTGCTGCCGCATGTTCTCTCCCCAATGCTGGCAGCACTCTGCTCAGGGTATTTTTTGGCCGCAAGCAGCGAAGCCGACCGCCATGATAAGAGGTTCTGCGGCTGACTCAAACGCGGCTATTGCCGTCCCCCGGCTCTCCGGGTAAAGCTCCATTGTTTGGAGAAATCCTTCAATGCCCAGCATGTCACTATGAGCCACAATGGCCTCAAAGTCAAGTGGCTGGAAACCTGCTGCTCGTAAAATTCGCCAGAAATGTCGCCCAATATTGCGATTGCCTCCTCTCGCGGCTTGTGCTTGTGCAGACAGCGATCTCATTACTTCCAATGTCGGCGGGAGAGGGGGATCAAATAAGATAGGGAAGCCTCCTTCGTCAATATCAACCAGTACAAGCCTGCCCCCAGGCTTGAGGATGCGCTGAGCCTCACGCGCAGCGCCAACCGGGTCTGGCAGGTGTTGAAAAAGGAAGCGCGCGATGGCAAAGTCGATGCTATTCTCAGATAAGCCTGTTTCCATCACCGATGCTTCCACAAAACGCAACCGATCAGGATGTGCCTCTTGCAAGAGGCGACGGGCGCGCTCGAGCATAGCTGGTTCGTTGTCAAGTGCAATGAACTGGCTCTTGGGCAGGATCGTGAGCAGTTGTTCAATGATGAAGCCTGGGCCAGAACCCAGGTCCAGCACGGTCATCCCATCTTGGAGGCCAAAGCGCATAAGCATACGTAGCTCTTGCTGCCACGCGAGAAGCGATTGAGTGCGCAAGCGACTGATTTCTTGATCCAGATGGAGGTGGTCCAGATCGTAAGACTTCGGGTTGGTCATGAAAGGGTTATTGCAGGCAATCACCGGCCCGATCTCCAGGCGGCGGCTGCTTACTCGCTCCTCTTCCAAACGATTTTATTGGTCGGGACGCCTTGCTCGATGATGTTCGGAGACCAACGGCCAGAGCAAGGGATGGGGGCCAAAACGCTCTTCTAAGGTCAGGAGCGCCTTCCTGGCTCTCAATCGAAACTTCTCAGCAATCACGTAGGTGTACGCGAGAGCTGCCTGGGTATTTGGCGACCATTCTTGCTTCTCTTTGTCCGTTGCCTCTAGCATATCACGCCCCTCAAGTATCAGGGGTAATGTTTTTTTGCCTCTTCGGCGATCACTTTTCCCAGTCTCCACCTGGGCTAGCTCGGCATCGTGGAGGTCATTGAGAAGTTGTGACCAGATGCCCAACTGCCCCCCAAAATGGCTAGCTGCCTCAAAATACTCGGTGGTCATTCTCTGGCTCGTGGTTGCCCCGACCATTGCTCCCAATTGACAGATGAGCGCCAGCACCGTCCCAGATTTTTTCTGGGTCATCTCCATCACCTGGGCTTCAGAAACCCTGGGCATCTGCTCAAAGCGGAGATCCAGAAATTGGCCGCCCAGACTGGTAAGAAGGCTGGAATGGAAGGTTTCAAGTGCAGCATCCGCAGTACTATCAGGCCAGCCCGCGCGGCGTGCCCGACCAAGCGCCAGGGGAGCAAGCTCTAGGAGCGCCAGGCCAATATTCAAGGCGATTGGGACGCCTATTCGCTGGACAAAAGTACTATCACCATCTTGCACGTCGTCGATGATATCTAAGGCGGCGCCCAACAATTCCGCTGCGGCAGCCACAGCGCGCGCGCGCCGCCAGAGTGCGGGCGCAAGATTGGCGAGTGTGCTGGTTTGTGCCCCGGATGCAGAAGTAGCTGTCAGTAGGGCAAGTAACGCCCAGAGTTTGAGGTCTGCGTCGTCCACGGGATGGCCCTGCAATACCGGGCTACTCAGGAGCCTTTGAGGAGCATGGAGTGTTTGATTCAACAGGCGCACAAAGCCAGGCGGGAAATGTCTTGCCTGTACCTCACGAAGCAGAGACCGGCCTGTCATGCCCAACTGTTGACTGAAGAGCAGGCGTGCTGAGGGATTGCTTAACCATTCCTGTCCTTCACTGGCTTCCGTATTCATCTGGCTCTGTTCTGCGTCCCTTGCTTTGTGAGGGTGGGCCGCTTATGGAAGTAGCTTCCGTAAGCGGCCCACCTGGATAATCTCTTGCCTGCATCTCTAGCTAAGATGTCTGGCTACTTATTGTTACAGCTAAATAGTGCCAGCGAAGGAATGGCAGCACCACTCATAGGATTGGTGGTAGGAAAGGGGCTGATGCTACCTCTTCACATTCAGAAACGTCAAGCCCAGAAACCATTGGGGGCAATGCTGGTAGAGAACAGCGAGTTGCCCATCAAGCTCTTGAGCGCCTGGCGCTCTTCGTCGTCCAGACCGTAGCCCTCGAAGGCCAGCTCTGGATTCGCCAGGGCATCTTCCTTAAAGGTGTTATCTGTGAAAAGCCGCTTTACAATCTGTGCTACGCTACCACTGAGACCTTGTTTCTTGCCGTCCATGTGGACCTCCTTATCGGTGCGAGCGGAGCCAGAGGCTCGATTAAAGGGGAGTGCTAATACCTGCCATAACGATTTGACAGGCAACACGCCGCCTTTTCGCAGAAATCATACCATGACAAAATGCATTTGTCTAGTGGTTGAGGTGGAAAATCTTGACTGCCCCCCTACATACTTGATCTCTCTACTTTTTCCTGGCGAGGAAAATTCCAGCTAGCAGGACGAAGACCAGCAGGCCAAAGAGATAGAAGCGCGGATCATCGGGCGCTAGCAGTTGCACGCCGCCATTGCCCGGAGTTGGCCTGGGGGTAGGCGCGGGGTTGGGGGCAGACGTGGGGAAAGGGGTCGGCGGCGGCTGCGTTGGGGCGAGCGTTGGGGACGGGGCGAGCGTCGCCTGCGAAGTCGCGCCGCCATTGGCGACCGGCGGGTTGGTCTGTGTCGTGCTGTTCGCGCTAAGCAGCGTGAGAATGCCAATGGTCAGCAGGATGCCAGCGCCCAGGCCAAAAGCCATGCCGATGAGTAGTGCTTTCAGGCCGCCTGGCTGCGGGCGATAGGGCGATGGCGGCTGCGCCAGCATTTTGTTTGGATTGGCCTGTGTCATAACGTGGCGCCCCTTTGCTCAAAAAGGCGACTACCCGGCCAGAAACCAGGATGGGCGGCAGTGCCTGAACGGCTAGGGCTTTGGCGTTGAGCCAGGTGTTGGAGTTGGCGCGGGTGGATAACAATACCCAGAATAGGCCGGGAGATTGCATTGATGAAAGGCCCAGAGCAGCGTGGGCAGCATGTCACCAACCAATGGGTTAAAATAATCCTGGGTTGTGTACAGGAACGCGGCAGCCACCACTTGTTGATGAAATTGTACCAAAAGAACATATGAAATCTTGTGTAGTTTTGCATCATTGCACCACATGCAGCCTTTTTTTACTGCCAGCACCTGGAAGGGCAGATGCAGATTGTTGACGGCATTCGGCGAAGGTGTATCCGGCGCTCTTAGGCCGGTCCAGCTATCTGGCAGGACATGATTGATCGAGCGATAGAGCCAGACGTTCCCTTCGTGATATTGAGTCGTGCCAAAAATAGTAATCAGTTCGGGGTACTGAGAAAACTCTAGCATAAGGATGGCCATATCGTGGGCTGAGGAATAATTGCCGACGGAAACATCCTCCCCATTTTGCCAGTGATCTGGGGGTGTGTTCGCATAGCCATAGGGGCTGGTATAATGGGTATGCCCCATGCCCAACGCCTGGGCGCGCGTATTCATCAGCGCCAAAAAGGCCGGACGCGATCCAGCGACAAAACGCGCCAGCGCCATCGTGGCATCTGCGGCGCTCTGAATGGAGACCATATAGAGCAGCAGTCGGACGCTGTACGCCTGACCGACCTGAAGATACGCGACGGCAGCATCCCATTCTACCTGCTTATCGACAGGTTGCGCGATCACCTGGGTATCCAGGCTCAATTGATGCTCACGCAGGAACTCTTCGACAAGCAGCGCGGTCATGACCTTGGTGGTGGAGGCTGGCTGGGCAATGCCAGCGGGGTTGCGCTCGCAGAGGGGTTGCCTGGTCTGAGTGTCGATCAGGCTAACACCAAAGGTAGGGTCTGGTCGCATGGCCGGGCAGGTAGGAGTAGGAGTGACTGTGGGCTGCCTCTGTGCTGCCGTCGAAGGCACAGCGAAGGTGAGCGGCTTGACCACCGGATGGGTAAAACCATCTTTAAGCATTGCCAGCAGGAGAATCGCCAGCAAAATGAGAATAGCGATCATGCGAACATTCAGAAATGGCACCTTGGGAGGCAGACGGTTCCTATCGCCTCCTGATGGCACTGTCGGCTGGTCACTCGTTGTGTTGTTTTCCTGTTCCGTTGCCATGCTGTTCTTCATCTCTGGCAAAATAATAGCTGCCAAGCATCAATGTATTACCTGCGACAACTCTAGCATACTGTATTGATCCAGGCAAGTGGGTCCATAGTTAGACCAGGGCTATGTAATCGTCAGCAGGGAACCCAGGAGAAGCCGGACTGCCTGGGCAGGGTGGGCATCCAAGGCAAGGAAACTGAGTTCGCGCGCCGGGCAAGACCTGGCCCAACCGATCCGCACGCCAGCGGACCCACTCGGCAATGGCGGTGAACGTAGTCCTCCTTGCCAACTTCCCCAAGAGCAGCAAGCTCAGAACCAGTGCCAGGCTATCTCGCACTACTATCTGGCTCTACCCAAGTCATTCAGACGCAGGTAAAAGAAAAGCTGCGCTTGCTGCGGGGCTAGCCACCAGAGACCACATCAGGACAGGCAACCCTCCTCCTGCCCTTCACGCATTCTCGTGCAGGACAAGAGCGTCGAGAGAGAGGGCGTTAGCAGGGGAGCAGGGAGTATGAGCTACAATCGACGAGAGACATGTTGCTCTGTTTCCTTGCTGTCAGCGATTCACAGCGATGCGAGGTGCTTTCTGCTCTCCGTCGGCTGGACTCTGCATACTGAGCGATGGCCCAGGAGTTGCGGATGGTGCTTCCGATTCAACCAAAGTCGAAAGTTTCAGCGTCAAGGAGGAGTTCCTATGAGCCATCCTACTCATCCTGATCACCCGCATGTCCACAATGAACAGTGCGGTCATACCCGTGTGAGCCATGAGGGACACACTGATTATCTCCACGAGGGCCATTTGCACTCTGCCCAGCAAGGCGGGTACGAGGAACACGTCATTGCCGAAAGTTCACTCAATCCGGCAGGCTGTACTCCTGTGAACTGTACCAGCGACCACCAGGGGCAAGAAGCCGTTCCGCACGGCGATCATACGGATTATCTGGTCGCAGGCCATCTGCATCATCCGCACGGTGGGCATTGCGACGATCATGGCCCATTGTCTCTCCAGTAAGAAGGTCACATCCTCGGCGCTTTCGACCTTGTTCCCAAGCACGCGAATCTTGACGTCGTAGCCCCTGGCATGGGTGGTGTACTGCCGGTAGACACTCACAGCCTTGAGCGTCGGTTCGGCCACCAGGAACGTGAGATCGAATTTGGTGAATTGGCCGGAAGCAAACGAATCAGCCTCGGCAGTCATATCCACCACGATATACTCACCAGTGCCATCCACAAGATGGTTGAGCAGGGGTTCAACAGGTACACAAAGGCAACCCTCATCCATCGCTACCTATTCCTGGAGCCTTTCCAAAGAAAATGGCCGCTTCCTTGCGGCCACCTCCGGCGATAGAGAGGTTCGCATCTTGGAGAGAAAACGATGCCTCAGCCAGAACCCTCAGGAGTCCTCTGACGTCCCAAATGAGGAAGAGGCGCCGTCAAACCTGCTCCTCGTTCCAGGATGCCAGCGTTCCTGAATTATGAGACAGTGTCTCACAACAAAGATACCATAAGCGACTTTGTTTGTCAATGAGATACAGTCTCAAAAATACCCAAATACCTGTTCTTCAGGCTTCGTTCGGCTCATGGCTGCTGGCTGGCTCCCGCTCCGCAATAGTGATGTTGACGTACTCTATCGGCAGTACCCCAAAGAGCAAAAGCCACCTCCGGCCCAGCCACGTGCCAGGGGCTACCGTCTCCAGCGCCTTGCTCGTCCACGCGCGCGGCGCCGTCATCCGCAGAACAGGACGTAATTCCGCATCGATCCCCTCCGGCATGATCACCTACTGCCAGACCAACTCAGGTGTCACATCCTGGACCAGATTCAGCGAAGACGGGGGCAGGACCGACAGAAGAAGAGGAGGCGTCAAACCATCGCTCCTTCTATCGCCCGCTGGGGTGAGCGTCGCCCGAATCGCTGGCGTGCAGCAAAGAAGAGCCGCACCAGCACGTAACTGCCGAACGCCAGGGTGGTAATGAAAAAACTGACCGGGTAGGGGAGGTAATAGGCGATAAAGAGGCCCACCCAGGTGAAAGCCAGGGCGAGAACGACCGCAATGGCGATAGCGCGAGCCGGGCGAGCCGTCAGCCGCTCAGCGATGGCGGCAGGCGTCACCAGCAAGGCAAAGATCAGCAGCACGCCAACGACCTGCACCGCCTCCGAGACAGCCAGCGCCAGGATCACCATAAAGGCAATGGTCAGGAAGCGAACTGGCACCCCGCGCGCCTCCGCCACTTCATCATCGAAGGAGGCGAACAAGAGCGGACGGTAGAGTATCCCGATGGCTACGAGCGTGATGACGCCTGCTATTAAAGTGACCAGCACGTCACCCAGGCTGATGCCCAGGATTTCGCCGAAGAGCAGCGCGTAGGCTTCAGTGGCATAGCCCGTATAGAGCGACAGGAAGAGTACCCCCAGGCCCAGCGTCCACGCCAGCACAATGCCGATAGCGACATCGCGGCCATGAATGCGCTTGCCCAGAATGCCCATGCCAATCGCGCTGCCGATGGTAAAGGCGAGCAGCCCAAAGATGGGGTTGAGGCTCAAGACCACCGCGCCGGTGGCTCCGGCAAAACCGATATGCGAGAGCGCGTGCCCGGCAAAGGAGAGGCCGCGCAAGACGACGAAGTAGCCCACCACCCCGGCCACGATAGCTACGATGGCTCCAGCCAGATAGGCGTTCTGCATAAAGGCATACTGAAGCTGCGTTTGCACATCATCAATCAGATTCCAGGAAAAGTCTGGACCAGGGAAACTGCTCTGCATGCCGGACACAGCCAGGCTGGCATGTGGCAGCAAAGCGATGCCTGCATCGACCAACGACATAGAAGGATCGTCTCCTCTCAGGAGAGGCAAGCACGAGCATCTTGCTCGTGCTTGCCTCCTGCGCGCCCTCAGGCTTCGTGCGGATGCGCCACTTCTTGCTCCAGACCAACGACAAAGACGCGCCCCCGACTATCATGGACGACCTCGACTGGAGCCGCGTAGAGGCGGGTCAGAGACTCCGTCGTGATAATCTGGTCTGGCGGACCGATGACGACCTGGCCCTGGGCCACGTAGATGACCCGATCCACAAGAGGCAGCATCGGATTGACATCGTGAGTCACGAGCAGCACCGTAATGCCATGCTCCCGCGCGACCCGCGCGACCAGATGGGCAATGGCAACCTGATTGCGGAGATCAAGACTTGCCAGCGGCTCATCCAGCAGCAGCAGACGCGGCTGGCCCACCAGTGCCTGGGCCAGCAGCAGGCGCTGCTGCTCCCCGCCGGACAACTGCCCGATGGGCCGGTCGGTATAGGTGGTGGCTCCCACCGAAGCCAGCGCCTCTTCTACCAGCCTATACTGGCGGCGGCGCTTTGGGCCAGGGAGGGCAAAGCCCCAGTGCCGCCCATCCAGCCCAAGCAGCACCAGATCGCGCCCACGCACGGGCAGGTCCGGGTCGAGGGTGCGTCGCTGCGGCACATACCCAATGGCCGGATGGCCGCGTCGCGGCGCACTGCCGAGTACCTGCACACTCCCTGTACTCGGACGCAGCAGCCCCAGCAGCACCCGCAGGAGCGTCGATTTGCCCGCGCCGTTGGGGCCGAGAATGGCAATGAACTCGCCTGGAGTCACCTGAAGGGTCGCCTGGCTCCAGATGGTGCGCCCGCCAAGCTGCGCTGCTGCCCCCTGGAGGGACACGATGACCCCCTGCGCATCTGCTCCTGCTGGCGTCATCACTACCTCTTTGCGCTCACCAGTTGCAAGGGCGTCCCGCAGGTCCGCTTCTTGCTCTCCGGTGTCGGTACGTTGTGTCATCTTCTCTCTCCTGCGCTCTTGACTGGCGTCTGGCTGCGCGCATACCCCTGACCATCTTAGCCGCCCAGCGCGCTGGCGTTGAGTGCGTTTTGTAAGGCCAGTAACTGCGCATACTGCCAATCCTGGAACGTGGCATCTGGGGGTTGGATCGTCTCGGTGACCCCGACCACCGGAATATCCTGTTGCGCGGCAAGCTGCTTCAGATTGGTCGTGACAGCGGTGACGGTCTGTTGATTATAGACAAGCACCGTGATCTGCTTTTGATTGATCTGCTGCTGAAAGGTCGCCACCGTATCGGCGGGCGGATCATTGCCCTCGGCGACAGCCTGCATAAACTCCGGCGGCGAGATCAGATCCAGCCCCAGCGCGTTCGCCAGATACACGAAGATGTCCTCCGTTGCGCCTACCTTCTGCCCGCCGAATTTTTGTTTAATCTCGGCGATGCGGTCGTGGTAGGGTTTAAGGGCGTTCTCAAAAGCGGTGCGCTGCTGGCTGAAATAGCTCGCATCGGTGGAATCAAGCGCCTTGAGGTCGGCGGTGATATGATCGGCAACTTGTTCCACGTAGGTGGGATTATACCAGAGGTGAGGGTTGTCGCCCTCTTTCTTGCCTAAGAAATCGCCGATGGTAAACACTTTGCGGCCCGTGACCGGATTGGCGTCAATCAGCCTCTGCGCCCAGGTATCGTAGCCCACGCCGTTTAAGATCACGTAATTGGCCTGGGCGAAGGCGCGCGCATCATCGGTGCTGCTTTCGTATTCATGGGGGTCGGCGTTGGGATCACTGACAATGCTGATCACCTGGACATGACTGCCACCCAACTGGGTGGCAATGCTGCCCCAGAAATTCTCCCCTGCTACGACCTTAATAACCCCACCGGAGACGGCGCTCGTGGGGTTGCCACAGCCAGAAAGAATGACCAACAGGCTGGTTAGCGCCAGCAGCCCAGCCAGAAAGCTGCCCTGCTGGAAAGCGGTGCGGCGCGCGCGCCGCGCGGGCTGGTGGGAGAAAGGATGAAGGAAGCCTACGAGTGACATCGAGTACTCCTCTGTTGCTTGATTTGCAAAACAAGGCAATTTGTGATACCATGTCTCATGTGCAAACAGAGCATACCAGATTCTTCGCTGATTGTCAATAAACGAGATAGTATCTCAAAAAATTGGCCCCGCGAGGCGTCTCCTCGCGCTGGCGCAAGGCCGGAGACGCCATCTGGAGTACTCGGCAGTCAGAGGTGAGCAGCGTTTTGGGCGCAGGGCAGATGGTGAGCGTCTGCGCATGGTGCTGACATGTGAGGGGAACCCATGCGGAAACAGCCCTCGGCCTCATCCGGTGCTGCCCCCCCCAGCATCCTGGCAGACCAGGCGTAGGTCACGGCAGAGACTTTCTTTGAGGCGTTTGAGACCCTCGGTCTCCGCACGGCTCACCCGCGCCGCCTGATTGCGCAGGAGTTAGCCACGCTGGCAGGAACGGGCCGACCCTTTACCATTATGAGCTTCTGGCAGCAGTTAGCGCCCCAGAATTCGCACCTGGGCTACGACGCGACGGTCTATCGCACCCTGCGTGTGCTGGTACTGTCGCATCAAAGCAGCGATCTGGTATACTACCTTTGCTTCGATGTTCTTGACACACGAAGCAAAACGACTCACAACAAAGGAAGTGTGTCACGTGGCTGTGACCATCGAAACCATTCTGTCCGCTTTTGAGGAGATGGGCTTGCGCAACACGCGCCCTCGTCGCCTTCTCGCTGAACGCTTAGCCGCCCTGGCGGCGAGCGCAACGGATTTTAGTACAGATGAACTCTGGCACGACCTCAAACAGCTAGATCCCCGGCTGGGACGCGCGACGGTCTATCGTGCGGTGGAAGTGCTGCTCAAAGAGGGTCTGCTGGATCGAGTCGAATTTGCCGATGGCACTCATCGCTATCGGGTCTGTGGGGGGAGTCATCACCATCACGTAACCTGCACGCGGTGCCATCGGGTGATTGAGGTGGAGACCTGCCTGCCAGGCGAGGCCTTCGCAGCCATTGCGCTCAAAACCAACTTTGCGTTGGAAGGCCATTCGCTCGAACTGTTTGGACGCTGTGCCGACTGCCGCGCCTGACCAGAAGCGGCGGGTCATGCAGCAGAACAGTCCTCCACCTGATCGCGTTGCTTCACCAGGCGGTCAGTCCATATCCAACAACGATCTACCTGCTTCCCTGGACGCCTGCTGACTGCACTGCGAAAGGTGCGAGACCAGGGCCAGCGACAACCGGCAACTGGCAACGAGATTTCAGCAAGAAGCCAATAGTGTGTATACGGCCTTAACCAGCCATTTCGCGGAGACTCGCGTTCTTGCTGTGCTTTCGTGGAAACTCCCTTTGATCGCAACAAACGCTATTGGCACGAAGTGTGTTCCAGAGCCGTTTCATGTGAAATGTACATCTCGTTGCGCATCACCAATCCAAGACCTCCAGCCCCTGACGAGGATCTTGGCAGGGAGCAGGTGGGTTGCTCATCTGTATTCTCAGGAGGGATGAGTTCCTATGGTTCAGATGGCACAGCCGCTACAGACAAAAGCACGACTGATGGCCTGGATAGGGTGTTGGCTGCTGGCAGGGCTGGCCTGGATTCCCACCCTTGAGCAAGCACGGGACATGCCCTCTATCCCAGGTACGATGGGTCTCTCGCCTGTCCCGTTTCTGGGGTTCTGGACCCTGATGATGGCAGCGATGATGCTCCCCACCCTTGCTCCGCAGCTTTCGTTGCATCTAGAGATAACACGCCAGGGGCCGTGTGGACTGCTGCTGGCGGCTCGCGCGGGAGGGATGCTGCTGGGCTATCTCCTTGTCTGGGCTGCCTGTGGTCTGCCTGTGTATGGACTTGCCGCGGTGGAAGGGTTCTTGATCCTGACGGCTCCCTCCCTCGCGCACGAAGTAGGAGCGCTCGTCCTGGTGGCGGTGGGCTTCTATCAGTTGACACCCTTCCTGGCAACCTGTCTTGCGTCGTGCCACCGGCACCCAGGCAAACACCCAGACCGCTTGCCACTTCCTGCTGCCCTGCACGAGGTCGGAACAGGGATCATCCAGGGCATCAACTGCCTGGGCGCCTGCGGCGGACTCATGCTGCTCCTGGTAATCGTCGGCCTGATGAATCTCGCCTGGATGCTGGCTATCACCCTGATCGTGGTGATCGAGAAGGGCTGGGCGCGTGGTCATCACCTGGCCTTGCTGGTGGGCATCGGACTCCTGCTGCTGGGCATCCTGGCCGCCGGTGAGCCTGGGCTGATCCCTGGTGGGGCACTGGGACATCTCCCCTAGCACGCTTCGGTGGCTTCTGGCAGCACCGGCCCAAGCAGCAAGAACTGAGTCAGGTTTCCATCAGCCGAGTCGTGTACCACGCAGTGCGCACCTTCCCTGCTCCGCATGCAGCAGGCAAGGAAGGTGCGCACTGCGCGTGTTTTCTGTGGTCTGCCGTGGAGAGGACCGCACTTCCCAGGGTGCTGCTTCTCAATCGGTAACTATCGGGGCCGGTCATGCGTAAAGAGTGGAAAGAGCCAATAGCTGGCCTGGATTATGATATTACGTGAAGGGGCAAAGAAAGTGTGCCGTGAACGGATGCCTGAGACACCTGTTCACGGGTGATGTAGGCGCCTTCCTGGAGGATAGGTAGGTATGGCAGTTTCTCTGACATCAGAGGCATTTTCCGGTCGGCTCTTTGGTGAGCAAGACCGGGCAACCTTCTATTATGAGGCTGGTCCGCTAGATGGACAGCCGATCTTGTTTATACATGGTTTTGGAGGCACGGCGCGGAACTTTACCCTGAATATTGGTCCGCTGGCGCAGGCCGGTTTTCGCGTGGTTGCGCCAGAATTATGGGGCATGGGGCGCTCGGCCAAGCCTCGCGGGCGCTATAGCCTGGACCGCTGGGTAGACCAGCTTATTGGCTTGATGGATAGCCTGGGCATGCAGCGCGCCCACGTGGTTGGGCATTCGATGGGCGGCGCGGTGGCCGTGCGCCTGGCGCATCGCTACCCGGAGCGCGTGGCAAAGCTGGCGCTGGTTGCCCCGCTTGGCTTTGGCGAAAAGCGGAATGTGCGCCTGATCCGCATTGCCACGATTCCTGGCCTGGCCCCGGTGGTCGCCAGGCTGCGCTTTCGTCGGCCCAATCGAGAGAACCCAAAGCTGCCCGTGTGGCGCGTCTTCACACCATCCGGTTTCTCGGCCTGGATTGCTCGCTATCGCTTTCAGCCGCCCACGCGCGAGGAGATGATCGAGCGCGCGCACTGGCGCTTTGGCGGACGCATCAGCGCGGAGGGCGCGCTGGCCTGGGCCGAAAGTACCTATCTGATGTTTTCGCAGCAAAACGTGGTGCAGGGGCTGGTGCGCGCGGGCCGCGCCTGCGTGAACCTGATCGCTGGGACCGATCACCGGGTGCGCAAGGATTACGCCGAATTGACTTTGCCGACACTGGCGATCTGGGGCGCAGAGGATCGCACGGTGCCAACACAGGATTCGGCGACGCTGCGAAAGCTGCGCCCTGATGTGCCGCTGGAGATTTATCCGCAGTGCAGCCATCATCCCTATCTGGAGGCGACTGATCGCTTTAACGCGATGTTGCTGGCCTTTTTCCAGCCCGTCGGCGATTAATGAAGTTTTCTTTTTAAGCCAGGACACAGGCGCCGCGTGGCTGGCGGGTAAACCCGCGCCTGCGGCGGCGGGCGCTGGACGGCGCTGGGCGCCGCCCCTCTCGCTGCGCTCGCGCACCCGCGCCTGGAGGCTGCGCCACGAAGCCCGCCTGCGCGGGCTAGGACGAAAAGCGGTCCCAGGTGAAAAAGCGAAATTCATAAATCGCCGAAGTGGGTGGCAGGCCCAAATAATGTATGAAACTTCCTGAAGTGACGCTGCCAGCGGCGCTGAAGTCCCGGCTGGCAGCGGGCCATCCCTGGGTCTATCGCAATCAAATCGACGCGCCCCCCGCGCTGCCCTCTGGCGCGTGGGTGCGCGTGCGCTGCGGCGGCTTCAGCGCCTATGGCC
>JBJKSJ010000431.1:0-15303 GCA_046704085.1 Ktedonobacterales bacterium | reverse complement strand
GGTCAAAGAGAGCGTGCAGAATATTGCCGGTGATCTGCTGCGGCTCTACAGCGTGCGCGAGTCCAGCGAGGGGCATGCGTTTCCGCCGGATAGCGAGCAGCCCTGGTTGCAGGAGCTTGAAGAGGGGTTTCCCTATGAGGAAACGCTCGATCAGGCGCGGGCTATCGATGAGGTGAAGGCGGATATGCAGCAGCCGCGCCCGATGGACCGCCTGGTCTGCGGCGATGTGGGTTATGGAAAGACGGAGGTGGCGCTGCGGGCGGCGTTCAAGGCGGTTCTTGATCAGCGCCAGGTGGCTATATTGGCGCCGACGACGGTACTGGCGCTTCAGCACTACAACACGTTTAGCGAGCGGCTGCGGGCCTATCCGATTCGTGTTGAACTGCTCAGCCGCTTCCGCTCGGAGAAAGAGCAGAAGCACATTCTGGAGGAATTGGCGCTGGGCCGCGTGGACATTCTCATCGGGACGCATCGGCTGCTTCAGAAGGATGTGGTCTTCAATAATCTGGGACTGCTGGTGATCGATGAGGAGCAGCGCTTCGGGGTGGTCCACAAGGAACGGTTGAAGCAACTGCGCATGGAGGTTGATGTGCTGACGCTGACGGCAACGCCGATTCCGCGCACGCTGCATATGGCGCTGGTCAATGTGCGCGATATGAGCGTGATTGAGACGCCGCCGCAGGAGCGTCTGCCGATACGCACGTCGATTCGCGAGTGGGATGACGCGCTGATTCGAGAGGCGATTCTGCGCGAGGTAGATCGGGGCGGCCAGGTCTTCTTTGTGCATAACCGGGTGCAGGGTATCCAGGTGGTTGCCCAGCGGTTGCAACGCCTGGTGCCAGAGGCGACGTTTGCGGTGGCGCATGGGCAGATGGCTGAGGACCAGCTTGAGCAGGTGATGCTGGCGTTCTCCGGCGGAGAGTATAACGTGCTGGTCTGCACGACGATTATTGAGAATGGGCTGGATATTCCGAACGCCAACACGATTATTGTGAACAACGCGGCGTATTTCGGGCTGGCGCAGTTGTACCAGTTGCGCGGGCGTGTGGGACGCGGTTCCCACCAGGCGTATGCTTATCTGCTTTACAATAAGGATACGAAGCTGACGCCGATTGCGGAGAAGCGGCTGCGTGCGATCTACGAGGCGACGGAACTGGGCGCCGGGTTTCGCATTGCTATGAAAGACCTGGAGATTCGCGGCGCAGGAAATCTGCTGGGTCCGGAGCAGTCGGGCTTTATGAATGCGGTGGGCTTCGATCTGTATAGCAAGCTGCTGGCGGAAGCGGTTCAGGAGCTTCAGGGGAAGAAGGTCGAGGCGGCGGTTCCTACGGTGACGATTGATCTGCCGGTGGATGCGTATATCCCCGATGAGTATATCAACGACCGGACGCTGAAGATGAACTTCTATCAGCGGCTGGCGAACCTGACGACGCGCGAGCAGGTGGAGGCGATGCAGGCGGAGCTACAGGATCGCTTTGGGCCGCTGCTGCCGCCAATTGAGAATCTGTTGAAGCTGCTCTCCCTGAAGGTGGAGACGGCGGAGATGGGCTTCGAGTCGATCACGCTGAAGGAAGGTGAGCTTATCCTCAAGGCGCGACGGAACATGACGCCCAATCGGGTGGCGCTCTATCGGCGCTTCCGCAATGAGGTGAAGGTGCAGCTTGGCGTGATTCATATTCCGCGTCGGCTGCTGCCCGATGATCCGCAGGAGTTGATCGCTGCTTTGCGCGAACTGGTTCTGCAAATCAGCACGGTTGGTGGCGCGCAGATGCAGACGATGGGCGTCGGCGCGGCGCAGTAATGAGGCGCATGCGAGCGCAGGCGTAGAGAGATACGAAGGAAAAATAGACAACAACAAGGGATGATTATGGCTGAAGAGCAGTTTGTGCAAGAACCTCGCGTCATTGTGCTTGATGTGGGCAATGTTATGGTGGGGCTGGATTTTTCTCGGTCACAGCGCGGATTGGAGGCGCTCATTTCGGAGCCAGAGGTGTATCTGCGGATGCGACGCTGGCTGGGGAAGGTCGAGGATCACTATGCGCTGGGGGAGATGACGACTGAGGAGTTTTTGCAGGAGGCAGAGCGAGAGTTCAGGCTTGACCGCGAGCGGTTTATCGACATCTGGAACGATATTTTTGTGGAGCGGGCGTATATGCTCCCGTTTATGCGAGAGCTGCGCGCGCAAGGGTATACGCTGGCGATCTGCTCGAATACGAACGAGTTGCATATGGATTATCTTCAGCGGGTTTCACCGTGCTTTGCCGAGGCGCAGGAGATCATCTTCTCCTATCGGGTGTGCGCGCTGAAGCCCGATCCGGCAATTTACCATGCGGTTGAGGCAGCGACGGGCCATGCTGCGGCTGAACATCTGTTTCTGGACGATCTGCCCGAAAATGTAGCGGCGGCGCGCCAGCTTGGCTGGGATGCCATCTGCTTTGAGACGCCAGAGCAGGCTCAGGCAGAACTGGTTGCCAGGGGGATTCAATTTACGCCCTGGAAGGTGTAGGGCGAGGAATAGGGAGCGCATGCTCAAGAGTTGCTAGAGTTGCCTGAGTTGCAGGGGGCGCCAAGAATTGACGGTAGGCGCAAAAAACCGGGGAGGGATGCTCCAAATTGAGTATCTCTCCCCGGTTGCTAAGATGGGCCAGGTTCTGCCTGCTTACCCGAGCTGGCTCCTGTTTTAGCGGCGGCGCAGGAAGGCGGGGATGTCGATACCATCTAGCGGGCCGGAGCCGCCTTTGCGCTCCGGTGGGCGCTGGACGATGGGCCGGACCGGGCGGCTCTGGCTAGGCGGCTCCGGGCGCCCGGTGTCGGGGGGCGGAGCCGCCTGCGGGTCGGTATCCATATCGACAGGCGGGATGCCAGGCATAGGCCGCATGTTGGGCGCGCCTGGCGGAATGCCGGGCACGCCTGTTGGCTGGCGCGGCGCGCCGCGCAGTTGCGCCGGATTGGATACCGGCGCTGGCGCCGGGGCCAGATGCGGCAGCGGGGCCGTTGGCGTCTGGCTGACCGGGAAGGCCGGGCGCGGGGGGCCAGGTTGGGCGTAGAGCATACGCCGGTCATAGTCCGCGCGGCCTGGCGCTGTTCGGTTGTCGAAGCCGGTAGCTATCACCGTGATCTTGATGCGGCCATCGTAGATAGGGTCTTGAACGGCGCCGAAGATGATGTTGGCCTCTGGGTGCGCCGCCTTGCTGATGATGTCTGCCGCTTCGTTGACCTCGAAGAGCGTCAAGTCCATGCCGCCAGTGATGTTAAACAGCACACCACGGGCGCCGCTGATGTCGATGTCCAGCAGCGGGCTGGCAATGGCCTGGCGGGCGGCGTCTACGGCACGTGTTTCACCGCTGCCCTCACCAATCGCCATGAGGGCGCTGCCGGCTTCGGACATGATTGCCTTGACGTCGGCAAAGTCCAGGTTGATGAGGCCAGGGACGGTGATGAGATCGCTAATGCCCTGGATGCCCTGGCGCAGCACGTCGTCGGCGAGCCGGAAAGCTTCCGAGAGCGGCATTTTCTTGTCGGCGACCTGAAGCAGTCGGTCATTGGGGACGGTGATGAGCGTATCGACATGCTGCTTGAGGGCGGCGATGCCTTCCTCGGCAGCCATGCGGCGCTTGTTTCCCTCGAAGGAGAAGGGCTTGGTCACGACGCCGACGCTGAGCGCGCCCGTTTCTCTGGCGATCTGGGCGACAATGGGGCTGGCTCCGGTGCCGGTGCCCCCGCCCATGCCGGCAGTGATGAAGACCATGTCCGAGCCTTTGATTGCTTCGTAGAGTTCTTCGCCGCTCTCTTCGGCAGCCTTGGCCCCAACGGTCGGGTTGCCGCCCGCGCCAAGGCCGCGCGTCAGCTTGTCGCCGATGCGGATGCGATGCGGTGTTTCGGCGAGCAAGAGCGCCTGGGCATCGGTGTTGACAGCGATAAACTCGATGCCGAGCATCTGCGCCTGGATCATGCGGTTGACGGCGTTACTGCCACCGCCGCCAACGCCGATGACGCGAATCTGGGCGAACCCTTCAACTTGATGATGGTTCATTTGTGGCGCCATGTTTTCAAGCCTCCCTTCTCTCCGAGGGCTGCAAAGCAAGAACGAATAGCGCGATTGCTATTCGAGTGTTCTCTTATGGTAGTAACGTTTGAAGCCACTGCTTGAAACGCTGATAGACAACAGGTACTTCCTGGCTGCGTGCTTCGTCGGCGGCCAGCGCTTCGCTCTGGCGTAAACCCCAGAGCAGCAAGCCGACGCCAGTTGAGAAAGCGGGCTTGTTGATGGTATCAACGATGCCATGCAAGCCGCGCGGCGCGCCGATGCGCACCGGCAGGTTAAAAATGGCGCGGGCTTTCTCTAGAATGCCGGGCAATTCAGCGGCGCCGCCAGTCAGGACAATGCCAGAGGGCAGCAAGCCTTCGTAGCCCGATTTCTTGATCTCTTCCTGGACCTTCTCAAAGATTTCCTCGACGCGCGCCTCAATAATCTCCGCCAGGGCATGCTGGTCCACGACCTCTTTGCAGTCCGGGACAAATGGCTCCAGGTCGATCATGCGCCCGGCTGGAACCTGGCTGGGATCGGCGTGGCCGTGTGTGACTTTGAGGTCTTCGGCGGCCAGGAACGGGATACGCAGGCCATAGGCAATATCATTGGTGATGAGATTGCCTCCCAGCGGGAGGACGACGGTATGCCAGATGGCGCCTTCGTCAAAGATGGCGACGTCGGTGGTGCCGCCGCCGATGTCCAGCAGGATGACGCCCTGTTCTTTATCGTTAGGTGTCAGGACGGCTTCGCTGGACGCCAGCGGCTCCAGAACCAGATCATCAATCTCGACCATAGATTTCTGGACACATTTAATCAGGTTCTGGATGGAGGCGACGGCGCCAGTGACGATATGGCATTCAACTTCCAGGCGGTAGCCAGACATGCCAATCGGGTTTTTGACGCCTGCCTGCCCATCGACGATATAGCCGCGCGGAATGACGTGCATGACCTCGCGGCTGCTGGGCACTTCGATGGCACTCGCCGCTTCGACGGCTCGGTTGATGTCGCTGGGGATGATTTCCCGCGTGTTGGGTGAGACGGCGACGACACCCGTACTATTCAACGATTCAATATGGCTACCGGCCACACCTACGTAGGCGGCGGTGATTTTGCGCCCGGAGAGGCGCTCAGCGCGATCTAGCGCGGCGGTGATGGATTCTACCGTCTCGCTCATATTGATGACCACGCCCCGCCGCAGCCCCCGCGATGGACGCAGGCCGACGCCTAGAATATTGAGTTTTCCATTGCGATCTTGCTCGCCGACAAGGGCACAGACTTTTGTAGTGCCTACGTCGATTCCGACGATTATTCGCTCTGGCACGGCAGACGCTCCCCGTTATTGGCAGAACTCAGGTTCCGAGTTGGAGGCCGGAAGCCTGAGGAGACAGTAGTTATACGTGGGCCTGCGATCCAGACCCTGGGAAATGGTTTTCGGCGCCTTTCCTGAAATACAGATGGTCATAAGGAGGCTCAGGGTTCAACGCCTGGACTCTTCAGACGATAGTACGGATAAAATCCAAAGCGTAGGTCTACCAGGGCAAGCTGCTGTCCCTGCCGCTTGACGAGTTGCAGAATGGCGGCAAGCTCTTTGATCTTGTTGTCCAGGTGATCTGGGCCACCAAAGCGCGCCTGCCAGCCATCGGCACTGAGAAGGACCAGTCCATAGTGAAGCGTATCTTGCAGCGTGAAGCTGGGAATATCGGTTGCTGTTGGAATCTGCTCCAGCAATTGACGGGCCATTTGTACGATCTGGGGGTCGATTTTGCCGCCGGGTGCAAATGAGTGTCCACGCTGGTCGTGGGTATGGTCATCGGTGACAACTGATAGCCCATCGGCTTGCTGGACCTGGGCAATGATGGCGCCATTGGCATCGACGCTATACAGGGCTGCGCCGACCTGCCAGATAAGGACAGGCTGGCGCTCTACGATATGGACAATCAGCGTATCTGGCAGGCTGCGGGTGACGCTGGCATCAGCTACCGGGGGCAGCGTTTTGATGCGCGTTGCGTCGGCGCTGGTGTCGGCAAGGAAAATATTGACGCCCTCAAGGTGCAGTCGCTGGATAGCGGTGAGCAGTTGCGCGTTGCGTGTGCCTTCAACGGTGATGCGGTGTACTTGAAAATACGAAGCGGTCAAGAGCGCGTGGAGTCCAAAGACCAAGGCCAGCAGCAGTGGCACGATGATGAGCAGGCGCCTGATCCAGCGCAGACGCCGATTTCTTGGCGGCTGCGGGCGTTTGGGGCTGGCGGCCATTCCGGCGTGCTTGAGCGCGCCGGAACGCGCCCAGCTTATCCCGGTGAGCGCGGCGGGCATTGACTCATCTTCGGCCAGCGATGATGCACCAGGGTTGGCGGTCCGTGCTGGCTTTCGCTCGTCTGACCGCGCGCCTTTGAGCGCGTTGCTCTGGTCGTGCCGCTTTTTGCCAAAGGTGACATCGACCAGACCGCTTTCGCTCGTTAGACGGGCGACTCTGGTGCCCTGGGCTGGCTGCCGGTTGTTGGTTTTGTTGCTCCTGAACATAGGCTTGTCTAAATACGGCTCTGCGTGCAGGTCTACGGGCCGGTCAAGGGGCCGTTGCGGCCCAATTAGGATGCGTCGTCTGGTTGGTGCGCCTCCTTTTCTCCGCGCAATTCGATTTCAAGCTCCAATTCGATGCCGAAGCGCTCACGCACACGCACACGCGCGAGCGCAATGAGCGCAAGTATATCGGCGGCGCGGGCGCCACCGAGGTTGACGATAAAGTTGGCGTGGCGCGACGAGAGCTGCGCCTTGCCGATCTGAGTGCCCTTCAGGCCAGCCGCTTCGATGAGCCGCCCGGAGTAGTCACCTGGCGGGTTCTTAAAGACCGAGCCGGCGCTGGCCTGGGGTGGTTGGGTTTCCTTGCGATGCTGCTTGTAATGGGCGACCCGCGCTTTGAGGTCTTCCGGCGCGGCGCGATGCAGCAGGCACGTGACCGAGGTGACGATCTCGGCTGGCTCGATGAGGCCCCGCGGCGGCGGCATTGGCTGACCCATGCTGTCGAAGTCCACACGCCGGCGCGTGCGGAAGCGGCTATCGCGGTAGGCCATCTGGAGTTCGGCCAGGGAGTAGTTATGGACCTGCGGGCCGATATCCAGGTTGCGGGCATCCAGGACACGGACGGATTGCAGGGTGTCGCTGAGGCTGGTTCCGTGCGCGCCCGCGTTGCTGATGACCGCGCCCCCCAGACTGCCAGGGACACCAGCGCCCCACTCCAGGCCGCTCCAGCCTCTGGCGGCGAGGTCGTTGACTAGCCTGGGCAGGTTGACGCCTGCGCCGCCAGTCAGACGAGCCGTTCCATTGTTCAGATCGGTCAGTTCCCATGTGGAGAGCGCATTCTGGACGACGATGCCGCGCACGCCTGTATCCATATAGAGCAGATTGGTGCCGTTGCCGACAAGCAGCAGCGGCCAACGCTGCGCGGCGGCCATTGAGACGAGCGTAATGAGATCGGCTTCGTTCTCCACTGCTAACCAGGCATCGGCAGGGCCGCCGACGCCAAAAGTGCCGTGCCGCGAGAGAGGCTCGTTCAAGCGCACGCGCGCGCCAAAGCGCGCGTGCAGGGCACTCGTCATCTGGTGCAGATCAAAAGTCCATTGTGTCACTGTTACTGGTTGTTTCTTTTCCATGATGCAGCCAATCTCGATTATCCAAGGAGTGGTGATGGCCCGACCATTGCCTCGGTGATTTTGTAGACCGTGCCAGACCCCATCAAGAGCGCAACGTCATTAGGCGCCAGCATCTGCTCTAGCAGGCGCTGTGTCTCGGCCAGCGAGGCGCCGTAGATGACATGCTCGATGCGCCTGGCAAAGGCGGGGCGCTGGCGGATGGCCTCCACCAGCATCTGCGCGTGAATGTTGCCGGGATCATGCTCGCGCGCGCCGTAAATATCGCTGATGATGACCTCATCGGCCTGATCGAAGGCGGCCACAAACTCGTCGAAAAAGCGTGTAGTCCGCGAGAAGAGCGCAGGTTGAAAGACGGCAATCAGTCGCCGTGTTGGATAACGGACGCGCGCTGCTGCAATGGTGGCCGCCACCTCGGTGGGGTGATGGCCGTAGTCATCGATCAAAATCTGGTTGTTCGCGGTGGAGCGAATCTCAAACCGGCGCTGCAAGCCTCCAAAGTTTGCCAGGCTGGCGCGGGCATCATCCGGCGTGATGCCAAGCAGGCTGGTTGCGGTGATGGCGGCAAGGGCGTCCTCGACGACATGACGCCCCGGCAAGAGCAGATTGAAGCGCCCAAGCGATGCTGCTCCATGTCGCACCTCGAAGCTGGTTTCCCCGTGCAGGCGCACGTCCACGCCGAGGAAATCGGGCGCGCTGGCGGGATTGAGGCCATAGGTCAGGATGCGACCCGGCCAATCGGCCAGGCGCTGGCGAAAGTCAGCCACGCCTTTGCCGTCCGCGCCCATTATAAGCGTGGGCGGAGTCTCCCAGCGGTCGCTCATATCCATGCCACGCACAAAGCGCTCGAAGCCTGTCAGATAATCATCGAACGTCGGATAGTACTCGATGTGGTCGAGATCAAAGTTCGTAATGACCGCGATACGCGGGTGATAGTGCAAAAAGTTGAAGTTGTATTCATCGGCTTCATTCACGAAATACTGGCTCTGACCCAGCCGGAAGTTGGCATGGAAGCGCGGGACCACCGCGCCAATCTCGCAGGTGGGGTCCAGCCCGGCGTCTACTAGAAGCAGTGCGATCATGGTCGAGGTGGTGCCTTTGCCATGCGATCCTGCCACCGAGATGCCCAGCGCGCCACGCATATATTCGCCCAGCAGTTCCTGCCAGGTGATGGCGCGGATGCCACGTTCGGCGGCAGCCAGAAACTCTGGATTGTGGGGATTAAAAACCAGCGCCGCCGGGACGTAGACGAGCAGGTCAACACCGTCGAGATGGTCGGGGCTGTGGCCTTCCAGCACGGAGATGCCAGCATCCTGCACCATGCGGGTGATCTCGCTGTCGCCCATCGTGCGCTCACAGCCGCTGACACGCTCGCCCAGCGCCTGCGCGAGCTGGGCGACTGCCGAGCAGCCATGCCCACCTATTCCGATGAAGTGAATATGCCGCGCAGGCGCTACCGTTGTTATTTGGTTAGCTGATCTATATTGTACCATACGACCTCTATCGACTACTGTTTCCTTGTGATGATTGTTTTTTTGCCATGCTGGCGATCAATGCTGCCAGGTCGGCTGCGGCGTTGGGCCGCGCCAGCGCTCGCGCTGCTGTGCCGAGCGTACTCAACTGCTCGTGGTCGCGCAAGAGCGACAGCAGCAAGGCGCTTAATGACTCTGGCGCCAGGTCGGCGTTACGTATAACTTTGGCCGCGCCGTGCTGAGCGAACATGGCTGCGTTGACAGCCTGTGGCGAGCCGCCAAAACCGGGTGGCAAAGGCGCCAGGATGCCAGGCTTACCCAGCGCGGCCAGTTCGCTCAGTGTGGCTGCGCCAGAACGGCAGAGTACCACATCGGCGGCGGCCAACGCCAGAGGCATCTCGGCGTCGAGATACTCATAGAGCCGATAACGCTGCTTCCAATCTGGGTGGTTCGCAAGAAGACGTTCTGCATTGTCTCTGGTTTCGGCAAAGGTCCGCGCGCCGCTGATCTGAAGCACCTGGCAGCCTGGAAGCAGGGTCGGCAGGCTGGTGACAACCACTTCGTTGAGATGTTTTGCTCCCTGGCTGCCGCCGGTGACTAACACGAGCGGCAATGCAAGATCAAGGCCGAACGATTGTTTGGCTGCGCTGGTTTCCATATCTACGACGTTCAGTATCGCCTCGCGTACCGGATTGCCAGTCAGGCTAGTCTTTTTGGCTGGGAAGTAGCGCAGGGAATCCTCGAAGGAGACGGTGATGCGTGTCGCCAGCGGGCGCAGGAGGCGGTTTGCCAGGTTCGGCGAGACATCCTGCTGATGGGTAATCAAGGGGACGCCGATCAGGCGGGCGGCAAAGCCGGTTGGGACGGAGACGTAGCCGCCGCTGGTAAAGACGACATCGGGCCGGAAGCGGCGCAGATGGCCGATAGCCTGGATAAAGCCAACGGGTATGCGGCCCAGGTCGGTGAAGGTTTTCCAGGAGAGATAACGACGCAGCTTGCCAGCGCGAATGCTGGCAAAGGGAAGTCCAGCTTTGGGCACAAGCTGGGTTTCCAGGCCGCGCTCGTCGCCCAGGTAGAGGAGTTCGACGTTATAGGCGCTCTGGAGCGCCTTAGCGACGGCCAGCGCCGGGTAGATATGCCCCCCGGTGCCGCCGCCTGAGATCAGTACCCGCATGTTTCTGTGTTCCTGATGGTGATGGATGATGACTGTAGCGTGAAATGTTGAGCAAAATGCCGACGGCAGCCATCGTTGTGACCAACGACGAGCCGCCAAAGCTGACGAAGGGCAGGGGTACGCCCGTGAAAGGGATGAGGGCGACGACCGAGCCAATATTGAGGATCGCCTGGACGGCAATCCAGCAGGCAATGCCGGTTGCCAGCAACGCGCCGTACATCTCCGGGGCGCGTCGCCCGACGCGAAACGCCCCTTAGGTCAGCACTACGAAGAGCAGGTTGAGGACCAGGCAACCGATGAAGCCGAGTTCTTCGCCGAAGACGGCGAAGATCGAGTCGGTCCAGGGGTTGGGTAAGTAGCCCGCTTTCTGACGGCTGGCGCCCAACCCAAGGCCGGTGAGGCCGCCGGAGCCGAGCGCGATAATCCCCTGACAGACCTGATAGGAGGCGCTGGAGGCGCAGTTGAGGGGGTCGCGGAAGGCTTCCAGCCGGGAGATACGGAAGGGTGTGTTGAAGGCGATGAAGGCGAAGGTGACAACGCCGGAGATCATCATGGGGAGCAGGCGCCACAGGTTGGCGCCTGCGGTGATGAACATCGCCACTGCAAAGGCGGCGATGATGATGGCCGTGCCCATATCATTTTGGAGTATAACGAGCATAATGACGAACCCCGTCAAGATGGCAAAAGGGAGCAGCCCATAGATAAAGCTGCCGACCTGTTCTCCTTTGCGCCAAAGCCAGTCGGCAATATACAGAGTAAAGGTGAGCTTGGCAAGTTCGCTGGGCTGAAAGGTGAAAGGGCCAAGCGGCAGCCAGCGTTGGCCGCCGTTGATGTTTTTGCCGACGACCAGCACGAGAACCAGCAGCGCCAGCGTGCCAGCCATGATGGGGACGGAGATGCGCCGCCAGCGATCATAGGCGATGCTGGTGGTGACGAACATGGCAAGGAGTCCCAGCCCTACCCAGAGCAGTTCGCGCCGGAACCAGTAGGAGGGATCGCCATAGACGGCGGTGGTGCTGGCGCTGTAGACCATGACCAGGCCAAAGCAGAGTAATCCTCCCACAGTGGCAAGCAGCTTATAATCACCACGCCCGGTGGGCGGGGGCAGGGGTTCGATGTGGCGCTCTAGCTGGTCTGATTGCGCGCCGGGCGTTTTGTCCTGGTTCTCGGGGAGATTTCCCAGGGGACCAGAGTTTGATGCCTTGTTGGAGCGTGGTTTGGCGTCAGCAACGGCGCTTGCCACGCGGCGGAGTCGCGCAGGCGGCGTGGCAAGCTGCTCTCGGTTTTCCAGCGAGGGAGAACGAATAATCGGTGGCCGGTTCTGTTCGGTGTTGCTCCGGCGTTTGTTGTTTGCTTTCAAGGCCATCTTGTTACCACGCTCTTCTTTTCCCCCTTATCCCTCCTGTAGTTTATGGACCTCTCTGGCGAATTGCGCGCCCCGATCAGCGAAATCAACGAAGAGATCAAAACTGGTGCCGCCGGGTGAGAGTAAGACTACATCACCAGCCTGCGCAAGGCTGGTGGCGCCATGCAGGGCGTCTGCCATGCTGGAGGCGCGATAGGTCTCTCGCAGCGCCTGCTCGTTGGCAGGAACGCGCTCGCGGGCGGCGCTGATGGCGTTGGCGATCAAATTGGTTGCCTCTCCCAGCAGCACTAGCGCGTGAACCTGACGCACGATCCGTTCGGCGCATTCCTCCCAGGGCAGATGCTTATCGCGCCCACCGGCAATGAGGACTAAGGGTTGATTCTGCTGTTCATAGACGTTCAGGGCAGCCATCATGCGCTCCGGCGCGGTTGCTATTGAGTCATTGATGTAGCGGACGCCGTTCACCTCAGCAACGTATTGCAAGCGGTGTGCCACGCCTGAGAAGCTGCTAATCACGCGCGTCATGGCTTCGGGCCGGACGCCGACCAGGCTTGTTGCCGCGATGGCGGCCAGCACGTTCTCGCGGTTGTGGTCGCCAGGGATGAGGGTGCGGCTGGCCTGGCAGATGCGTGTCTTGCGGCCATCGAAATCGCGAAAGACGTACCAGTCATCCTCCAGGAAGGCGCCCACTTCGACCGGATGCTGGCGGCTGAACCAGAGGACCCTCCCAGGTGTGCAAGAGCGGGACTCGGCGCTGAGGGGGTTATCGGGGTTCAGGATGGCAACATCGTCGGGGCGCTGGTGATAGAGGATCTGGCGCTTGCATTCGGTGTAGACCTCCATCGTGCCGCAGCGGTCCAGATGATTGGGGGTGATGTTGAGCAGTAGGGCGATGTGCGGGCTTTGCGTCATAATTTCTAGCTGGTTGAAGCTCATCTCCAGGACGACGATGGAGTCGGGGGTGATGTGGGGCAGGTCGCCCAGAACGGTGCGGCCAATGTTGCCGCCGACAATGACGTGCCGGTCGCCCTGCGCTTTGAGCAATTCGCCGATGAGCGTGGTGGTGGTGGTTTTGCCGCTGCTGCCGGTGATGCCGATGATGGGCGCAGGGCAGAGTTCAAAGAAGAGCCGGGTGATGCTGCTGATGGGGATGCCACGCTGGCGCGCCTCAACGAGCGGCGGGAGATCGGTGGGGATACCGGCGCTAATAAAGATGATGTCGGCTTGAAGGAAATCTTCAGGGGCGTGCCTGCCAGGGGAGAGCCTGGCAGGGATGCCTTGGATCTGCGCCAGATAGGGGGCAAGCTCGGCCTCAGATTTGCTATCGCTCACTGTAATCCGGGCGCCTTGCGCGCCCAGATAGTGAACCAGGGCTACTCCCTCACGCCCCAGGCCAACGACGGTGACACGTTTTCCAGATACCTGCATACGAGAATCCTTGATTCAAGCTTACTGCGCAGCCGTTTTGCGCTCGCCTGCTCTTAGGGACACAAAGCCTTGAAGCAACTGAGCAGGTATTGGCTGCGTGGAGATGATGTCTGGGCTACGATGATGCTCTGGCCCAGACGCGAGAACGATCAGGCTTTATCGACAGTCAGATGCTGCTCATGTATAAAACGTTCGACGGCAAGGTCGTGCGGAACGGTAATTAAACGCACGCGCCGCTCACGCCGCAAGACAAAATTAAAGGCGGTGCTGGTATCATTGACTGATGACCAGAGCGGGCGGGCGAAAATAGGCTGCACGATTTCCCAGCCGTCGGCCAGGGCAGCGCGAAGCTCTGCCAGGCGAATTGCGGCCATAGTTGGCATGCTGGATAGCCCTCCCTCCTCGTTCAGTGTTCCTTCGTGTTCATCCATTGTGTATCCGAAGCCTTGCTCTATAGTTGAAGCGAGGCGTGCCTCGCTGGGTGAGTTCATGGCCTTTGCCCTTGAAGGCCACGTTCCGGTCAGGGCTTTTCTGCGATTTGTTGCGTATACTTTTTCACTTTACAGACGTTCAACCGATTGTTTGGCATCCATGCTTCCTATAGCCTTCCCAGGCGCTGACGCTCCTGGCTTCTCAAGTGTGCCCCCAACCCGTCTCCGGTTTCATCTTTGGTCCTTTTTCTCTTGCTCCACCTCATATCTTTACACGGTTTATCCTGTTGCATCGGCTCTTCTGCCGCTAGCTGGCGCCAGCCGGTTGGTCGGGAGGGATACGATAGTAATGGAAGAGCCAGGCGGCAATGTTATGCCAGAGTGGCGCGGCGACCAGCGCCCCAAAAATTGGGTCTTGGGGGTGATCGATTTTGACGAGCATGACAAATTGCGGATTGGATGTCGGCGCGTATCCGGCAACGGATGCGTAGGTCACGTTTGTGGAGTTGCTGTCGGGCGTTGATGTGCCGGTTTTCGCGGCGATCTGATACCCTGGAACCAACGCCTGGCTTGCCTCACCATCTGCCGCTGATTGTACGAGCATCTGGGTGATTGTTTGCGCTGTTTGCGGGCTGATGGCCTGGCGGATGGTATGCGGGCCAAACGTGGTAGTGTGGCCGTTTTGCGTGGCGGAGGCGACAGTGTAGGGGCGCATCAGTACACCGTCGTTAGCGAGCGCGGCGTAGGCCATGACCATCTGAAGGGGCGTGACGCCGATGCTTTCGCCGAAGCTGTTTTCGGCCAGGGTCAGGTTGGTGTGGTCGCCCGGCGTGGGGACCAGCCCGGCGCTCTCGGTGGGCAAGTCTACGCCGGTTGGGGCGCCGAAACCGAACTGGTCGAGGTAGTGGTAGAAGTTCTGCGCGCCAAGTTTTTGTAATGCGACCCAGATGGCTCCGACGTTCGCCGAGTGCTGAAGCACCTGGGTCATGGTTTCTGTGCCATAGCTGAGGTCATCGAAGTTGTGAATGGGGGTGCCGTCCACATTGTAGTAGCCGGGGTCGGTGAGCGTGGTATCCGGCGTGATGAGGTGCAGGTCAATTCCGGCGGCCATTGTGACGGCTTTCATGGTTGAGCCAGGGTCGTAGATGTTGCTGACAGCGGGGTTGCTGAAGTTTTGATACGAAGGTACGTCGCTGTAGTGGTTGGGGTCAAAGCTGGGTTCGCTTGCCATTGCAATGATGGCGCCGGTTTTGGGGTCTACGATGATGACGGAGCCGCCATCGGCTTTATGTTGCACAATGGCGGCGTGGAGCATTTGCTCGACGGTCAGTTGCACGTTGGCGTCGATGGTGAGGGTGAGATCAGCGCCGTTCACTGGCGGCTGCCAGACCTGATCGCCGATGGCAAGGGGATTGCCATTGACATCGGTATCGGCGATGAGTTGGCCTGGTTGACCGGCCAGCAGGGAGTTATAGTATTTTTCCAGGCCATACTGACCGATGCCGGTATCCTGCTGGATGAAGCCAAGTATCTGCGCGGCCAGGCTGCCATCAGTGTAGACGCGCAAGCTTTCGGGGATGAGGCCGATCCCTGCAAGCTGGCCCTGGCGCAAAAGCTGCTGAATCTGGTCGCTTTGGTCCTGGGTGGCATGAATTTTTTGCCCCTGTGCATCGCGCAGAAAGGTGAAGGTGACGGGCTGCCCATTTTGCGTGAGGAGAAGCTGTGGCCGCAGAAGGTCGGCGGGCTGCTGCATAATGG
>JBJKSJ010000430.1:0-6137 GCA_046704085.1 Ktedonobacterales bacterium | reverse complement strand
TCGGTGACCAGGGGCCAGGCTTGGCTCCGGACCAGCAGCAGCACATCTTTGAGCGCTTTTATCGCGCGCCAGGCATTGAAGTGCAGAGTGGCACGGGCATTGGCTTAGGGCTGGGACTCTACATCTGTCGGACCATCATGGAGCAGCAGGGGGGCCAGGTCGGCGTCGAGAGTACCCCTGGGCAGGGCAGCACCTTCTGGTTCACCCTGCCGCGAGGCTGCCCCCAACTGAGTCGAGGCGGGCATGGGCAGGAAGCCACCTTTTTGCGGCTCGAGCCCTCAGCGCCTGGTGCATCTTCCCAGGTATGCCATAAAAACGGTCAGCTGGTCATCGCTCAGCGCATAGTGTGGGAGGTATGCTCTTGCCCTTTGCATTGCAGGACACGCTCTTAAAGAATGGAGAGAAAAACCAAGCGAGCATGTCACAAACCTTCATGCGGAATGAGGAGCAAACAAAAGCAGCAGAGTATGAACCCTGCTGCTATCTGGCCTGAAATCAAGCAAGCATAGGAGGAACCGACGGGCAGCAGGGCCGCCAACCTTTTGGCTATTGCGCGCCAAGCTGCGCATCAGCAGCGTAACAGCGCCACTTCCTCAAAAGCAGCACGTCAATCCCCCGATTCCCCTCTTGAAAATCCCTCCCGATCAATGGCCGTCGGTGTTGCAGCGCGTGGCGCAAGGGAGTCGTTGCGTCAGATCGCCAGAAGCTATCACACCTCATATGAGGCCGTGCGCCGAGTGTTGCGTACTGCTCGCAAAGAGTTACTAACGGGCGAGAGTAGCCTCTCAGCGCTCCTTAGAAAAGAAAAGGAGCAGGAGCCGCCAAAGAAGTAGTTGCCAGCCAATCACCTCGCCGGTACCAAAACGTTTCACCATAAAGCCGACCCGCTTCTTCCTTAGGAAGGGGTACAAGTCATCCTTCTGGAAAAGCGATACAAGATACTTCCGCCTGCCTCTCATCCAATGGGAACTTTGGCTATGTGCTGTCGCAAGGCGGCAGCATCAGACTACAGCCACCCCAGTGACCGTTCGCGCTCTCATTCCGTTCACGAGGGCGCATTTCTTCCTCAGGAGGAAGCCAGGATCTACCGATCCTCATGCTCTGCAGCATGCCCCACGCTCAACGCTTCCTCCTCTGAGGTTCTCTTTCCGGTCGTCTCTTCGCTCGCCTCTCAGGTGGTGCTCCCTCTCTGGCGTATGGGCAGACGTCTCTGCCTTGTACTCCTGCTGCGCGCTCCTGCTTGTCTCTCCTGCCTCTGCTGGTTCTCGTGGTCCTGCCACCTGCCCGGTAGACATGCCAGTGACACTTGAGGAGCCTGACCCCGGATGGTCGTTCGATTGAGTGCGAGGCGTACGGTCTTTAACAGCGGCTTGGGGATCTCAACGGACGAAAAGGTTTCGTAGATAGCAATCTCGCCAATTGTCTCGCCCGGCAGGTTCGCCTCATTGGCGATCGCCCCGACAATATCTCCTGGCCTTACCCCATCACGCTTGCCAATCCGCAAGAAAAGCCTGGTCATCGGGTGCTGTATTGGGTGCTTCTGTCGGCTCTTCTGGGGGGGAGACCCTGGCGCTCGTCTTTCGATCATCCTGGCAGGCGGTTCTTGCGGGGTTTCAGGTATCGCTGGCTCTCCCAGTGTCAGCGAGGACGAGCGGTAACCTGGTCGGTTCGCCTCTCGTGTCTGTGTCGCCATTTTGAAGGCCGCCGCTGCAATCTCGGCCGGATCATGTGTGCCTGCCAGGTCCTCTACGAGTGTGAGAAAGGGGTCCAACTGCCCGGCATCCAGCACCCGCAGCACCTCCTCGCGGAACGCTGCCAGGCGTCGCCCGGTCACATCCGCTGCCGTCGGCAGATGCATTTGCTCCAGTCGCCGATGAATCGCCCGCTCGATGAGCCTGAGCTGGCGTCGCTCGCGGGGCGTAACTAGAGTTAGCGCCTCGCCAGTGGCCCCGGCGCGGCCAGTCCGCCCAATGCGATGGACATAGGATTCGGCATCTAGCGGCAGATCATAGTTGATAATATGGCTGACGGCGGGGATGTCCAGGCCGCGTGCCGCCACATCTGTCGCCACCAGCAACGGTGTATGCCTGGCACGAAAGCGCTCCAGCGTGCGTTCGCGCTGCCCCTGGCTGATCTCGCCGTGAATTGCCTGGGCCAGATAGCCCATACTGTTGAGGTATTCAGTCAGGTGATCAGCATCCCGCCGGGTGCGTACGAAGATGATCGCTGATTCAGGCTCTTCCATGTCCAGAAGGCGCGCCAGCGCGTCGGGCTTGATGTGCCCTGGCACCTCGTAATAGACCTGGCGCACGCGTGGAGCGATAGCCTCCCGCGCGGCTACGCTCACTGGTATCGGCTGACGCAGATAGTGTTCGGCCAAATTGGCAATGCGAGTCGGGATGGTGGCAGAGAAGAGCGCGGTTTGTCGTTCGATGGGTAAGCGGGCAAGAATCGCCTCAATATCCTCAAGGAAGCCCATAGTCAGCATCTCGTCGGCTTCATCCAGCACCACCGTCCGCACGCCGTCCAGGTTGAGCGTGCCCCGTCCCAGGTGATCCAACAATCGCCCTGGTGTGCCGATGATGATCTGCACTCCGCGCTTCAAGGACCGCAATTGGCGATCATAGGGTGACCCACCGTAGATGGGCAGGGTCACCACTGCTCGGTACTTGCCCAGTTCGTGCAGGGCTTCGGCAACCTGCATCGCCAGTTCGCGGGTTGGCACCACCACCAGCCCCTGCGGGCGCAATTCTACCTCGTTCAACCGCTCGATCAGAGGCAGCCCATACGCAGCTGTTTTGCCTGTGCCAGTAGGCGCTTGTCCAAGAACGTCTCGCCCGGCCAGCAGCAGCGGAATCGTCTGTTCCTGAATTGAGGTTGGCACCCTATACCCCAGGTCGGTAATCGCGTGCAGAGCAGCCGCCCCGAGTCCCAAAGCGCGAAACGCCTCTGTGGCGATACGCGCACCTTCGGCCGTTGAAAGATCAACGGCCTGATCAATGTCTCTAACGTTAATGTGTCTCTCTCCTCACGCGTCCCCCTCCTTGAGCGGGGAGACATTTGCTTTTTTTATGGAGGGCCTGGAATGTACCTTCATCTGGGCGCTTGACCGCTTGCCCACAGGGTGCCAGTACCAGCCAGGGCCAGCGAGTTCCCAGAAGCCGAGCACGAGCGCTGTCGATGCCGCACTTGCATTCCCTCGGATTTTTCTCCACCCACCCGCACCTGTCCATTGGGAAGGCTTAATGAACCGGTTCCCAAGCCGCTGGGTTGAGATCGTCGGTGGGTGGGCGGTTACTAGTGCGGCGCAAGAACAATTCGATATCTGCCAGGCCAAGCTGGCTTTCGTAGACTGGCTCGAAGCACTTCCTGGTGGTCAGATCCCGCATCGCACTCACGATGTAGATTGTCGGCGGCGTGTTCACCTGGAACAGGGTTTCATCTTTTTCAACCACGGTGACAGCATAGGTTCCTGACCGATTGATCGCCTGGCCCAGGGTACGGGAAGCTTTGAGGGCATCGCCGAGTGTCATGTGTCATCTTCTCTTTCTCTCCAGGTCGGCAGCAAAAAAGGCCGGGTCGCACCAAAACACGGCCCGGCTCTCATCACCGTTTCCTGAAAGGGTGTGCTCAACAGTGGGACAAACTTGAGGGAGTCTCGCCCTTGCGGGCCTTGCGTTTTCTGGCTGCTGCCTTGCGCTTGCGTGTAGCGCTGGGCGCTTCGTAGTGTCTGCGACGGCGCGCCTCAGCGAGCATGCCATCAGGCTCGAATCTCGCGGTTGAACCGCTTCAGGGCGGATTCGAACGACTCGTTTTCACTCATCTTGACTTCGGACACTGGCTTTCCTCCTCTCCTGATCCGAATCTCGGCGGTTTCTGGCTCGGGGAGGAATGGCCGTGACCATTCAGCAATGAATGAATGGTGTTGCGCTTCTCTCGTAATGATTCTGAATTCCGCGTATCTCCCGTTAAGTATACGCGCTGGCCCGCATGGTGTCAATGACACGCTCTACTGGCACTGCGCCGTTGGCAATCCCCGCCTCTGCGTTCACCTGATACGCTCGCTCTGCGATGGGCAGAGGGAACAGCTCCACTTTGCGCTGCACTGTGATATACTGGAAACCGCGTTGATCGCGTTCGCCCTTCCCCCTCGTGGTCTCGGGCAGCCCGCCTGCCTTCCTGAACACGCCGATTTCCACCAGTCGGTCGAGCGACGCCCTGATGCGAATCGGTTGTGGTCTTCAGTGATAGCTCATCTAAGAGCCAGAGCAGGTTTGCGTACGCGCCTGCAAGAAAGAGAGGCCAGCAATGGCCACGCGGATTTATGTAGGAAACCTCCCCTATACAGTGGACAATGCCCAATTGACAGAGCTGTTTGGCAGCTACGGCGAGGTGGTGGAAGCCCATGTAGTGACGGATCGGGATACTGGGCGAAGCAAGGGCTTTGGCTTCATCGAGATGGCGGACGAAGCGACTATGCGCCAGGCCATTACGGGACTCAATGGGACGCTCCTGGGAACGCAAACCCTGACAGTGAATGAAGCTCGGCCACGTGCTGATCAGGACCGACGCGGCAGATAGGAGCCAAACTCCCAGCAGAAAAACAGGACCTGTTCAGGCTTGAAGGCGGGGGAAAACTCCCTCGCCTTATTGGTTGTGCGCGTGATTAGTGCTGCGTTCCTTAAATACGATAAGAAAAGAGACGCCGCCTGTGGCGCGGTGTCTTGGGAGGACGTCCCCAGACCCATGGGTGAGCACGCTAGTTGAGTTGCTTGGTGGCGACCCAGCGCGCCTGGTCGATCTCCTTGGGGTTGGCAAAACTCTGCCCAGCGAAGGCATCGCGGCGGAAGAGCTGCCACCAGCCTTCCTGCATGTTGAGCCAGCACGCCCCCGTCGGAATGAAGACGTGGTGCAGGCGCGGATGTGCCTCCAGCCAGGTGCGCGTCTCCAGACTGTGGTGACTCGACAAATTGTCGGTGATCAGGAACAGGTCCCTTTTGGGATGGTCGGCTTCGATGGCGGCGAGCAGGGCGATGGAGTGCTTCAAGTTCCGTGAGGGCACACAGCGCGCCAGTTCTTACCCGTCCCGCACCCGCAGGGCTCCATAGACCCAGGTTTTCTCTGGGCCACGCTCGTAATCCAGCGGCGCTTTGATCCGGTGTCCATTCGCTGACCAGCCCCGAGGGGGAGGAAAGGTGCGCGGCACCACCGGACCCAGTTCATCGGTGCAGAGGGTCGTCGAGCCAGCAGGGGGACTCACGTAGTGGCTGACGACCGCGGTTCTTTTGAGGCGAAGTCCTTCTCTCGCGGCTCTCCCCAACTATGGATCCCGCGCCAGCGCACACCCTCGCGGAGCAGAATGCGGCGGATCTGGCTGCGTTTGCCCGAGATCCCTGCCTCCTTGGCTGCCTGGGCCAGCGCCGAGAGGCTCCACTGAGCTGCCGGCTCCTCGTCGTCAGCCACCAGGCTTCCATCCCGTTGCCGCAGTCCTGCTTCTGCGATCTGGCGCAGATTTTCGCCGGGGTCTTCACCCCGTGCATCGACCTGGGCTGAGGTCTGGGCAAATACTTTGCGCAGTTCCGCTGCGCTGGTAATGAGTGCTTGGAGTTCGCTGGTTATGGTTTTGTTGCTGACTGCCATCGATGTCTCCTTGGAGTGGTCATGACAGAGGGGCATTGATACCAAGCCGCGCTCGGTCCAACGACAAGGCACAGAAGCCTGGCGGCCGGTCGCCTATCTCCCAGCCGCCAGGAAGCCTGATACGCTTCCTACCTGGCAGCGTTCTCGTGTACGACGCGCTTGCCACCCGGACGAATGTCCCACGTTGCCAGGCGTGGCTCGCGCGTCAACTCGAGAACGTGTGAAGCGTTGGCAACACGTCATTGCCGAGTCGGCGCAAGTTCGCCAGTATGTCATCGATGGGCAAGCCGCCGAAGTCCAGGATCAGATCCAGGACGCCGACGCCTGCCTTTGCAAGCTCCCGTGCTTGCTCGAGGCTCGTCGAGATGCTGCCGCAAAGCAGGACTGGGAATGGAGGCACTGCCGCTTGCTTTGGAGCCTGCTGATGGGTGTCGTAGGGGCTTGCGGTGCCCACGGACTCGGCATGCATGGCTTGCTCCGGGTGCGGCAACATCTGC
>JBJKSJ010000429.1:0-2568 GCA_046704085.1 Ktedonobacterales bacterium | reverse complement strand
TGGACCCCAGGCTGGGCGCTGGCGTTGCGGTCGGCGTTGGGGGCGCGGTTGGATTGGGTGTTGCGGTCGGCGTCGGGGGTGTGGTCGGCGTGATTCCTGGCCCTGCCGTCGGTGTTGCCGCCGTTGTAGCGGTTGCGGTAGCTCTGGCGGTGGCGCTGGGCGCGCCGGTCGGCTCGATGGTGCTTGTTGGGCTGCCGACTGCCGCGCTGGGGGGTGTGTTTGCTGTATGCGAGCGCAGCGCGAGCGCGACTAGTCCGGCGGTCCCGGCAACCAGCGCGGCCACCAGGATGGCCGTCACCGCTTTTCCGGCGACGCTGCCCAGGAAACCAGGACGTGGGCCGCGTGGGCTGCCTGGTCCGGTCGACGGCTGGGGCGGCGCTCCAAATGGACCTGATCCTTCTGGAAACTCTGGCGACGGGGCAGGCGAGGGGAAGTAGCCTGGCTGCCCCCAGGCAGGAGCCGTTGAGTAGCCTGGCGCGCCCATCGGCGGCCAGGCGCCCACGCCTGGAACGGTGGGCGTCTGGAATCCCGCGCCTGGGACGGGCATCGTTGGCCTCACGACCAGCGTTTCGGCAGTGGGGAGAGACGGCGAGGATGAGAAGCCCTGGGGGGCGCTGCCGATGGTCTGCTCGGTGAGCGATGTCACCGGCTGAGCGCAGCCGGTACAGAAACGCGCTCCCGGCAGGAGTTCGGCCCCGCAGTATTGGCAGCGGTCGCTGACTGGCCGGGCGCAGCCAGGGCAGAAACGCGCGCGCGCGGGCAGTTCGGCGCCACAATGCGGGCAGCGGCGCTCCGGCGCTCCATCGGCGGTTGTTGGCAGGGGATCAGTCATCTGTGGTCCGCTGGCGCTCTCTGGCTGCGTGGTCTGCGATCCCTCGGCAGGCTGCAAGCGGCCACACTGGTGGCAAAGCCTGGATCCAAGGGCCAGCCCCGCCCCGCAAAAGACACAACGCTCCATAAACAGCCTCCTCAACTACTTCGCTCGATTTTGACCCTTTTCAGAAGTCGGGTAGGAGACGGCTCTACCGTTGCGCCAAATTATACACCCTTTGCTGTGGCAAACAAGCCCCTCTTTCTGGTTCTCCGCTGGAAAGGCTGCGCTGAGGGTGGAAGAGATCGTTGGGGAGAAAAGACATGCTGGCTTGTGGGCGCCGCGCCTCCCTTCCACGTTGCCACCACCTGCCCACAGCCAGCATGAGGAGATAAGCAGCACTCCCTGTCCCCATCCCCCCCACGACGCTGCCCCGCTGCCCAACTGCCACGTTGCCTCGCCACCTGTCTCCCACGCCCGTTCCTGTGCTGCAAGTAGAGTATGCCTGAAGATGCCGCCTGAATCCAGGTCGCAGGCCACTGATTTTCTGCGCATCGCGCCACACTGCGCCGGCAGGAGTGGTTCCCTGTACCGCTGGCCTCCGTGTCGGCAGGGGTGGGGCCACCACTGGCGCCAGCGTTACAGGTCGGGGAGTTGCCAGTCGATCTCTGGCCTGCCAGCAGCGCGCAGGGCCGCGTTGATCCGCGAGAAGGGTTTGCTGCCAAAGAATCCGGCGCGCGCCGAAAGCGGCGAAGGATGCGCCGATTGGATGATCGTGTGCCGCCCGGTATCGATCAGCGCGACTTTTTTCTGCGCATACGCGCCCCAGAGGACAAAGACCACCGGGTCGGGCTTGGCGTTGACCGTGCGAATAATCGCGTCGGTGAAGGTTTCCCAGCCGTGATTCTTGTGCGAGTTGGGTTCGTGCGCCCGAACGGTCAGCACCGCGTTGAGCAGCAAGATGCCCTGGGTGGCCCAGGGAACCAGATAGCCGTTGTTGGGGATGCGAAAACCGACATCGCTGCGCAGTTCGAGAAACATATTCTTCAGCGACGGGGGCGGCTTGATGCCGGGGCGCACCGAAAAGGCCATGCCGTGCGCCTGGTTATCATCGTGGTAGGGGTCTTGCCCCAGCAGCAGCACGTTCACCCGGTCATAGGGCGTCGCTGCCAGGGCCGAAAAAACCTCTTGCTCTGGCGGGAAGACCGTCTGCGCGCGGCGCTCCTCATCGACAAACGCCCGCAGTTGCTTGAAGTATGGCTGCGCAAGTTCATCGGCCAGCAGCGCCTGCCAGCCATCAGGGAGGGGAAGCTGCATCACACACTCTTTCTTGACACTAGAAAAACGGCCTGGGTCGCTCTCCTGGGAGGAGTTTCTGCCTTCCTATTCTCATCCAGGCAGAGACAAATGGAAAGAGACCCAGAGCCTGAGCGCGTGCTGTTCTGCCTCCGCTCCTGATCGAGCGAACCTTTGCCCACCTATCGGCCCAATGGCCCTATTTGCGCTTCTTGCTCCCGCCAGAGGGTCGGGGCGGTTGTTTGCCGCCAGTTTCTGGACGCGCCTGGCGCGTGCCCTCGCGCGATGGCGTGGTCGGCGCGGACTTGCCGCCCCTGGCGGCAGGGCGCTGTCCTCCAGGGCGCGGCGCTGGTTGCTGCTGCGCGCCGGTCGTTGGCGGCTGGGGCGTCGGCGATTCAGGCGTACTGGTCGCGGGGGCCTCCTGTGGCGGGGCTTGCAGTGTTCCGGCGACTGGCTCATCC
>JBJKSJ010000428.1:0-5668 GCA_046704085.1 Ktedonobacterales bacterium | reverse complement strand
CTAAAGCGTTCGGCGTCGTGTAAATCTGGCAGGCCACGCCAGGCGGCGATAAAGGTGTCTTGGGTCAGATCGCGCCCAATCTCTGGATTATCTACCAGACGTTCAAGGTAGCGAAAGATACGGAGGTTGTAGTGTTCAAAGAGCGCGGTAAAAGCAGCGCCCTCTCCCGCTCTGGCTCGCTCCACCAAACCTACCAGCGCCGGGTCGCCAGGGGATAGGCCGGGCGACGACTCACCTGCAAGCTGCGGCATGACACGCGCTCCTTTTCCCAACACGTTGTTGCATAGCCGGCTATCTATTTTCTAAGATACGCCAGCAGGGCAAAACCCGGCGTTTGGGATGGTTCTGTGATCTCAGCCTCGTAACGCGCGGGCGTACCTGGTAGCGCGTGTGGCATTGCTGTCGTATAGTTTTATTAATAAGGGAACGTATCACGCGCGCCGAGTGACACTGGCGCGTTCAGGAGATAGAAACGATGACGACAGAACATGCTGAAGAACACGTATCGGCAGGATCAGCGGCGGCCCAGGCGCGGGTGCGGCCTGGGCCGCGTGGCATTGGCACGGGGGTGGTCTTTGATTGGGCGCTGGTGGTGCAAATCTTGATTGATGGCGTCTTCTACGCGCTGGGAACCGGCCCAGGCAGCGCGATGGCCGGGAAACCGCTGGGCCTGCGGTTAGCCATCGTGCCGCTGACACTCCTGGCGGCAGCGATTGTCTTCACCCAGGGCGAGGCGCTGCGCCGGGGGCGGCGCGTGGCCTGGATCATTCAGATCGTGGCGAACGCGCTGCTGGTCATCAATGGGCTGATTGGTATCCCCGGCACGATTACCTCACTGGGCAAACTGCGCTTTGGCGACCTATCCTACACCATCGTGCTGGTGATCATCAGCGCGCTAATCGTCTGGCTCTTGACGCGGCCCTCCACGCGCGCCTGGATTGGCAGCACGACCAGCGCCGAGGCGCGCGCCCGGCATGGTGGCTCGTGGCTCTTCTGGATTGCCCTCTGGGCCATCATCGGCGGCGCGGCGATAGCTTTCGCGGGCTATTATTGATCTGCTGGTCTGGTTCCACAACCCAGCAGCAGGATGGAGAGCATCAGCCGGTCCGGGGCGGCCATCAGCGCGTCCCACTCGGCCTGGATGGCTTGCGCGCGCTGGGAAAACAGCTACGATGAAGCAGTTTAAATGATGTTTGCATTATCTTCACCGCGAGCCTGGCTGGCGGATTGGCAGGCGATGCGCGCATCGATGGCGGCGCGGCATCTGCCGCTGCGCCTGCCGGACGCGCCGCCGGAGGTCGAGGCGTTCTGGGCGGCGCTGCATGTGGACGATGGTCCGCTCCCCGATCTGCGCGCCGCGCTGCAACCGCTGGTGACCACCAGGGCAGGCACGGTCTCGCGCTTCGCCTTTCCCAGCCGCGTCACGTCGCCGGATGCCGTCAATAATAGCGTGCCTGGGCGCTATTACGCGCCCAGGCGCTCAGACGCGGCGGGCGAGACGCCGTTTCTGCTTTTGCTGCATGTCAATGGGTGCCAGAGTTGGGACCTGGAAGCCTGGCACGCCCGCAGGCTGATGCAGCGCGGCTGCCGCGTGGCGCAGATCGCTTTGCCCTATCACCTGGAGCGCCGCCCGGCGCGGCTGGACTCCAGGGCGGCGGTGATGACGCCCGACCTGCCGCACACGCTGGCGGCGCTGGGCCAGGCGGTGTGCGATGCTGCCGACGTGCTGCGCTGGGCGCGCGCGGAGGGGGCCGGGCGGGTGATCGTGGCGGGCTGGAGCCTGGGCGGGCTGGTGGCCGCGCTGGTGGCCGCGCTTTTGCCGCTGGATGGCGCGCTGCTGGTGGAACCCGCCGCCAACCTGGCCTGGATGATGACGCATGATGGCCTGTTTCCTGGGCGCATCCGGCGGCAACTGCGCCGGGCACGGCTCTCGCAGCGTGTGCTGGAGGGCTGGCTCGCGCCAGTCTTGCCAGGGAACCTGCGGCCAGGGACTGCCCCGGCGCGCATGCGCATCCTGGCGGCGCGCTATGATCGCCTGGTGGGGGCTGAGTGCGTGCTGGCGCTCTGGCGCGCCTGGGGCCAGCCCGCGCTGACCCTGGAACCCACTGGACATGTGGCCCTGCTGTTCCGCCCGGCGCTGGCCCGCGCGCTGGATGAGATAGCAGCAGGCGGCTGAGCTATTTGCTCAGCCGCTCGCGTTGCTGACGCTCGGTGAACAGCACCTGGAACGCAGTGCCGCCCCTCTTCTTGAGAGCGGCGGCACGAAGATGAGGCAGGATGCGTGGCAGGCGCGCCTGCCCGTTGTGTCTAGCTCTACATCAACCGATGGCTAGCCCTAGCTGCCGCCGTGACGGATGAGCAGGGTAATCAGATTGGCGACGTTGGGCGTGCCCCAGCCAGTGACGGGATCCCAGCCGGTGCTGGTGTAGTAGTCACCGATGCCAAAGACATCGTTGTTGCCAACGGTGATGTCATGGAAGCTCTGAGCATAGCCATCGCTGCGGCCAATACTGTAGATCGAGTCGTTCAAGAAGCCCAGGCGATGATGCGCCTTCTGGTCGGCCAGCGCGGTGATGCCCGCCCACTGCGGTGAACCGGCGCTGGTGCCACCAAAGCTGAAGAAGTAGTGTGGGTTGGTTGGGCTGATCCCATAGTAGTAGTAGAGGCCCATGCCCCAATGGGTCAGGACGCCCGTGTTGGGGTCGGCATTGTAGGCGACATCAGGTACGCCACGCCAGCCGTCAATGCCAGCGACATGCTCCTGGTAGCCAGGCCGCTTATAGATGGTGCTGAAGCCGCCGCCGCTCAAAACGGACCAGGCGGTCTCGCTCTGGTAGGCGCCTGTTGACAGATCAGCGGTCAGGGAGGTGCCACCGACAGCGGTGACATTGGGATCACTCGCGGGGGTGGACGCGCTCAGGAAGTAGCCGCCGTCGCCGTTGCAGTCGGGCTGGGCGGAGCCAGAATCACCAGAGGACGCAAAGAGCGTGATATGTTTTTGGGTCGCTTCCGCGAAGAGTTCGTGCTGCTGGGCGAGGAGGGTGGGGTCCATGCAGGTCTCGCCCTCGCCGAAGCTCTGGGAGATGACATCGCCCAGATTATGGTCGATGACGTACTTTGTGGCTTGCAGGATGTCGGAGTCCTGGTCGCTCTTAGACAGTACCAGATCGATAGTGGCGGCGGGAGCGACGGCATGCGCCCACTGCACATCGAGTGAGATCTCGCCCGACCAGCCAATATCATCGGGATTGCTGCTGTCGAAGGTGGCGCCATAAGGGTTGATGATGTTGAAGGTGGGATCAGGCAACCCGAAGGTGCTGTCGAAGATGCTCAGGTCGGACTGAATGTAAGGGTTGCCGAAGGCATCGATGATCACAATCGTGCGGTCTTTGCCAGTGATGCCGTCGTTCAGCAGCGACTGAATGTTATAGGCGTTGCGAATCTGGCTGGGGCCATAGCATTGAAACGCCGCGCCAGGGAGCTGGCACCCGAACGTGACGTTTGGGCCGCTCTGAATCTCCTGGGCGACCTGATAGTGAGGATGCACCCCAATGGCGGGGGTGAAATGGCCCCCACTTGCGGCGGCGGCAACCGCCGGAACAACCGCAGCGCCGCCAACCATGTTGAGCAGCAGGAAGAGACCGGCTGCCGAGCGTGTCAGGAGGCGCCGCATGGATTGGGTAAGTCCGCTCATTGGTAATTCCCTCGCTTCTTTGCGAACGATAACATACGTTTTACAATCAGTGAAAGCCGGGTAGGGAGAAAATGACGGTTTACGGAAGGTTGATGCCCAATGGGAGTAGGTGGCTGGTTGATAGAGGGGTGCCCGCGCCTCCTTTCTTTGGGCCTGTCTGGCAGACAGCATACAATGAGTCAATCAGACGCTTAAAGTATAAGAGATGCCCCTTGCTTAGAGGCATAATAAAAAGATGGTGATCTGGTTGAGATTGCTTGTAATGAGGTTAAGATTTCTGCTCCCTGGCCTCACCAGAGCAGGAGACAAGACAGCCACCCTCCCATCTGGGAGGGTGGCTGCATAGATGGGCAGGATGAAAGGCAGCAGACGCTTTTATCCTGATCTGCCGATTGGCCTCTGGCGCAACCCTAGCCCTGGCTGCCGCCGATGATACGCTGGATCAGTAGTGTCACCAGTCGGTCCACTTTGGGCGTGCCCCAGCCCGTGACGGGATCCCAGCCGGGACTGGTCTCGTAGCCAGTGATGGTTACAGTCACGCCATTTCCGCCCGCGCCAGTAAAGGTGTTATTGCCGACGGTAATGTCGTGGAAGCTTTGCGGGTAGCCATCGCTGCGGCCAATGCTATAGATGGCTGGATTCAGGAAGCCGAGGCGATGGTGCGCTGCCTGATCGGCCAGCGCGGTGATGCCTGCCCACTGTGGCGAACCGGCGCTGGTGCCACCAAAAATGAAGAAGAGCGTCGGGTCAGTTGGGCTGCCACCGGCGTACACGATGTTGCCGACGCCCCAGTGGGTCAGCACGCCGCCGTTGACATCGGCGTTATAGGCGACATCGGGCACGCCGCGCCAGCCGTCAATGCCGGGCACATGCTCCTGATAGCCAGGCCGCTTGTAGATGGTGCTGAAGCCGCCGCCGCTGGCGCCGAAGCTATCGTTCCAGGCGGTCTCGTTCTCGTAGGCGCCCGTCGTCAGATCGGCATTCAGGTGTGTGCCGCCAACGCCAGTGACATAGGGATCGCTGGCAGGAGTCGAGGCGCTGAGGAAGAAAGACGAGCCATCGCAGGTCGGCTGGGCTGCGCCCTGATCGCCAGAGGACGCAAAGAGCGTGATGTGTTTCTGGGTGGCCTCTGCGAAGAGTTGATGTTGCTGGACCTGGAGGGTCGGGTCCATGCACGTCTCGCCCTCGCCGAAGCTCTGGGAGATGACATCGCCCAGGTTGTGATCGATGACAAATCTGGTCGCGCTGAGGATGTCGGCGTCCATGTCACTCTTAGAGAGTACCAGATCGATGGTGGCGCTCGGAGCGACGGCATGCGCCCACTGCACATCCAGCGCGATCTCGCCCGACCAGCCGACTTCATCGGCATTGTTGATGTCGAAGGGAGTCAGGCCATCGGGGGCAATGATGTGGAAGGTCGGATCGGGCAGGCCAAAGGTGCTATCGAAAATGCTCAGGTCGCTTCTAATATACGGGTTCTGGAAGGCGTCGATAATCACAATCGTGCGGTGCTTGCCGGTGATGCCGTCGTTCAGCAGCGGCTGGATGTTGTAGGCGTTGCGAATCTGGCTGGGGCCATAGCAGAAGACGGCTGCCGTAGGCTTCTGGCAGTTAAACAGCACTTGATTGCCCTGCTGGCTGGTCCGGCTGGCGATACGATAGTGCGGATGGACGCCAATGGCGGGGGTCATCTGTCCTCCGGAAGCCACCGCCGAGGCTGCCGGGAGCAGCGCCGTGCCCGTCGCCATGCTCAGCAGCAGAAACACAGCGGCGGCTGAGCGGGCCAGGATACGTTGTAGGGTGGAGGGAAGTCTTCGCATTGGTTGTTCCTCGCTTCTTTGCAGATATTTTAGAGAGCGTTTCGCCATTGAGAGAAGTGACATGGCGTGACCATACACCAGATGCAGAGAGAGCTAGCTTGCCTCCTTTCTCATGCCGCCTGGTAGAAGCGTAGAGAGCCAGACAGACCAGTCC
>JBJKSJ010000427.1:0-7970 GCA_046704085.1 Ktedonobacterales bacterium | reverse complement strand
GCATAGGGCAGACGCTGGGCCGGGCGGGTAGACAGCGCGGGCAGCGTCAGATGCCGACGGCCCTCCTGCTCGCGGAGGTTCCCAGGCAACAGGGCGACAACCTCATGGAGCAGGCAGCCATCCGCATCACGCCAGCCGCGCTGAGCGGTTGTATAGGCGCCTAATCGCTGATCTGGCGAGAGGCGCTTCAACCAGTCTTCAGGACTGTCAAGCACGCCCCGTTCGACCAAAGCGCGCAGCCGTTGCTCATCCAGCCGGGACGCCAGTGGAGCAAAATTGACACGCGCCTGATCAGTTGACGCCAGTACTAGATCGGCCACCCCATTGGGGCGACGCAGCGCCAGTTGCTGCAAATCGAGGCGCCCCAGCGGTATCTGCCTTACGAGTAGCCGGACCGCTGCCAGCGCCTGTTCCGGCTGAGTATCAGCCAGGATAGGCAGGATCGCGTTGGCGAGCCAGACCAGCCGCTGGTCGAGACGTACGGCCTCCTCTGCCCGACGCAGCAGCGCCGCGTTTGCAAGAGCAGGATGCAGGCGGGCTAGCCGCCGCCAATCAACCTGTCCACCATAGAGCAGCGCCTGCTCCAGATGGCGCCCGACAAGCGCGGGTGAGCCAAAAGGTAGGAGCAGAGCCAGGCGCTCCTCATCGCGTCCCACCAGAGCAATGAGATACGCATCAATTGGCGCTTGCCTCCCGCGCCGATAGAGCCGCCGCAGCAGGAGCAGGGCTTGATCGAGCGAGAGCAGATCGAGCGCCGCCTGTGCCTGGGCATCATCGCCAATCAGCGCGAGAAGCTTTATGGCGAGCGCGCGAATCATCCGCGAAGGATCACCAAGCGCGCGCAGCGCGTGCGCGCCATCGCGACTGCCAAAGCAAGATTGCAGCGCCAGCCAGCGCCGATAGAAATCGCCTTGTTCCAGAGCGGCGATAGTATCATCTCTGGCGGCCAGTCGGCCAACCTCAATCATGCGACGTATGCGGGCGCCATGATCGAGCGGTTCCAGTTCCGCTAAGAGTTCTTTGGGGGTCATGCGGCACTCCTCAATTTTTGGGTCGGCCTATAAGTCTATCATATGCCTTACAACCGCAGGATCGCCCATCCGCTCACATGTGCGCAGGTTCAGCAACTTGCATGACGGAAAAAGGCGCTCGCGCTCTTGACAAGAAATCAGAAGGAAGCTATACTCTGTTTCAGACCGAATGGTCTGAAACAGAGGAAACCAGATGAGCAAAGGCGAGCAAACCCATCAGATGATCCTGGACCGCGCCGCGCGACTTTTCAATCGCCAGGGCTATTTCGGCGCTTCTCTCGCTGACTTGATGCACGAGACAGGTCTGGAGAAGGGCGGGATTTATAACCACTTTCGCAGCAAAGATGACCTGGCGCTGGAGGCGTTTGATTACGCCGTCGAGTTAGTATGGCAGCGCGTCGAGCAGGAACTGGCAGGCAAAACCAATGCCGTTGATCGGCTTCTGGCGATGCTTGCCGCTTACCGCAGCCTGATCGAAGACCCACCCCTGGCTGGGGGCTGCCCACTCCTCAATACTGCTATCGAATCTGATGATGCTCACCCCGCGCTGCGCAATCGCACACAGGCAGCTATGACACGCTGGCGGCGCTGGATTCAACGCACCGTCGAGCGAGGGATTGCTGCTCAGGAGATTCGCCCCAACGTGGACGGTGATGTCCTGGCAACGATCATGATCAGCGCCATCGAAGGCGCAGTGATGTTGAGCAAGCTCTACGATGATTCAGTCCACATAGAGCGCGCCGTCCAGTACCTGACCGCCTACATGAAGACGAGCATTCAGATCTGAGAAACCAACCTTGAGCTTAAGAGACCCGGCTGTTATTAGACCCCAAAAAGACCGAATGGTCTGATACAGGAGCGCAGGTAATGGCATCTCTGGCGCAGAATACTAAAAGCGATTGTAAGGCAGATGTGCCAGGAATCACCCTCTTTCTGGCTAATAGTATCATCCTGATTCGGGCCGCTCTACCTGCGGATGCGAGCGGCCTTGAGAGGATGTTCTATCGGCTCTCGCCCACAAGCATCTCTCGCTGGCTGTTTATTCCCGCCCAATCTCACCCAAGGTGGGCAGCAGTTCTAGCCTCGCTTGCCAATGTTGATTACCAGGATCAGTATGCCGTCGTTGCTCTGGTTGAGGACGAGATCATCGGCATTGCTCGCTATGATCGTGGGCCGACGCTCCTGGAGGCCGAGCTTGGCATCATCATCGAAGATGCCTGGCAATCGCGGGGCATTGGAAAGCTCTTGCTCACCTTCCTGATTATCGAGGCCAGACGACAGCACATACAGACCTTCACCGCCATGATGCTCAGCGAAAACCGGCCTGCGCTTCGCCTGCTGGCTTCTAGCTTCGGCCAGGTGGGCTTTCAGTGGCGCAGCGGCGAATGCGTTGCTCGCGCGGGGCTGGAGACGTTCAGGCCAGCACCATTGACACAAAAACTGCTTGATCTCTTTGCAAGCAACCGAGGAGAAGTATCCCCTATGAGTGACACCCAGACAGAGACTCGCACACGCACCATCGCCTGGCAAGACCCGCTGCCCTCCGCGCAGCTAAGCCAAACCATGAGCGGCCTCCACTATCTGCGAGCCATACAGGCAGGCGAGATTCCGCCGCCACCCATCGCCGTGCTGATGGGCATGTCCATTGATGAAGTGGAAGAGGGGCGTGTCATCTTTTCCGCCCAGCCCGCCGAGTATCACTACAATCCCATCGGCGTAGTGCATGGCGGGCTGGCAGCCACCCTCCTTGATTCATCGCTCGGCTGCGCGGTGCATTCCATGCTTCCTGCTGGCACGGGCTATACGACGCTCGAAATCAAGGTGAACTATGTTCGCCCAATCACCAGCGAGACGGGAGAGTTGCGCTGCGAGGGAAAGGTGATTCATCTGGGCGGGCGCATCGCTACGGCTGGAGCCAGGATCACCGATGCGTCTGGCAAACTCTACGCGCACGGCACCACTACCTGCATCATCTTTCGCCCTTGACAGAAAGAGCCAGAGACCATGAGCGCATAGACTCCAGCGCCCCTCAGCGCAGCCAGCGCACCTGGACTGTGCGCTCGGTTAGTCCCTGAGCCACAATGATCTGCTCTTCGCCGGGCAGCAGATCAAGCATATTATCGCTCCACTGCACATCTGACCCGGCCCGGAGCCAGACCCCTTTGGCTGGCCGGGTGGCGCGCAGCCGCAAGCGACGCTCACCCAAACGGGTCATCTCGATCTCTGGGGCTGGCAGCCTCAGGTACTTGAATGGTTCCGGCCACAGCACCTCACGCGCCACAACGGTCCCCTGCATCAGCAGCAACGCGCTAAGGATGAGCGGGCGCTGGACATCAAACGTGATTGTCCCCAAGTCAGTGGCCTGATTGGACTGCAAAACGACCGTGCGCTGCTCGGCGTCAGCTTTTCGTCCATCCAGTTCCCACAAACTCAACGCCAGTTCAGCTTCCAGGGAGGCTTCTGTCCCATTGACTGCCCAGACCTCCGCTCCATCTGTAGCCCGTGCCAACCCCACCACCAGCGGCGCCAATGCTCGTCTGACCACATAATAGGCAGGCTTGGGACGCATGAAATAGTCGATCAGCGACCAGCTTGTCCCCGGCCAGCAATCATCCAGTTGCCAGACCAGCGCCCCTGCCGTCGCATAGCGGCCTGGGCCGCCCCAACGACGCCTCCAGCCACGATAGGCAGCGGCCAGTGCATCAGCCTGAAGCAATTGCGTGGCAGAGATATACCCTTCCAGATCGGCGGGCACACGCACGGTATCGCTCAGATACGCAGCAAGGCGCCGGGGGCCATCCGTCGCCTTGTTGTGATACTCCATCGTCCAGCTTTGCGGGTAGCGTTCTTCCGGCGGGGTATAGGTTGTTATCGTCTCAAAGTCTGGCATGGCCTGCATGCCAAATTCGCTCACAAAGCGCGCGGCAAAGCGCGGGTACTCATGGTAATCGGCCATCCTGCCGTGCCAGACCTCCCAGATATGGCGATCACCGCTGGTCAGATCATGGATCACATCAGCGCCCCCATAGGGGCTGCCAGGCCAGTAACGGCGTGTCGGATCAAGCGCCGCGCAAACTGAGGATAGTAGGCGTTCGTAGATTTCGCGCGCCGGAAAGCTCGTCGTGGTGAAATCTCCCTCAAAAGTCGCATCGTAGGCGCCAATCGATTGAGCGATCTGATAATCCTCATTGTTCCCACACCACAGCGCCAGCGAGGGGTGATGGCGCAAGCGGCGTATAGTAGCCTCAGCTTCCGCTTTTACGCTCGCCTGGAACCAGTCAAATGCGGGATAGATGCCGCAGGCAAACATGAAATCCTGCCAGACGAGCAGCCCCAACTCATCACACAGGTCATAAAAAGCATCTTCCTCGTATATCCCCCCACCCCAGACGCGCAGCATGGTCATGTTCGCATCCGCCGCCGCGTGCACCAGGGCGCTACGACGCCCTGGTGGGATGCGCGGGAGGAACGAGTCTGCCGGAATCCAGTTTGCTCCTCCGCAGAAGATGGGCATATTATTTACCTCAAACAAGAATGTTTTGCCAGGCTGATCGGTCAGTGGCTCCTGAAGCAAGCTCAGACGGCGCAGCCCCAGGCGAAGTTCGCGGCGATCCAGCGTCTCGCCCCCACTCTCAAGCGTTGCTACCAGCCGGTACAGGGGCTGCTGACCATAGCCTCGCGGCCACCAGAGGTGCGGCGCTGTCATCTCAAATCGGCTGCTTGCCTGACCATCTTGAACGGGACGATTCGCCTCAGCGAGCAATTCATTCGTCGGGCCGTGAAGGCTCAAGCGCACCATCAGGTCAGAGGCCATGCTCGTAAGTTTTCTAACCTCCACCGTGACACGGACCGGCAACACGGCACTATGCAGATCAGCAGCAACTTCAGATGGGCAATGGACGTCGGCAATGCGGTGAGCATAGGCTTCCAGGCGGATCGGACGCCAGGGGCCAGCAGTAATCAGCACTGGCCCCCAATCCCAACCAAAGTGATACTGCGCCTTGCGGACATACAGGCGACAGGGATCGCCGTTCCAGGCTGGCAACGCGCCATACTCGCTCTGGCGCATGTGGCCGCGCCGCAGCGCCGACTCGAAGAGCAGCCAGAGGTCATTCTGCTCTGGCCGTAGCAGCGATTGCACCGAGACACGCTGAGGGATGAACATGTTGTCGCTGGTGAGTATCTGCTCGCCGTTGAGCCAAACCGTTGCACAGGTATCCAGCCCATCAAAACAGAGGTCAACGTTCTCGGCATTGGCAACATCCGGCGTGAGATCAAACTGGCAGCGGTATAACCAGTCGGCTTCCCCAACCCATTGGGCCTCACGCTCATTGAGGCCAATAAAAGGATCAGCGATGCGCCCGACGGCAAGTAAGTCCTGATGCACCGTCCCTGGCACACGCGCCTCTATCCATCCATGAGGACTTGAGAAATCATCAAAGAGAGACGCGGCAGGATCGCGCTGTTTCAAGCGCCAATTGTCAGCAAGGGCAATTTGTTGAAGCACTCAGACCTCCGGGGAGGGGTGAGGCTATCCTGAGCTTTTCGCCCCTCCAATTCTTTCTTATTGCTTGTTTAAGCCAGCCATCCGCGCCAGCGCCTGGAAGAGCGCGGCGAAATCCTGTTCGCCCAGTCCCATAGCGCGCGCCGCAGTGAGTATTTCGTTGACGCTGGCTCCGGTTGGAAGCGGCACAGTGGTTTCTTTGCCCAACTCCAGAGCCAGAACCACGTCTTTCTGCATCATATTGACATCGAACAAAGCGGTTTCTGGCAGTCCCATTACAAACGGGCCTCGATACTTCAGACCAGGTGAGGCGATGACACTATCAAGCGCAACCTCAACCGCTCGCTCTCTTGGGATGCCGCTTTTCTCGGCCAACAGCAGCCCTTCGCTGAATGTCAGCATCTGCACCGCCAGACTGAGATTGATGGCGAGCTTCATCACCAGCGCCTGGCCGTTGCCGCCGATATAGATTATCTTTCGCCCAAGGGCTGCCAGCACCGATTTTATCTTCTCAAAGGTTGTCTGGTCTCCGCCAACCAGCAGCGTTGTCTGACCTTGCTCCATCATAATGGGACTGCCGGAAACCGGCACATCCAGCATCTGCGCGCCTTGCTCCGCGACACGCTTCGCCAGTGTGCGGCTGAGGTTTGGGCTGACTGTACTCATATCGCAATAGACCTTGCCCGACCTCAAACCAGCCAGTATCCCATCAGGGCCACCTGTCACCTCTTGCAAGGCGGCATCGTCCGCGACCATACTGAAGACTATCTCGGCCTTCTCAGCAACTTCGCGCGGTGAATTGCCCCACTGCATTCCGGCATCTAACAACCACTGCGCTTTCGATTTGGTTCGATTATACCCGATTACTGAATGTCCGGCATCCATCAGCCGTTTGGTTGCGCGGCTGCCCATTGCTCCCAGGCCAACAAAACCAAGCTGAGCCATATGTGCCTCCCCACGTCTGGGTTGTCTCCCCAGGCAGATTTGCTGGTGTCTCAGAGATTCGCTTGCTCTTTAGCGCCCCTTTGCCAGGCAATTGTGCTGGCGCGACGCATAGGTCGAGCATCACCCTGCACATTCAAGGCCAGATAGAAGTCCAGGGCGCCGAAGTTGCTTTCCGGCCCATCTTCTTTGCTTCGCAGAGATGGGCCGCCTATAATGGAACTACGGAGAGACCATCCCATAGGAGCGATGCTCACACTCCTCACAGCAACCCTTTCAGGAGCGATCATGCACACAGACCAGCGCCCCGCTCAGAGCGGTTCATTGAATACAGAGCCAGATCATTCCCCTCCATCAACCTACCATGAACGCTGCCATCACTTCGCCCAACAGCGCGAACGCTACCATCGATGGGGTGATTACAACGCCAACTTGAATGTTGTCCTCGTTCTGGCGGCCCTCCTGTGTCTTGCGCTGGGGCTCTGGCTTGGCGCGTTAGCCCTCTATATCCTGGCGGCCTTTTGCTTCATCAGTTTTGTAGCCGCCTATATAAACCTGGGCAGGCTCAATCACATCGAGCAACGCTTTCAGACCCTCTGGCAAATCAACGATGAGGGACTGCTGCGACTGCGCCGCGAGTGGGCCAAACTACCCTTACGCCCAGCGCCCGTCACCGACCTCAACCATCCCTATGCTGCTGATCTTGATCTGCTCGGCCATGCTTCATTACAACATTTGCTTGGTACACCAAACAGCCCGGTAGGACAGGCGACCTTGCAGGATTGGCTGCTCCACCCGGTTGCGCCCGACATTGCTGGCGAGCGACAAAAAGCCGTCAGCGAACTGGCTCCATCCATCGATTTTCGGGATGAGTTTGCACTTACCGGGCGGCTGATGGGGAAGACCCAGCCCACCTATGAGCGTTTCTTGGAATGGGCCGAAGGAGCAACCTGGCTAGCGCAGCATCCCTGGCTGATCTGGCTCCCGCGCCTGCTGGTGGTCCTACTCCTTGGCCTGGTGGCTGCCCAGGTCAGCGGGCTGATTCCCTACCCGCTCTGGCTTCCTGTCTTTGTCCTGAACGTAGCCTTAAGCCTGACATTTGGACGCCAGATCCATGAGATCATCGAGCATGTTGCTGAGCGCCAGCGGATATTTCGAGCCTATGCCAGCTTGTTTCAGCAGATTACTACTCAAGCATACACTGCGCCCGCGCTGCGGCAGCTTCAGGCCACCCTTGCGACGGACGGACTGCGCGCCGATCAGCAGATGCTTCGCCTGGCGCGCATGATGCCCCTCGCCGACTTTCGCGGGTCGATGTTCTTCTTCGTGGTTCAATGGATCACCTTATGGGATTTTCATCTCCTCTGGCTCCTTGAGGGGTGGCAGCGCGCCGCAGGGCGGCATACTCGCTCCTGGCTCGCGGCCCTGGGTGAGATGGAGGCGCTCCTGGCGTTGGCAACCCTCACCCATGACCACCCCGACTGGACCTTTCC
>JBJKSJ010000426.1:0-5328 GCA_046704085.1 Ktedonobacterales bacterium | reverse complement strand
CGCGGGGGCCCGCCCGCCCGCCCGCGCGCCCCCCCCCCACTTGTTGCTTTGCTCGCGATTAGCTGCGAGCAAGCTGGCGCAGGACTTCCTCAACCTGCGGATGGCTGCGGTTCAGGCGCAGGTCTTCGCCGCCGCTGGCGTCCTGCTGGGCCAGCAAGATTTTCTCCTGGATGCAGATGGTGAGCAACTCGCGGGCGCTTTCGCGGGTCAGGCGGCCCCGGAAGCGGTTCTTGGGGTTGATCGAGTCGCCCACGAAATTAGAGATCCCAATCACCGTGCGCCAGGACCAGTTGCGGTCAATATAATCAAGGAACTGGATGAAGCCTGGCTCCAGCGGGTCAATCAGCGCGGGCATGGCGCCCGTGCCCTGGTAGCTGGCCGCGCCGATGACGGGCAGCGGGCCGGTGGCGCCGCTGATCAACGATGATGGGAGGCTCTGCGAACTGCCAGGATTGCCCGGCAAGTTGGGCGCGCCGCTCAGTGTGAGGGCGACAAACTGGCTGGCCGAGCTGATCAGGTCGCGGCTGACCGTGCCAGGGACGCCCACGATGATGACGTTTTTATTGAGCCGCAGCTTCAGGCGCGCCGAGATGCGCGTGAAGTCGCGGTCGCCAGTCATCAAGACAAAGGTGCCGATAGTGGGCCGGTCAAAGACCGTTTCGATAATATCCATGAGCATGTTGAGATCAACCGTACTCTGGGAAACGGTACTCTGGATCACGCCCATCGGGCCAGTGGTCCCGGTGGCCGGGCTGCTGAGCGGGCCGCTGCGCTGGCCCTCGGCGGCAGCCTCGCTCCGATATGCCTGGCTGCTCGCTGACCCCTGGAGCGGGCCGAGCGGGCCGGAGAAGCCTTGGCCGGCGGTGAGGACGCTCGCCGAGGGGGCGAGGCCGTTGGCCTGACTGCTTGCGCTGTAGGGGCTGTAGCCATTGGGGCTGGCCTCGGCGGTGTATCCCTCTGTCTCCTCGCTCTCCTGGCTTTCGTCGTCTTCAGACGACGCGCCGCCATTGAGCGACGGATAGCTAGAACTAGCGGAGTCCAGGGGACGACTCTCGCCTGATGCGCTATTGCCATTGGGGGTGTTGGCCCAATACGGTCGGAAGCGATCACGCTGTTTGGCCGGACAGTCTACGCGGTCAATCATGGCGGCCATCAGGCTGCCCTTGAATTGATCGGGCTGGCGGGTCCAATCGGCGTAGGCGCGGGCCACCATGACCGTGCCATAGTGACGTGCGACACTAATCAATTCCTGGGGATCAGGCTCCCGGCGTTGAATGTTGAGCAGGCTATAGCGGATGTTCTCAAAGTCAATGAAAAGAGCAATTTCTTCTGACACAAGTAACCTCTCCTCCCGGGAGAATCCCAACATAATAGAAAGGGTTGCCAGGACCATACATCATAGAAAAGACCAGGGCGTAGAAACAAGGCCATACACGGGATAGATGCAAAAACGCCCGGACAGATCCCGTCCCTTGACACCTCGCGCTGATTTCGTTACGCTCATAGAGCAGGCATCTCGTACACGCTGCTGCGAGGCGCGCTTCAGGGGCCGGAATTGTCTAGAGCCAGCATAGCACACTTTGTCCGTAAAGTCGAGAGGTTCGGTTGAGAACGCAGGAGTTTCGGTGAAGAAATCTACACCAGCACAGCAGGAATCGGCGCCAGCAAAGCGCGCGGCGGTGAAGTGGGCCAGCGCGGCGACGGCGCTCATCGTGGCGGGCCTGATTGTCTGGGGGCTGCTGTCCTCACGGCCAGCCGTCGGTACAGCAGGCGCGGGCGGCGTGAACGTGCCAGATTTTTATGGGCTGGCCGGGCAGAAGGCGCCCAATTTTACGCTCAGGGATGTCACGAATAAGCCAGTCTCGCTGAGCGATTTTCGGGGCAGGCGCGTGCTGCTGAATTTCTGGTACGTGGCGTGTCCTGGCTGCCGACAGGAGATGACCGATCTTGAGCAATTCGCCACCCAGGCGAGCGGCCAGCCAGTGGTGATTCTGGGGGTCAATATTGTGGATGACGCGCAGACCGCCGGGCAGTTTATGCAGCAGCTTGGAATCACGTATCCGGTGGCGCTGGATACCCACCAGCAGGTGCTTGATCTCTACAAGATCACCTCAACGCCCTCATCTATTTTTGTGGATTCACAGGGCATCATGCGCGGGAGTATCTCCGGGCCGCTCACGCTGGGCCAGCTTCAGTCCTATTTCAGCGTCATTCACTAAAAGCGCCGGACGCGCACAAAAAGTGGATACCCAGTAACAAAGGTATCCACTTTCTCCAGAAGGGACACCCTTCTATCATAGGCGCCCTCTTCTCCTTGGGATGCTGCCGGTAATCCGGCAGCCTTATCTGTCCACCTGCCAGACCACATACAGCACCCGAATGGCGACGCGCATGGGTTTCTCCTTTCGGAATAGCCCAATCAATCGTCCAAGAGGCGCCGGAGCAGCACCTCTGAAGGAAGATGTGCCGCAATGTTTATGCCACTGGAGCGCGCTGGTTGGGGGAAAAATGCTAGTGGTCGGGCGCGCCGGGCAGGCTGGGCACGATGACATTGCCCTGGGGCGCGCCCAGCGATTGACGCGAGCCAACCTGGGCCATCGCGTTGAAGTTATGCGCGGCGATGCGGCCCAGGAAGGCTGGCAGCCCTACAAAGGTGAAGAGCCAGATAAAACCGCCCTGAAAGCCGGAAAGCAGCAGCAGATCAAGGCAGGCCCAGGCCAGAATATCGCCGATGGCGGCCAGCAGCGAGGAGACGATGCCGTGAAAGGGCAGCTTACGCAGCCGCAGTCCGCTGATCAGCCCAGGCAGGCGCGCGGCAATGGCCCCGCCGAAGATCATCAGGAGATAGAAGATCGTGATCTGATCGACGGCGGTTTTGGGGTTCCAGGCGAGGCCGCCGACCAGGGCGGGTACGCCGGCCAGAGCAGTGGCAAAGGCTACCCACAGGAGCGAGATGCTGGAGCGCCCGCCGCCCACGCGCCCGGTGATGCGGCTGGTAAAGTAGGTGCCGAGCAGCAGGATGGCAAGGGGCAGAATGATAATGTGGATCAATGCTACAACCAGGAGCAGCCATCGGTAGGTGACAGGATCGAGCATGGGCAATACCTCCAGGTGTATGTGCTAGATGTTCTTGCGCCATCCAGCTTGCTTTCCTAATTTCAGTATATGTCCTGTCGAGCGGCCACGTCAAGCGACAAACATGGCGCGGAGCAGGCTGGTCAATCGATCAGCCTGCTCCGCGCCATTGCTGGCGAGAGAAAATCCTGCCGTTTGCGCTGCCGGGCCGCTGATCAGGATTTGGTGACGATGAGATTGGAGAAGATCGCCTCGGCGCCTTGCCCGGAAGCGGCCAGGCCGATGTAGCCGTTGGCGTAGGTGGCGTCGGTGAACTGGGTGATCTTCTGGTTGTTGACGTAGAAGGTGAACTGTGAGCCACTGATGGCAACCTTCAGGTCATTTTGCTGCTCAAGCCCCCCGTGAATGGCGCTGGCCGATACGCTATCAATCAGCGTGGTGGCGTTGCCCTGGGCATCCCATTTTATCAGGCTATAGGTGCCATCAGTATAGGTAAAGAAGCCATAGCCCTCCAACGTGTTACTCTGGGGCACATGAAACTCGACACCCATGCCAGCGTTCTGGGCATCGCCCTGGGCAATGATCCCCTTGACTGCGATTACTGCGTTGTCAAAGGTCTGCCCGGTGAGTAAGCTATCATAGACGCCGCTCTGGCTGGCCTGGATGTGATAGCCGTCGGCGCGGAAGGAGCAGGTATTCGTGTTCGAGCAATTCCAGCCACCGGGATCGCTGGTCAGGCTGGCCTGATAGAGCGGGGCCGGGGTGGGTGTGACGTTGGTTGTTGTCGTGGGGCCGCTGTTGGAGTTCTTCTTGAAGAGGAAGAAGGCTCCGGTCCCGATGCCCGCCAGCAAGACGACCACCAGCACAATGCCGCCGATGAGCAGGGCCGGTGATTTTTTGCGTACCGGCGGCTGGGATGGCGGCCCAAACGCGGGCGCTCCCGTTGGCGCGCCAAATTGGGGCGGCTGGGATGGTGGCCCATAGGCTGTCGGTCCATAGCCTCCGGGCGCCCCTGTGGTAGGCGGCGGAGGCGGTGGCGCCACTTGCTGGCCGTATTGCGCGGCATAGGGATCGGGCGCCGTTTCTGTCTGGGCATAGGGACCGTATTGTGACTCCGGCGCGGGAAGCGTTTGCCTATTGTCATAGGGCGACCCATACGCAGACGCAGGCTGCTGGGGCGCGGCGCCAGGAACTGGGGTGCCACAATAGGCGCAGACGTTGGCTCCGGGCGCGAGCAACCCACCGCATCGACTACATGTTTGTTGCATCGTTGTTCTCCTTGTGGCTGCGGTGGCTGTGGCGCTTGCTACACAAGAGCTATGGCTTCCGCAGGACTGCTGCTAGCTAAGGGGCGAATCTCCGATGATGCCTGCTACAAGGGAATGAGTGAGCGAACGGGTGCAGCAAGAAATGGCCCAGGCAGCGCGGATCCGTTCCCGACAATGAAGGTGACGCGCTGCTCCAGCGCGCCAGCGCCTGCTGCATCGCGGTTCTGCCAGTAGAGGTCGGCTTCCCAATCGCCGGTTTGGGAGACCTGGAAAGAAAAGTAGGCCGTGTAGCTGCTGTGCTGCTGAAATACCTGGGTCATCGAATCGATAAAGATAGTGTTCGCGTAGAGCTTAATCGTGGCAGTGCCCGGCCCGGCATCTGTCACGGTGTAAGCCACGTAGACCGTCTGGCCGAGGTGGAAGCTGGTGGCGGAGTCGATGGGGCTGCCGTCCGGGCGAACCCCTGATGTCGTCTGCGCGGTGGTGATATAGCTGTCGCCAGCCGCTCCGCTGGCCGGGCCGCCCTGTGGGGCGCGTTGGACGAACGCGAAGACGAGTCCGCCCGCCAGCGTCAGCGTCAGCAAGACGCTGAGGACGATCAGCAGCGTCAGGGATGATGGGCGGGACGTGGGGATTGGCACTGTGACGCTCTTCGCTTTCCACGCTCCGGGCTGTGCGAGGCGCGCAGCCCACGACGACAGCAACCATCAACAAATCATCTGCTCGCGCTGCTTTATCATAACAAATGTGCGCGCGAGACGGCAAGAGCGGGGAGGCATGGATCCTGCGATCTCAACTGGAGACGTTAAAGCTGATCCTGGCTTCGGGGGTTCCGTTGTAGTCGGCTTCCCAGGTGTATCCTCCGCCCTGATGGACGATGGCGTAGTCCGCGTAGGTATTGGTTCCCACGTCGGGCGTCAGCGGAGTGCTGGTCATGTCGAGCGTCTGGCCCTGGAAGAGTTTCAGCATCACCTCTGCGTTGGGG
>JBJKSJ010000425.1:0-5830 GCA_046704085.1 Ktedonobacterales bacterium | reverse complement strand
TTGATACCACCGCTCAAACCTTTACCCTCATCAGTAATGGGGTCACAATAACCGTCGTGGTGACAAACATTACAACCTTCCACAACGGCTTAAGCTCGCTGAGCAGCCTGTACAATGGTTTGCGCGTAGACGTGTCGGGAACATATCAACCGGGCGGCACTTTTGCAGCCACCAGTGTCAGATCAGCCGACGATTAACACGCGCTCTCGTAGAAAAGGATACTCATCTATGAGTTCGATGAACGACGAGACAGGCGGGCTGCCCATTGTATCACCCGCCAATATGATGCCAGTGCAGGTGCTGCGCCGCGAGATTATTGCTCCAGAGGTCGTTACCCTCTATCTGGTCCTCCCCCATACAGAGCAGGCTCCCGCGCCCTATCTGCCTGGTCAATTTGTCACGCTGGCCCTCCCAACGCCTCGCAACACCATCTATCGCTCCTATTCACTCTGCGGCGATGGGCGGCCCGATCAACCCTGGGAGATCACTATCAAGCGGCTCCATATGGGCACCGTCTCCAGCTATCTGTACGATAAAGTCACCGAGGGCATGCTCCTCTACGCCAGCCTGCCGCGTGGCACGTTCACACTGCCCCCCAACCCCCAGCCAGAAACTCCGCTGGTCTTTGTCGCGGTGGGCAGCGGAATCACTCCCATTATGGGCATGCTCAGCGCCCTGGCGCTCCTCCCGCCAGAACGCCGCCCGCAGGCGCAACTGCACTATGCGGCGAAATCCCTGGCGGAGATGATCTATCGCCGCGAATTGCAGGGGCTGGACACCAGGGAACACTGGCTGCATCGCTGGTATTATCTGTCCTCCGATGGCAACCGGCTCACGCCCGAAGCCGTGTTGAGAAGAGCCAGGCATCTGGCGCTTGAAGCGCATTGGTACATGTGCGGCCCTGATGGCTTGAAGCGCGACCTGCAAGGGCTGCTGGAAGAGTGGAACGTTCCTGACGAGCAGATACACGCGGAAGTCTTTACACCAGCGGCTCCTCCGGCCCACGCGCCGGAGCGCGCGGGACAGGCCAGAGGAAGCCGAGGCGGCGGTGTGGCGCGCCTGCGCGTGGAAGCAACAGGCGCCACCCTGGATGTGCGCGCCAACGAGACGTTGCTCGCGGCCTTAGAACGCCAGGGCTATCGCCCTGAGTTTAGCTGTCGCGCGGGCGCGTGTGGCGCGTGTAAGTTGCGGGTGCTTTCAGGCCAGGTTGAGCCAGTCGGAGAAGCCCTGAGCGCGGCTGAGCGCCGGGCCGGGTATGTCCTGAGCTGTATCGCCATACCCCAGGGAGATGTCACGATTGCTTCTGGTGGGCGAGCGCCAGCAGGCGGCGCGGCGGTAGGGGCTGTCCCCGCGACGGCGCTCAACACACGACATACTGCCGTCATGCGCACGCGCTTTACCGCCCTGCTGGCAGTGGGCGGGCTGCTCTTTGGCTCCTGGCAACTCACCAATCACAAGCCAGCGAGCCTCCTGGCAAGCAGCCAGTCGAATCATGGCATCACGCCTACTCAGCCAGCCAACCAGGGAATTACACCAACGATCACGCCTGCCGGGACGACCCCCACTCCAGGGGTCACAACCACGCCAAAACCAGGCGCAACAACTGCCCCAACGACAGGCGCAACAGCCACGCCGACGCCGAAACCTCCGACACCAACGCCCACCACCCAATCAGGAACATCCCAACCGCACTAGGTAAGAAGGCGCCGCATGAACAAGGTTACTGCATTGCGCGAGGAATGCTTGTTGATAGAGCAAACGACCCGGATGATGGCAACAGACGTGAGCGTCCATATGGCCGTCCTGCCTTCAGAAGAGGCCAGCGCCCAGGCCGCTATGGCCGCCTGCATGGAGTGGCTCAGGGAAGTGGAGCGGCGCCTCACACGCTTTGATCCTGAAAGTGAACTCTGCCAGTTGAACAGCGCCGCCGGCCAGTGGCGCCGCGTTTCCAGGCTGCTCTTCACCGCTGTGCAGGAAGCGCTGACCGCCGCAGAAATGAGCGCGGGCCACTTCGATCCGACCTTGCTGCCACAATTGGAGGCGCTGGGCTATGATCGGGACTTTGCAGAGATTGCCGACGATCTTGACGACCCGCCCGGAAGCCAGACGCCTCCTCTTGCCTCCAGCGGAAGCTGGCGCGGGGTGCAGATGGACGCCGCAGAACAGCGCATCCAGTTGCCCCAGGAGACGCGGCTTGATCTGGGCGGCATCGCCAAGGGCTGGGCCGCAGACGTTGCCTTGAAACGCTGCTTTCGTTCCTTCGAGAACGTCATCATCAACGTTGGGGGCGACCTCCGCCTGCGCGGGCGCCGCCAGCCAGACGAACTCTGGGCTGTCGGCATTCGTGACCCCAGATATGACCACCTCCCAGGCCCAACACCGAATATTGCCGTCCTGACGCTTGGGCAGGGTGGCCTGGCAACCTCTGGCGGCACCAGCCGCTTCTGGCGGCAGGGAGGCCAGCGGCGCCATCACCTGCTGGACCCACGCACGGGCCTCCCGGCCAACGTCTGGGTTTCTTTTCGCGGCGAAGAAGAGACGCAAGCAGCCGAATCGGCCCATCTGATCGCCACAGCCACTGCGCTGGCGTCCACTGCCGCGCGCGCCGAAGTGGCCGCGAAGGTCGCGCTGCTGCGCGGCTATCCTGACGCGCTCCAGGCAGTGGAACTTGCCCGGGCAGGCGACGCGCAGATCAAGGCCGATCAAGGCGTGGCATTGCTGCTGGTTCTTGGAACAGGCGAGGTGGTCTTATCCGCCAACATGCAGGAATACCTGGATACCTGCGGAGGAGGAATGGTATGGGCCTGACCATGCTGCTCGCAACCATCAGCGGGCCGCAGCACAGCGCGTTGACACAGATCGCCGCAGACACACCAAGCCCACTGCTCTGGTATCTGACACGGACGACTGCCGTCGCGGCCTATGTGACACTGACCTTTGCCGTGATCCTCGGCATGCTGCGCGGGGTGGCGCGTGGAACGGGCGAGCGCTTATCCTGGATAGTGGATGAACTGCATCAGGTGCTGGCGACCGTCTTTGCATCCCTGGTAGTCTTGCATCTGCTCACGCTGATCTATGACCCCTTCCTCCCATTTTCCATCAAGAATATCCTCGTGCCCGCCGACGAACCATATCGCCCATTTGCCGTCACTCTTGGAGTCGTTGCCCTCTACACGCTGGTAGTCGTCCTGGGCAGCACATGGATACGCCGCTTCATTCCCTATCGCTTCTGGCGCACGATACACTATGCCAGTTTTGCCACCTTCGTCCTGGTCACGCTGCATGGCCTCTTCGCTGGCAGCGATACGGGCGAACCCTGGATGCGGGCGATCTATGCGGGCGCCTCCGCTGCGGTTGGCTTTCTCGTCGTGATGCGCGTCCTCACTCGGCCCCAGCGCGAGGAACCTTCCCCAGCCGAACTGCTATCTGATGTGGATGAGAACGATGATCCTGCTGCTGCTGATGAATCGATGACCCTTCCAGCGCCGCGCCAGTTCAATCGCTGGCCGTATCGGGGGCCATAGAGCATATGGCCCTTCTCCCCTCTTGCTTCACATCCAGACTCATCTGACCGATGATCGATCCACACACCATCTACCCTGAGCTTGCGCCGCGCCCTCGAAATGCTCAAGAACAAGCGCGACACCAACCCGCCCAAAAAGCACGGGAATATTCCGCTTTACGAGATACCTTCCCTAGCCAGAAAGCTCCATTGGTTTAGTCCTTTCCTGATCGGACGTAGGTCTTGTTGCTTTGCTCTGGATTCTTGTAAGAGTGCCAACCCTCACCTTCCCTACCAAAGAGCGTATTTAGAGCCGCTCGAACCAGGTTATAAGCGATACGATTGCGATCTTGGAAAGTTGGGGGGAAATACTCTTCAAGAAACTTTACGATAAATCCCCAGGACACGCCCTCACTCTGCATCTTCTGCATGAAGCCAGCATCATGTTCGAGCGCATCCAGGGCTTTGCGCTTGCACATCTCTAAGACATCTGGGCCTTCCTGATCGACTTCATCTGCTGTAAGCTGGTCCTCTTGTGCGCTACCAGCAGACTTTGCTCCATTACTTTGCTTGTACAGTAGCGCCTGCTCGATGAGATGCTGATACTCAGCGTGCAATCTAAGAGCAAAGGTATCAACAGCGCCCTTCGTATAGGTTGGATCAAGCGCACTATACATACGCTCAAACGATAGCACGCGCAGCGGGACCGGATAGGGAGTACCGCCGACGGAACTCCAAAAGATACCCTGCCCCGGAATAGGTTCGTTCAACAGGACACTGAGAAGATCTTCGCTAAAGTGCGCATTGGCTCGATGGAGGTTCAGGAGATCGTCAGATGAGAGAAGATGGAAAATGAACCAGTTATCTCCCTGGCTGAGTATTTCTGTAGGAATACTCCCAGGCTGCTGTGTAATGAGTAAAGCCCCCAGGTCGTATTTGCGACCCTCCTTTACCCAGGTGATATAGGGTTCAGCAGCCGAGGCGCGCTCATTCAGGACGGCCTGGGCTTCCTCAACAACTGCAATGGTAGGAATCGTTTTTGGTTCTGCGGCAGTAAACTCTTCTTGATTCCTATCAAACATGTGACGGAGAATCAACCCTGAAAAGATCATAGCCTGGCCGTTACGCATCCGCGAGACATCAACAATACACAGCTTCCCTTCAGACAGTGCGCTAAAGAGCATGTCCATGAGTTGGCTGCTGTGATCATGCAGCATGCGCACAATCCCAGTCATGTTAGCTCGCGCCGCCAATGCTTCAACATCCTGCCCTTTCTCAAGGCTAAGAATACGCCTGACATCCTCAAGAGGCGTCTGGTTAGCATGCTGATCGATGAGATTGACCAGTTCTAGCCAGCTCTCTGAATTCAGCCCTGCAAGCTTGCGTACATTCTGTTGATCCTGCCGTTCTGGGGGAAGGGCAATAGCGATAACATCGGATGCCTTAAACCGGCGAATATCCAGCTTAGTGCCTCCTGCAACAAATGATCGGTAAAAGGCGCTGGCAGTTTTTCTTGCAGTGAAGACGACGAGCTTGTCTTGCAGGGCAGGCACATCGCATAATCCAGGTCGGCCTTTATCATCAGGCCAGAAATACTCACCATCGCGGTCAAAGATAATCGTACCAACAGGAACTTGCTTGCCACCACGCTTTGTCACAGTGGGCGTCTGCTCATACAGCTTGCTAAAGAGGAGTTTGTTGAGATTTGATTTACCGAACCCTGCACGCGCCAGGATGAAGGAGCGCCGAGAAACAAGGCTTTCAATAGGAAACTTGATAAGCACATCAGGGTGTTCCATCACCTGCATCCAATCCTCGATAGCAATATCCTGGCCCTTCTGAGCATAGATGTATTCCCCCAATGCTAAGTAGCCGATGGAGGCGCCTGCGATATTATGCCCAGCGATTTCCCGTAACACTTCCTCAGAAGGAAAAGCCACTGGACTACCCACATGAGGAAGCCTGCGATGTGATGGAGCAAAGACCAGCTTCCCTTGCGCGTTTATTCTCAGCACGCCAAGTACCCGAATATTGACGCGATACTTCAGATATTGCTTGCGTAAATCTTCAGGGATAGGCCGGTTATCTTGAACGGCGCGGATATTGAACTCCTCCCCGGAACCGCTGGCAAGTTTGCCCTCTGAAGAGAGCGAGACGATACGCCCAAGCACGGCAGCATCGGGGGTTTCTAGTTGAACCAGCAGAAATTGTCCGTGCATCGGAATGCTTTGGAAATGACTCTTGTAGGGAAGGGTTAAATCTGCATGAAACTCCAGGCCACCTTCGCGGAAACCACGAAAGACACCAACCACATGAGCGCGTGAGAAG
>JBJKSJ010000424.1:0-18544 GCA_046704085.1 Ktedonobacterales bacterium | reverse complement strand
GTCAAGATCTTTACCGAGCTTCAGGATGATGGCAGCACGGCCTGCGGCTGCTGGATTTATAGCGGCGTGATTCCCGAAAAAGGCAGAAACCTGGCGCGCAGCCGCGTGCGCGACAAGCCAGGCGAACATACCAACCACAGCGGCTGGGGCTTCGCCTGGCCGAATAATCGGCGCATTCTCTACAACCGCGCCTCGGCGGACCCCGATGGGAACCCCTGGTCGGAGCGTAAGCGGCTGATCTGGTGGGATCAGTCGGCCAACAATGGCACGGGCAAATGGACCGGCTACGATGTGCCCGACTTCGAGCCGACCAAAGCGCCACACCAGGATGCGAAAGAGAAGGGTCCGGGGATGGAATCGATCTCCGGATCGGACCCTTTCATTATGAATGCCGATGGGCGTGGCTGGCTCTACGCGCCGCATGGCTGCCAGGATGGCCCGCTGCCCGCGCATTACGAACCGGCAGAATCCCCAGTGATGAATGCGCTCTATCCGCGCGCGCAGAGCAATCCGGCGATGGTTTCATTCAACCGGCCAGATAATCCCTACAATGGGCCGCTAAATCCTGAGTATCCCTATGTCATTACGACCTATCGCCTGACCGAGCAGCACACGTCCGGCGCAATGTCGCGCTGGCTCTCCTGGCTCTCGGAGTTGCAGCCGGGGAGCTTCTTCGAGATCAGTCCGGCTCTGGCAGCAGAGAAGGGTATCGAAAACGGCGACTGGGTGACGCTGAGTACAACGCGCGCCGAGGTCGAGGGGCACGCATTGGTCACAGATCGGATGCAGCCGATGCATATCGCAGGCCGGATGATCAATGTGATCGGCGCACCCTATCACTGGGGGCCGCGCGGCCTGGTGACGGGCGACGTGGTGAATGATCTCGTGGGCGTGGCGCTTGAGCCAAACGTGAAGATTCACGAGGGCAAGGCGTTTACCTGCAATCTGCGCAAGGGGCGCAAGGGGGGCGCGGGCACTCCACGCGCGGAGGGCATCCCGCCCGCCTCGGTGGAGCAGGGCGGCACGATAGGACGCATCGGCAGTGAGGGCGCCGAGATGCTGGAGCGCACGCCGCTGGCGCACGCATAGGAGGGCAGCATGGCAAATGGCTTTTTCACCGACACGACGCTGTGCATCGGCTGCAAAGCCTGCGAGGTGGCGTGCAAACAATGGAATCAATTACCGGCAGATGGTTTTGATCTGACCGGCATGAGCTACGATAACACTGTGCAGCTAGGGGCCACGACCTGGCGGCATGTCAGCTTTATTGAGCAATTTGACGGCAAGGGGCAGTTTAATGGTCTGGGCAGGGAAGCCCTGGTCGGCGCGGGCGCCATGAGCAGCCAGGGCGCTGGGGCTGACGCCATCTCCGGCAATATCAGCCAGGCGATGGGCATGCCCTCGCAGACAGTTGATCGCGCGCTGGGCGGCTTCCTGACAGGGAATCGCTGGCTGATGATGAGCGATGTCTGCAAGCACTGCGAGAATGCAGGCTGCCTGGACGCCTGCCCCACCGGAGCGATCATCCGCAACGAATTTGGTGATGTCTATGTGCAGCCAGACATCTGCAACGGCTGTGGCTACTGCGTGCCCTCCTGCCCGTTCGGCGTCATCGATCTGTATGCCGAGGATGGCCGGGCCTGGAAGTGTACGCTCTGCTATGACCGGCAGAAGGATGGCTTTGAGCCGGCCTGCGCCAAAGCCTGCCCGACGCAATCCATTCAGTTTGGCGACCTGGAGGAACTGCACCAGCGGGCGCGCGAGCGGGTGGGCGCGCTACATCAGCAGGGCATTACCGACGCCTACCTCTATGGCGTCGATGAGCGTACCAGTGTTGGCAAGCTCAACGCCTTCTTCCTGCTGGTGGATAAGCCAGCGGTCTATAACCTGCCGGAGAAGCCGCTGCTGCCCCAGGCGCAGGTTGTGCCCGCGTATATTGCCACAGCAGTGGTCGCAACTGGGATGGCTCTGGCGACGGCGCTGACGTTCTTTCTGAGTGGCCGACGGCGCCTGACTGGCCGGAAATAGAAGGAGGAGATGTCATGCAGAACCGGAACAACAGCGCCGTTGCTGGCAACGGCCACCGTCGGCGCGAGAGGGGCATGGATGGCGCGCAGCCGCAGCCCACAACCTACTATGGCCGCCCGATGCTCAAAAAGCCGACGTGGAAGTGGTATATCCCTTTCTACTTCTTTTTGGGCGGCATAGCGGGTGGTTCGGCGATGCTGGGTACTGTGGGCGAATTCTTCGGTGGACCCAGGCACCGCTCGACGGTGCGGCATGCTCGTTACCTGACGCTGATCCTCAGCGTCATCTGCCCGGTGCTGTTGATTCTCGATCTGGGCCGCCCGACGCGCTTTCATCATATGCTGCGCGTCTTCAAGGGCAGTTCGCCCCTGAACGTCGGCACCTGGATTCTGTCAGCCTTTGGCGCTACATCGGGTCTGCTGGCCGTCCATCAGGCGGTAGAGGATGATTTTATTCTGCGCCGCCAGAGCCGCCTGGGCCGACTGGTACGTGTCCTACCTACCAAGCCATTCACTGCGCTGCATGGGTTGCTTGGCATGTCACTGGCCGGTTACACAGGAGTCTTGCTTGCTGCTACGGCGGTGCCACTATGGCAGTCGTGGGGCATCATGTTAGGCCCTCTCTTTCTCTCAGACGCGGTAACTACCGGCGCGGCGGCGTTGAACTTCATCGGGGCAATCACTGGCCGCGATACAGTACAGGCGCGCGAGGATATCGACACCGTGGATACGATGGGAACGGTGGCTCAGCTTGGTATCATCGGTGCGCGAGCAGTGCTCGTGCCAAGACAGGTTCAGAAGCCGCTGCGGTACGGCTTCTGGGGTCGGGTCTACCAGTTTGGTTTGATTGGCGCTGGTCTCATCACCCCACTGCTCGTGCGCCTGGGTATGCGCATTGGCCGCTGGCACGCGGGGCGAGCGCTTACAGCAATAGTCTCCGCCCTTTCGCTGCTGGGCGGATTGTCCGAGCGCTTTTCGATTACCGAGGCCGGCAAAATCTCGGCAGAAGACCCGCTGGCGTATCAGGAAATCACGAGAGGCTTGCCCGGTGAGGCGCGTCCCACCGCCTTGCAGCAGGCGCAACAGGCGCCTGCTGTGCCTGCGAAGAGGCCGCAGGTGGCGGCGATGGATGTGTAGAGGGGGGGTTGTTTTGAACACCGCCGCCAGCAATTGTGCTGGCGGCGCTCTTGTCTGTTGGCTCCTCGGACAGGATTCGAACCTGTAACACCCCGGTTAACAGCCGGGTGCTCTACCGTTGAGCTACCGAGGAATATGCGCGTGGCCCTCCGCTCTGGGGTCACGCATAAGAGTATACTATACGATGGCTGCGCTCGTCAAGAGGCTGAGGCGCCTTTTTCCTTCAGGTTGTCTGCCCGCGTGTACTCTGCGGGCGCAAAGAAAACCAGGATGGTCATAGCCTCAGTGATCGTGTGAAAGCGATGGCTGACGCCAGCCGCCACAAAGACGACAGACCCGGATTGCACCTGGCGGTCCTCGTCGCCAACCCGGATCGATCCCTGGCCGCTGGCGACGTAATAGACCTCATCCTCGCTATGGGGCTGCTGCGGATCGATGCCACCAGCGGGGAGCGAGTACAACCCGACGCTGAGCGATGGGAGGCGCAAAAACTCTTGATAGCGGACTGTGGTATGGTCGAGTGTCTTCAGAAGCTGGGAGAGGTCAAACGCTTGCATATAGTCCTCCAGATGCGCAGAACCACGAAGGCGCTCTATTGACAGGCGCCTCAATGATATACCACACTACCACTAGCTGTCAGAAGATAAACTGGTCTGCTATACGGCACAAGAGCGGCGCATGACTTCAGAGACATCAATTGAATCGTCGGACATTCAGCCGCAGGGCACATCATTCCCTTCTGTGCCTGATCTGAGCAATCCGGCGGTGGTGCGACGGCTGCTGCAAAAGCATGGCGTGCGCCCGCAAAAGACCTTCGGGCAATACTGGCTGGAAGACCGCCAGGCGCTGGCGCGCATTGTGGCGGCGGCAGAATTGCCGCCAGAGGCAGCGGCACTGGAGGTTGGCGCGGGGATGGGCGTGCTGACAGTGGCGCTGGCGCAGGCCGTCGGGCCGCGTGGGCGCGTCGTCGCGGTGGAGATCGAGCGCGGCGCTCTGGCGATTTTGCGCGAGGTCACAGGACCGCTGGGCAATGTGGAGATCGTGCCGCGCAATCTGCTGGAGATCGAGCCACGCGATCTCTTTCAGGGGACGCCCTACGCGCTGGTGGCGAATCTGCCTTATTACATCACGGCCTCGGCGCTGCGCCATTTTCTGGAATGCGCGCAGCCGCCGCAGCGGCTGGTCGTGCTGGTGCAGCAGGAGGTGGCCGCGCGCCTGACGGCAGCGCCCGGTGATCTGAGCCTGCTGGGGGTCAGCGTGCAGTTCTACGGCCAGCCGCGCCTGATCGCGCGCGTGCCCGCCGCGTCCTTTTATCCGCCGCCGCGAGTCGATTCGGCCATTGTGCGCATCGATCTCTATCCACAGCCGCCGCTCGCATTGGAGGGCGCGGAGCGCGAGCGTTTTTTCGAGGTGGCGCGTGCAGGCTTCGGCCAGAAGCGCAAGACGCTGCGCAATGCGCTGATGCTCGGCCTGAAGCAGCCCGCTCCAGTCGTCGAAGGCTGGCTCACCGCAGCGGGCATCGATCCGCGCCGCCGCGCCGAAACGCTCGCGCTGGAAGAATGGGGCCGACTGACAAAAGCGGTCGGGAGCGCGTCAATTGCTCCCGGCTAAATCTCGTACGTCGCCTCAACTGGAGCGACATGGTGGCGCCTGGCAAGTTCCTCGATGCTGATGTTCATCACCAACTGCTGCGTGAATTCGTCCACCTTCAGCCAGACCTCGCGCATGCCGCAGCCAGATGACTGACTGCATGAGCTAGGGTCGGGAACACACTCCATCGGCGCCAGCGAGCCATCCAGCGCCTGAATCACTTCCCCCATCATAATCTGCGCAGGGGGTCTTGCCAGCAAATGGCCGCCTTGTGGTCCGCGCACACTGCGAATCAGGCTCGCCTTGCGCATGGCGATCAACAACTGGTCAAGGTAGTATTCGGGGATAGCCTGCCTGCGCGCAATATCGCTACATTGAATTGGCCCCTGGCCGTAACGCTGCGCCAGATCAAGGATCGCCCGCAGACCGTAGTCGCTCTTCATTGTCAGTTTCATTTCTTTCCCCTTCTGTGTCGCTAGACGACAGATGAGCCATACGTCCACTGACCAGAGTTACGGGTGGCATCGGGCGATGGCGATACCTGGAGGTGTCATCGTTTCTCCTGGGCCTATGAGACAGAAGTCTCCAACATTAGGATACCCTATTTGGCCGTCAGGTGTCAACTCTGGCTGATGCGAAACGGTCTCTCGCCCGGTGTGCTATAGTTGGATGCAACATCCGCAGGTATTGCACCCCTTAGACCTGCGCCCGTTGACGAGACGTCAAGGCGGGCGGTTGGACTACGGCCAACCGTTGGGTGTTCTGCCAGTCCTGATGACGCCTCTCCAGAAGCAATCTGATCTCCTTATTGCTTACCGTCCGAAGTGGCGTTCGCCTGAATGACGCAGGTATGCAGGGTTGGGGGCTGCCAGTCTTTCCAGATGGGTGGCTCCCCCTCTGGTGCGTCCTGGTATGCCGCCAGGGCGTCCAGATAGTCCTGCACAGCGGTAGCATCATTACTCCGCCAGGACTGGGCGATGCCTGCGGCCTGCTGGATGGCGGCCCGCTGCCAGCGTTGGGAGAGGACACTCTGAATGCAGGGCGCGGCGTATGGGTCGGGCTGGGCCTCGGTGCAGAAGGACGTGGTAAACTGCTGGCAGAGGCGCAGGTACTCCATTGCCAGGGCGTCGAGGGCGGCAATCTTGGCGTGGTTGGCAGCACAGAGCCGGATATGAGGCACGGCACGAGTCAGGCGCATCACTTCTGCCCCCTGGTAGTGGTGGACGGCATGCTGCCGCTGATTGACAGTATAACACCGAGAGCCAGGACAGTCGAAGCGTGACATGTGCGCAACATCTTAATCTCTTACGGAGCGTCGTATGTCTACACCTGTCGAGCGCGTTGAACGCCTGCGCCAGAGGCTGGCGGAATGGCAAGTTGACGCGCTGCTGATTACCCAGGATGTCAGCCGCTATTATCTGAGCGGCTTCTACTCCCTCGATCACGGCCTGGATATTGCCGGTCAGTTGCTCATTGGCAGCGACCGCATGCTGCTCGTCACCGATGGGCGCTATACAGAGCAGGCCACCCGCGAGGCGCCGGGGGTGCCGCTGGTCATTCGCCAGACCGGCTTTGGCCCCATTCTCGCCGAGACGATTCGCCAGCACGGCTGGAAGTCGGTTGGCTTTCAAGCTGAGTGGGTCTCGGTTGCCGCGCATCAGAGTATGCTCGACGAAGGCAAAGGTGCGTTTGCCTTGAAACCACTCAGCAACATCGTCGAACCGCTGCGCGAGTTCAAGGATGAGTCCGAGCTAGCACTGATCCGCAAAGCGCAGCAGATCACCGATGAAACCTTTACACATCTGCAAGGCTGGCTCCGTCCTGGCCTGACCGAAAAAGAGGTGGCCTGGGAAATTCAGCGTTTCATGGTAGAGCGCGGCGCGGAGACCACTTCCTTCCCCTCGATTGTTGCTTCCGGCCCCAATGCCGCGCTGCCCCATGCGGTGCCAACCGAGCGCAAGCTGGAGCAGGGCGAGCCGATCACAATTGATATGGGCACGCGCTACCAGGGCTATTGCTCGGATATGACGCGCACCGTCTGTCTGGGGGAGCCGGACGCGAAACTGCGGGAGGTCTATGCGGTTGTCTTGCGCGCGCAATTGGCCTGTGAGGAGGGCCTGCGCGCTGGCATCGCGGGCCAGGCCGCCGACGCGCTGGCGCGTGATGCGATTACCCAGGCGGGCTATGGCGAGTATTATGTGCATGGCACCGGGCATGGCGTTGGGCTGGAGGTCCATGAAGCCCCGCGCATGAGCCGCTATAACTCCGAGGCGGCGCTGGGCGCCGGAGCCGTCGTGACCATTGAGCCTGGCATCTATATCCCCGGCTGGGGTGGCGTGCGCATTGAGGATATGGGCGTGATCACCCCGACGGGTGTCTCTATTCTGACACAATCGCCCAAAGAACTAATGCTCAGTGCGTAGCAGTGGCGCCAGCGGGCAAAAGAAGAAGAGGCGACGGTTTCATCTGCGGCTCTCTCTGGCAGGAGGATAAGGTTTATGATCTCTGTTGTTGATTTGAAGCGTGGCGTGACCGTTGATCTGGACGGTCAACTGATGAGCATCCTGGAGTGGCAGCATATTAAGATCGGGCGTGGTGGCGCCATTGTGCGCGTGAAGATGCGCAACCTGCGCACCGGGGCGATCTTTGAACGCACCTTCGATTCCGGCGAAAAGTTTCCCCGCGTTGATCTGGATGAGCATACCGTCCAGTTTCAGTATCAGGACGGCGACCTCTATTACTTTATGGATACTCAGACCTTTGAGCAGATTCCCCTCACCGCCGCGCAGCTTGGCGAGAACCGCTACTATTTGCTCGATGGCCTGAACTTTGAACTGGTCAGTTATAATGACGAGCCGCTTTCCATTGAGCCGCCGAGTACAGTGGACTTGCGTGTGACCTATACCGAGCCGGGCTTCAAGGGCGATACAGCCACTGGCGGGACCAAGCCCGCCACGCTGGAGACAGGTCTGGTCGTCCAGGTGCCGCTCTTCGTCAGCACTGGCGATGTCATCCGGGTCAAGACCGATACGGCATCCTACATTGAGCGTGTGTATTGAGCAGACGAAGAGAGTCCTTGTATAAGCGTTCTTGTATGCAGGAATAAGGAGGCGTGATGGCAAAGCAGCAGGAAGAACCCAGAGTTTCAGCGATGCCGGTTGGTCCAGAGGCCAGCATCAGCGTCGATCAGGTGCGCCGCTTGATTCAGATGATGGACGCCAGCGATGTGCATGAACTCACCATTGAGCGCGAGAGCGAGGGGCTGCGCCTGACGCTGCGCAAGCCCGCCCCTGTGGTTGGGGCCGCGCCGTTGGTGGCGGCAGCGGGGCAGGAGGCTCCAGTCTTTGCCCCAGAGCAAGAGGCTGAGCTGGTAGAAAGCGCCGAGGCTCCGCTTGCCGCGCAGGAAACGGTCCAGAAGGTGACGGCCACATTGGTGGGCATCTTTCGGGTCAGCCTGAAGCGTGGCTCCAAAGCCGCCGTCGCCGTCGGCGATCAAGTGCGCGTGAGCCAGATCGTGGGCGCCATCGAGGCGCTGAACGTGATGAACGAGGTCGAGACGCCTGTCGCCGGGCGGGTCATCGAAATTGTCGCCAAAGACGGCCAGCCAGTGGAATATGGTCAGCATCTGATGACCATCGATACCAGCGCCTAGCCGTTGCCAGCCTCCTGGTGAGTGATACGATGCAAATCTTCCCGGTCAGCCAATTGACGCGCTACCTCAAAGAAGTGTTGGAAACCGACCCGCTCTTGCAGGACATCTGGGTGCAAGGCGAGGTCTCCAATTATTCGCACTCTTCTGCCGGACATCAATATTTTTGTATCAAGGATGAGTTTGCGCAGCTTCATTGTGTCCTGTTTCGGCGCGCAGCCTCCCCGCACACCACGCGGGCGCACCTCTTTGCGCCGCTGCTTGTTCCGCCGCCGATCACGCTGCGCAACGGCATGGCCGTGCTGGCGCGTGGGCGCCTCTCCGTCTATGAGAGTCGGGGCGAGTATCAACTGGTCGTGGAGGAAGTCGAAGAGGCAGGCATTGGTATGCTATACCTGCGCTTTGAGCAGTTGAAGCAGCGTCTGGAGGCCGAGGGACTGTTTGATGAGGCGCGCAAGCGCCCGCTGCCCCGCGTGCCGGGAGTCATCGGCATTGTGACCTCGCCGCAGGCCGCCGCGCTGCGCGATATGCTGCGGGTGCTGCGCACACGCTGCCCGCTTGTCCGTGTCATCCTGGCGCCCACGCTGGTGCAGGGTGACAGCGCAGCCGGGCTGATCGCGGCGGCCATCGATCTGCTGAACGCGCACGGCCAGGCCGATGTGATTATCGTGGCGCGTGGCGGCGGCTCGGTGGAAGAACTCTGGGCGTTCAACGAAGAAGAAGTTGCCCGCGCGATCTACCGCTCGCGCCTGCCGGTGATTACCGGCGTGGGCCACGAGACCGATTTTACCATTGCCGACTTTGTGGCCGATTATCGCGCCTCCACACCCACCGCCGCCGCTGCCGCAGCGGCGCCAGACGCGGCGGAATGGCGCCGCTCGGTGGTCGATGCGCAGGACCGCCTGGCCGAGTCGATGGAAAACAAGCTGGAGACGCTGCGTGGCGCGCTCGCCGGGCATCGGCGCGATCTGGTGCGCGCCAGCCCGCTTGGCCGTCTGACCCGCGCCCGCCAGCAGGTAGATGACGCCACGCGCACGCTCAGCGAGCGTCTGGATCACGCGCTGGGGATGCGCCGCGAACGCCTGCGGGGCGCGGCGCTGCATCTCAACTCGCTCAGCCCACTGCTCACCATCGCGCGTGGCTATGCCATTGTGCGCCGCGAAGCCGACGGCCAGACGGTGACGAGCGTTCGCCAGGTGGAAGCGGGCGATGAACTGGACATGCAGGTGCGCGACGGCCATATTCGCAGCGTTGCCTGGCATTTAGTGCTGGAGGACGAGCAAGATGGCGAAGCAGAAACAGGATGAGTTAGCCGGGCTGACCTTTGAGAAAGCTTTTGAGCGCCTGGAGCGTGCGGTTGAGGCGATGGATGGTGGCGATCTCTCGCTGGATGAGGCCATGCTCCATTTCGAGGAAGGTATGAAGCTGGCGCGCTACTGCGAGCGCCTGCTGGATGACGCCGAACTGCGCGTGCAGCAACTGCTCACCGATAACGCGGGCAATCTCACCCTGGCGCCCTTTGAGAGCGAGTGTTGACTCGTTTGATGCCTCCTGCTACTGGGAAGGGCTGCTATGGCACTGCTGCATAACAAACTCCTGATTGCTGCTGTGCTGGCGCTTCTGATTGCCCAGGTCGCCAAAGGGGTGATTGGTTTGATTCGGGAGCGCCACTTCAACTTCCACTATATTGCCGGGGCTGGCGGCATGCCCAGTTCACACGCCGCCTTTGTGACGGCCCTGGCGACTGCCGCCGGGCGACGCCTCGGTCTGGATTCTCCCGCTTTTGCTGTCTCGGTGGTGCTGGCCGCTGTCGTCATGTACGACGCCGCTGGCGTCCGTCGCGCCGTGAGCATCCAGGCGCGCATCCTCAACCAGATGATGGCAGATTACTTCGATAACAAGGGCATTCAGCAGCAGCGCCTGCGCGAACTCATCGGCCACACGCCTTTCCAGGTGCTGATCGGGGCCATGCTAGGATTCGCCGTCGGCTTCCTGGTAACGATGTGAGGCAGCATCACGTTGTTGCGCGAGGCAATCAATTTTTAGGAATGGGCTGAACGCATGGATGGAGAGATCGTGGCGGAGGCGCCCCAGCCTGCTGCCCTGGAGGGCGTGGCTGGGCTAAGCTGTGGGTCTGGCACATATACAGTAATCACAATAGTTTTGGCGCCAGCGCCTGCCGCACCGCAACGTGGCGGCCAAGGATGGTGGAGGCGACGGCGCTGAAGGCCGCCGGGTCGCCGCTGCAATAGACCTGAAGGCGCTCTTCGTCGCTGAGCGGTTTGCGGCCGACGCGCAGCATCTGGCGCTCTTCCAGCACGTGGCGCGCCTGGCGGGCGACGGCCACGCCGCTGTCAATCACCGTGATTCCAGGGCCAGCAACCTGTTCAATCGCCTGGCGCAGCAAGGGAAAGTGCGTGCAGCCCAGCACCAGCGTATCCACGCCCTGAGCAAGCAGTGGATCGATGTAGCCATGTATCGTCGCCTCGACCTCCGGGCCAGCGAACTGACCTGCCTCGCAATGCTCCACCAGTCGCGTGCAGCCGATGGTGAACGTTTCCGTCCCATTGCGCAGTTCCTCCACCAGCGCCAGGAAAAGCGGGTTGCGCGACACCGCGTCGGTTGCCATGACGCCCACCTTGCCGGTCTTCGTCACCTGGGATGCTGGTTTCACGGCTGGCACAACGGCCACGAAGGGTACAGGATAACGCTGGCGCAGTGTTTCTCGCGCGACAACGGAGGCGTAGTTGCAGGCCAGCACGATCAGCCTGGCGTGCTGGCTCAGAAAGAACTCCGAGGCAGCGGCAGCAAAGCCGCGAATCTCGTCGGCGCTGCGTTTGCCAAAGGGGCAATGCGCCGTATCGCCGAAGAAAACAAAGCGTTCCTCTGGCAGCGCGCGCATCAACTCGATCAGGACAGTGAGGCCGCCAGTCCCCGAATCAAAAACTCCAATGGTGCCCTGTGTGTGCATGGCTGTCTCGGTCATCGCTTACCCCTTCCTGCCATCGGCAGGCTGACCCATCTCGCTCTTTACGCGCGCGTGCGACCAGTTCCGCCGCCCTGTTCCCAGGGCGAGGGCCGCAGGCGCAGCGTGCGGCGCGGCGCGGGCGCCTCCTCAACCGGCTCGTCAAGCTCCTGCTGGCTCGCGTCGTCCTGATAGGCGTCCTCATCGTAGGTTGGCTCGTCGGCCTCGCGGTCCTCGGCGTCGTGCTGGGCATTGGCTCCATTCCCCCAGAGGCGGCCAAATTGCCGGGAAGGAGGCCGATACGTGCGCTGCGCGTCTTCCTGGTCCTGAGCGTCCGCTTCAGCAAACGCCCCGGCCTCGTCTTCACCTGGCTCGTAGTCCTCTGCCGCGTATCCCTGATCAGCGTCCTCCAGCGGGGCGAAATCGTCTTCTTGCTCATCAACTGGCCGGGGCGCGGCCTTGCGGCCCGTAAAGCGGGCGAGCAGGCCAGAAAGAGCCAGCCAGGCTCCAAGCCCGGCCAGGAGCAGCAGTCCGGCCCCAAAGCCCAGAAGCCTGCCAACGGAGATCACGCCTGCGGCGGCGCTGCCCAGAAAGATGCCAATGGTTCCCAGCAGGGCGATCAGCGTCTCGTAGCCAACGAAGAGCCGGGGAAGGGATGCGCGCTCGCTGGTCTCAACCAGCGCCGTCTGCGCGGCGGAAAGCAGCAGGCCATTGGCGATGCCCATCGCGGCGGCCCAGATGAGCGCCATACTGAGGGTGCGCGTGGAAACAAAGGCGGCGGTGGTCACTCCCAGTCCCAGGACGCCATAGGTGAAGGTGGTCGTCGGTTGCAGATGCGCGTCGAGCCTCCCGAACAAGACGCTTCCCAGCAAGACCCCGGCGGCGCTGGCGCTCAAGATCAACCCTAGATCGGCTCCTGGCAGGCCCAGATAGGTGTTGACGAAGAAGACCTCCAGAACGGTGAAGATGCCGCCGACAAAGGCTACCAGCCCCATGATTCGGGCGACGCTGGAGAACGGGCGCTGCTGAAGCGCCAGCCGGACGCCCCTTTTGCCGTCGGCAAACCCACTGCGCAAGACGCTCGGCGTCCAGGCTTCCTCCTCCTCTTCGTCTGAGCCAGCGCCATCTGACGCGGACTCGTCATCTTGCCTGGCGGCGCGGCGCCTGCGGCGGGCACGGATGGCGCGAACCTTGGAGGTAAACTGCTGGTCCATAGCCTGCGCGCCACCAGCCGAAAGCAGCAGCAGAAAGCCCGTCAGGATCAGGCCAGGGATCGGGGTTGCCCCCAGGATCAGGAAGAGGATGGCGGCAAGGACCGGCCCCGCGATAGTCATGATGGCGGCGCTGCCTTGAATGCGCGAAATGCCGCGCGCGTGATCGCTGGGAGCCACGACGGCAGTGATCGCCGAGCGCTGCGCAGCCAGCGAAAAACGGCTCATCAAGCCAATGCAGAAGCACAGCAGATAGATCGCGGCCAGCGAGCGTTTCGGTGTGAAGGTTGGCAGCAAGGTCAGGCAGAGCAGAAAGGTCAGCAGGCCACGCACCACATCGGTCACAAACATCGTGCGGCGTCGGCTCCAGCGTTCGGCGGCAGCTTCGGCGAATGGCCCGAAGAGTGCGTAAGGCGCGCCCAACGCCACCAGCGCCAGGCCAACGGAGAACGGGGAATTGGTGCGGAAGCTGAGCCAGATAATCAGCGTGGCGCCAAAGAGTGCGTCACAGAGCGCCGTGACGCTCTGCTTGAGCCAGAGCAGCGCGAAATCAGAACTGATAAATAATCGCCCGGCTGGCCCTTTTCGGCGGCGTGGTCGGCGCGGTCGTCGTGGAGGTCTCTGCATCGATACTCTCTCCTGTTTGCCGCTCTGCTGCGGCGCAACACACTGAGACCTCATTATAGGCCAGCCATTCAGAGATGGTCAACAAAACGGGACCAGAGTACGGGGTGGGATATATACTGTCTGCGAGGAGGGAACAATGACGACCATTCGCGGCGCTCTGAGCGGAGCGCGCGCGCTCCTGCGCGCGGCACAGGTCGGCAGCGCCGATCTCGATGCAGCAGTGCTGCTGGGGCATGTCCTGGGCGCTGATCGGGCCACGCTCTATACCTATCCAGAGCGCCCGCTGACACCAGAGCAGCTTGCCGCCTTTGAGGCGCTGGTCGAGCGCAGGTTGCGCGGGGAGCCGGTGGCCTATCTGGTCGGCCATAAAGAGTTCTGGGGTCTGGATTTTCGGGTGGACCGCCGCGTCCTGATCCCCCGGCCTGAGACCGAGTTGCTGATCAAGCTGGCACATGAGGAGACACTGCGCAGAGGCGAGTTGGCGCTTGCACAGCTACGAGTCGCTGATATTGGCACGGGCAGCGGAGCGATTGCCATTGCGCTGGCCGCGCAAGAGCCGCGCCTGCCGCTGATCTACGCGACAGACCTTTCCGCCGATGCACTGGCGCTGGCCGAGGAGAACGCCCAACGCCTCGGTGTCGCCTCGCGCCTGCGCTTCCTTCAGGGCAATCTACTGGAGCCGCTGCCGGAGCCGGTGGACCTGCTGCTGGCGAACCTGCCCTATGTCGCCCCCGACGAGCAGGAGGCGCTGGCTCCTGATGTGCGCGACCATGAGCCACATCTGGCGCTCTTCAGCGCGGATAATGGTCTGGAACATATCCGGCGCCTGCTGGCAAGCGCGCCGCCGCATCTCAAGCCTGGCGCGGTTCTCCTGCTGGAGTTTGGCTATGACCAGCGCGAGCGCCTGGCAGCGCTGATCCCCTCCTTGCTGCCGGGCGTGCAGGCGCGCTTCGTCAAGGATGACGCGGGCTGGGTTCGGGTGGTGGAAATCAGGCCGGGTTAGCTCAGCCCAGCGCCTCGGCGAGAATGGCCCGGTAGACATCCAGCGGATCGCCTTCGGGATACTCGCTGGGCTTGATGCCCACCACGCGCTCTTCGGCATTCCAGAGCAGTTCAGGCGTGGCCGGATAGGGCCGCTGCTCGCCAGAGGGCAGCACCAGCGTGGGGCTGCCCTTGACCTTCAGAATATTCCAGCCCTGGTCGCTCTCTTGCATCACCAGACGCTTATAGCGCCCGCTGTCGAAGTCGCTGATAAAGCTGGCAAGGTCCAGCCCGGCCTCGCGCGCAATATCAATCAGCACATGGCGCAGCGAGACGCAGCGGCTTTCGGCAAAGATGGCCCGGCGCACGCCCCAGTTAAATGCCAGCGCGGCGTCGTCGCCCTGCGCCTCGGCGCATTTGAGCGCCTCGAACGCGGGCAGCAGTGTCACCGGATACTCCCACTCGGCCCGCCGCCAGGGCCGCGCCGGAATATCCGGCTCGATTTGCAACAGGTAGGGCACTTCCTGATCGACCATCTGTTTGGGCGTGCCCCGGCTGTCGGCCACCTCCAGCGGCAGGCAGCGCCAGGCCAGGCGCAGGCTTCCCTGCCATTCTGGCTGCAACTGAAGCAGCCGGAAGGTTGCCAGATAGCCCCAGGGGCAGTGAATGTCCGAATATATCTCTATGGTTGGTAGTCCGGCGGGCGGTTCCATCACTCTCTCCTCGTTAAAGCAGCCACCAGCTTTTGCGGCGTCGCGGCTCCTCGGCGTCGGGCGGCGCTGGCGGAAATTGGGCGCGTGCCAGCAGCGCGTAGAGATGCTGGCGCGTCTGCCAGCCCTCCAGTAGACGGGTGAACAGCGGCAAGCTGAAGATGCTCATGCAGGCAGCCAACTCTACGGTGAAGGTTGGCTCATTCTGCCAATAGATCACCCAGATGAAGATAAAGATCACGTAGCTCAGCAGCGCGCCAACTGAGAATAGCGCGCCGCGCGTGCGCGCCAGCGGGCGCGGGTCCAGCGCCGCCAGCGGCAGCAGCGCCAGCAGGTACCAGGGCTGGAACCAGAACATTGCCAGCGCCAGATACCAGAAGAAGCTATCGTGGCTGACGGCGATCAGGCGCTGCGCTCTGCTGATCTGGTCGCCCCCTCCCAGGCGCTCGCGTATGCCGGGCAATGCCAGCCGTGCCAGCAGCCAGAGATAGACCAGCGCGAAGCTGCCCAGCCCGATCAGCCGCGCGGCTGTTCCGGCCAATGACGAGCCGTAGATAGGTTCGAGCAGCCCCTCCAACAGCGCCGGAGGCGACGCAGTAAACAAATTGGCCTGGAGTAAAACGCCCCACGCATCCTGCGTGTCCCAGAATGGGGCAATGACGGGCAGCGCAAATGCCACCGTTAGCGCCGCGCCCACAGCCAGCGGCACGAGACCCCAGCGGCGGGCACGTCCCCCGCGCAGCAGGTACATCACTGCCAGTGGGATCAGCAGCACACTTATCCACTTGACCAGCACGCTCGCCGCCAGCAGCGGCAGCGCCAGCGATTGCCAGTACCAGCGCGATGCCAGCAGGGCCGTAAGTCCGGCCAGCAGGAAAAGAACCATGAGCGCGTCGTTGTGGCCGTTTCCGCCGGTCTCGAAGAGAACCAGTGGATTCCAGGCGAAGAAGACAAACGCCTGCCAGCGGCGCTCCGGGCAAAGCTGCTTCGCCAGCAGCCAGACAAAAGCCATGCAGCCCAGGCAGGCCCCGATGCTCAAGAGTTTTTGCGCAATGACCGCTGCAAAGAAATTATTGCCCGCAGGCTGGCTGACCAGCCCGCTCAGCAGCGCCCAGAGCGGTCCATAGGACGCGGGCATGCCCGGCCAGCTATTGAAGGGCAGAAAGGCATCTCCGGGGAAGGCCGAGGGCGCGATGGTCAGCGGATTGGCATGATAAACCGTCAGCACGCGAATCTGCGAGGCATAATCAAAGACATCGCCTGCGGTGAGCGGATACAGAAAGAGCAAGACCAGCAGGGCTACCGCCGGAAAGCCGAAAAGCGGCCAACCAAGCAGCAGCGGCGTGCGCCGCCAACCCGTTTTGGCCTGACGCTCGATACGCCCGGCCAGCCAGCAAACCAGCCCCCAGGCGCCAAAGAGCAGGCTGATCGCCAGCAGAAAGAACTCGCCCGCCAGCGGACTGTACTGGCCTGCCGAACTGGTCAATTTGCCAATATCGAGCGGTGGCGGCGTCAGGTGCCCCGCCAGCGGAAAGCGCAGCGTGCCATAGAGATAGATGCCCAGCGAGAGCAGCGCGCAAGCCAGCACCAGGATCGTGGCCCGGCGCAGAGATGCGCCATGCGTGAGGCGTCCCGGCCACCAGCGTCCCCAGCGCACGCTCGCGGGAATGGCAGGCGCCGATGCGACCGCAGCATCGAGCGTATGCGTCAAGGGAGGCGCGCCAATAGCAACCGTATGGGCGGATGGCTCACTGTGCTGCCAGAAGGACGGAAGAATATGCCCGGTCAGCCCAGAACGAGGCTGGCCCGGCTTACCAGTTGGAGGCGCCGATGTGGCGATGCTGTCGGCAGGTGTCGTTCCGCTGGCATCGGCGCCACTGCTGTTGTCTGCCATATTGCTTGCTTTCGTGCTGCTGCGCATCCTTGAAACTGCGCCGGTTCCTTCTATGCAGAGTAGCGTACTCCTGTGCTGCTTGTCAAGCGAGCCGACCAGAGGCGCTGCGTTGACGCGAGGGCAGGCTGTGGAGTATCATCGAAGGTGGGCATTGAGCGCCCAATTCCTGCGCGATGATTCTGGCGCCGGTCTGTCAAGCGGAGCCGAAGGAAGAGGAGGCGCCTGTTCTGATGATCGCTGAGGTTCTCGTCCCTGAAGGCGCCTGGGGAGGTCGCAACCGCCGTTCTATCTTCACCTATCGCGTGCCTGCGGCGCTTGGTGCGTTCGTCCAACCGGGACATCTGGTAGCTGTGCCTTTTGGCTCCCGGCTCACCCAGGGCATCGTCTGGAGCGTTGCGGAGACAGAGGCCATCGCGCCAGATGCTAGACCCCAGCCGGCCCAGGCAGCGACTGAGCGGCCCGACTTTGCCCTCCGCGATATAAGCCGCCTGCTGGATGCCGCGCCTGTCTTGCTCCCGCATCAGCAGGCGCTTGCCGAGTGGCTAGCCGACTATTATTGCGCTTCGCTAACAACGGCGGGCATGTTGATGCTCCCGCCGCGACTGGGCGATGGCATGCGTCTGGTCGCGGGCCAGCAAGTTGCTGGGAGCGCCAACGAGACCACTGCTGGGGCTGCTGAGGATCATCTAGCCGGTGAGGCGTCCCGCGCGCTGGTGGATTTCGTGCGCGAAAAGGGAGCGGTGGATGAGGCCAGAGTGCGCGAGATGCTGGGCAGTGCGCGCGCAGGCACTGCCATTGCCGAACTGCTGGAACATCGGCTGGTAGACCTCGTTCCGGCGCATCTGCGCACGCAAAAGGCGCGCGTGGTGCGCCTGATTGCCTCCTATGATGCGGCGACTCAATGGCGCGAAGAGACGCAGCAGCAACTTGATACGCTCTCTCCTCAGCGCGCGCTCAGCGTCCGCAAGCAGCTTGCCGTCATCGGGCTGCTGCTGGCGACTTCGCCCCGCACTCCAGGGGTGGGCGCGCCTCCGAAGCACTGGACACTTACAGAAGTGCGCAAGGCGACCAAAGCCACCCAGGTAACGTTTGACACCCTGCAACGCCTTGGCCTCATTGCAGTCGAGGATGCGGAGGTGGCGCACAATCCACTGCAAGACCATGCGGCCACGCCCAGCGCGCCGTTGCCCTTGACTGCTGCCCAGCGTCAGGCCGTTGAGCGCATCGTTGCGGCCAGGGATGCCACTGTCTTCCTCCTGCACGGCATCACCGGCAGTGGCAAGACGGAGGTCTATTTGCAGGCGCTGGCGGCAATCATCGCGCGTGGGCAGCGCGGCATCGTGTTGGTCCCCGAAATCGCGCTGACACCCCAGGCAATGGTTCGCTTCGCCGGGCGCTTTCCGGGGCGCGTCGCCGTCCTGCACAGCGGCCTGACCGATACCGAACGCTACGATCAGTGGCGGCGCATTCGCGCCAGGCAGATCGATGTCGTCGTTGGCTCGCGCTCGGCGATCTTTGCCCCTCTCGCCGATCTGGGCCTGATCGTCATCGACGAAGAGCAGGAGGCGGCCTACAAGCAGGAAGATCGCATCCCCACCTATCACGCCCGCGATGTCGCGCTGGCGCTGGGCCGCCTGACCGGCGCGCCCGTCGTGCTGGGCAGCGCCACGCCCTCTAGCGAATCCTACTATGCCGCGCAGAGCGGGCGCTATGTGCTGTTGGAACTGCCCACCCGCGTGGCCCAGGCCGATGC
>JBJKSJ010000423.1:0-29749 GCA_046704085.1 Ktedonobacterales bacterium | reverse complement strand
TGTCAGGGCTAGCCCTGGATGTTGACGACGACACCCGCGCCCACCGTGCGTCCGCCTTCGCGAATGGCAAAGCGGCTGCCCTCTTCCAGGGCCACCGGCACGATGAGGCGCACCCCCATGGTGATGTTGTCCCCCGGCATGACCATCTGCACCCCCTCCGGCAAGAGAATCTCGCCAGTCACATCGGTGGTGCGAATGTAGAACTGCGGACGATACCCGTGGACAAACGGCGTGTGCCGCCCGCCCTCTTCCTTGCTCAGCACATACACCTCCGCCTGAAACTCCGTGTGCGGCTTGATCGAGCCCGGCTTCGCCAGCACCTGCCCCCGCTCCACTTCGCTGCGCTCCACCCCGCGCAACAAACAGCCCACGTTATCCCCCGCCAGCCCTTCATCCAGGCTCTTCTGGAACATCTCCACCCCGGTGACCACCACCTGCCGACTCTCCGCCTTCATCCCCAGAATCTCGATGGTGTCGCCCACCTTGACCTTGCCCCGCTCGATGCGCCCGGTGACTACCGTGCCCCGGCCCTTGATGCCAAAGACATCTTCAATGGGCATCAGGTAGGGCTGGTCCACTGGCCGCGGCGGGGTGGGAATGTAGCTGTCCACCGCGTCCATCAAGGCCCAGATCGGCGCCGCCGCCGGGTCCGCGCGCGAGAGGTCCCCCGTCGATTCCAACGCTTGCAAGGCGCTGCCCCGAATGATCGGGGTCTCCTCCCCCGGAAAGCGGTTGCGACTCAACAACTCGCGCACTTCCAACTCGACCAACTCCAGCAGTTCTTCGTCGTCCATCATGTCCACTTTGTTCAAGAAGACGACCATGGCGGGCACTTCCACCTGGCGCGCCAAGAGGATATGCTCGCGCGTCTGGGGCATCGGCCCGTCCGGGGCCGAGACCACCAGGATGGCCCCGTCCATCTGCGCCGCCCCGGTGATCATGTTTTTGATGTAGTCGGCGTGGCCGGGGCAGTCCACATGCGCGTAGTGCCGCTTTTCGGTTTCGTACTCGACGTGGGCGATGGCGATGGTGATGCCCCGCTCTTTCTCCTCGGGGGCTTTGTCGATCTGGTCAAAGGCCGTGTATTTGGCCAGCTTGGCCTGCGCCAGCACTTTGGTGATCGCCGCCGTCAGGGTCGTCTTGCCATGATCAATGTGCCCGATGGTCCCCACGTTCACATGCGGCTTGGTCCGCATAAACTTCTGCTTCGCCATGCTGTGTGTTTCTCCTTCTCTCAATCTGCTGGCCGGGTGCTACTTTCCACGCTTGGCCTTAATTTCCTCAGAAAGACTCTTAGGCGCCTCAGCGTAGTGGGAAAACTCCATTGAATAGGAGGCCCGGCCACTCGTCATTGAGCGCAAATCGTTCACATACCCAAACATCTCTGCCAGCGGCACATTCGCGCGAATGACCTGCGAACCGCCGCGTTCTTCCATACCAATCACATGCCCGCGCCGCCGGTTAAGGTCGCCCAATACATCGCCGTAAAAGTCTGGCGACGTAACCACTTCGACCAGCGTAATCGGTTCCAGCAAGACTGGATGCGCTTTGCGAGCGGCCTCTTTGAATCCCATTGAGCCAGCAGTCTTGAAGGCCATTTCGCTCGAATCGACCTCATGGTAGGAGCCATCGAACAGCGTGACACGAACATCAACAACTGGATACCCGGCCAATATCCCGTTCTCCATTGCCTCGCGCACGCCTTCCTCGGTCGGCTTGATATATTCGCGTGGCACCGTGCCGCCGACAATTGCGTTGACAAATTCGGAGCCTTTGCCACGCTCCATCGGCTCAACCCTCAGCCAGACATCGCCATACTGACCACGTCCACCCGTCTGCCGGATAAAGCGTCCCTCAGCCTGTGCCTGGCTGGTAATGGTCTCTTTGAACGCCACCTGTGGCCGACCAACGTTCGCCTCGACCTTAAACTCCCGGAACATCCGATCCACAATCACTTCTAGATGTAACTCGCCCATCCCAGAAATGATCGTCTGGCTGGTGTCTTCATCGGTTTTCACGCGGAAGGTCGGGTCTTCTTCCGCCAATCGTCCCAGCGCAATAGACATCTTATCCTGATCGGCCTTGGTCTTCGGCTCGATAGCAATGGAGATTACCGGCTCAGGAAACTGGATAGCCTCCAACAGGACGGGATGATCAGCATCACAGAGCGTATCGCCAGTGAATGTGTTCTTCAATCCTACCGCCGCGCAGATGTCACCAGCGTGAATCTCGGTAATATCTTCGCGGTGGTTCGCGTGCATCTGAAGCAACCGCCCGATCCGTTCCCGCTGGCCCTTGACCGAGTTATAGACATAGGAACCGGCAGAGAGCGTACCGGAATAGACCCGGAAGTATGCCAGCCGACCAACAAAGGGATCGGAAACGATCTTGAAAGCCAGGGCAGCAAACGGGGCGTCATCCGTCACCCGTAATCGAATCTCTTCGTCAGTCTTGGTATCAATCGCTACAGGAGGGGGAATATCGAGGGGGGAAGGGAGGTAGTAGATCACCGCATCCAGCATCGCCTGCACGCCCTTATTCTTGAGGGCTGAGCCGCACAAGACCGGGATGAGCTTCCCCTCGATAGTGGCCTTGCGCAGCGCGGCCCGAATCTCATCGTTGGTAATCGCCTCGCCTTCGAGATACTTGAGTGTCAGGTCCTCGTCGGTCTCGGCGACGCGCTCAATGAGGTAATCGCGCTGTTTCGCCACCTCTTCCGCCAGTTCGGCGGGAACATCGGTCTGATCGGATTTGGTCCCCAGATCATCGACAAAGATCACGCCGCGCTGCTCGATCAGATCGATAAACCCCTTAAACTGGCTCTCACGGCCAATGGGAATCTGAATAGGCACAGGCACCGCGCCCAACCGATCACGAATCATCTGCACCGTGCGCCAGAAATCGGCGCCAATCCGGTCCATCTTATTCACGAAACAGACACGCGGCACATGATATTTATCGGCCTGACGCCAGACCGTCTCGGATTGTGGCTCCACGCCAGCAACGGCGTCAAAAACCACGACGCCCCCATCCAGGACGCGCAACGACCGCTCGACTTCAACGGTAAAGTCCACATGTCCAGGAGTGTCAATAATATTAATTCGATGATTCAGCCAGAAGCAGGTTGTCGCAGCCGCCGTAATCGTGATGCCGCGCTCTTGCTCCTGCACCATCCAGTCCATTGTCGCAGCGCCCTCATGGACCTCGCCCATCTTATGAATGCGCTTGGTATAAAACAGGATGCGCTCAGTGGTGGTGGTTTTACCTGCATCGATGTGGGCAATAATGCCAATATTTCGCGTTCTTTCGAGCGGGTATTCTCTCGCCATAATTATGTACCAGCAGGACTCCTCTAGCCCCTAGTGCCCAGGGATCGCACCCCCTTACCAGCGGTAATGGGCAAATGCCTTGTTCGACTCAGCCATCTTGTGCGTTTCTTCACGACGCTTAATTGTATTTCCCTGGCCTGCCGCCGCGTCCATCAACTCAGCTGCCAGCCGCTCTGACATCGCCTTGCCTTTGCGCTCACGCGCATAGCGGATCAGCCAGCGCATCGCCAGGGCATTGCGGCGCTCACCGCGAATCTCTACAGGCACCTGATACGTGGAGCCACCCACGCGCCGGGGCTTTACTTCCAACGTCGGCGTTGCATTGCGCAGCGCCTGCTCAAAAACATCAACAGGATTGCGCTTCTGGCGCTGTTCGATAATATCGAGCGAGTCATACACGATGCGCTCCGCCAGACTGCGCTTGCCATTTAACATCAGCTTCCCAACAAAGCGTGTCAAGTTCCGATTATTGTACTTCGCATCGGGGATGACAACACGCCGATCAACCTTTGCTCGCCTTGGCAAGGTATGCCTCCTTGGTACAAGTCCCTGGATGCGATTGTCCAGGCGTTGATGGATATAACTGCTTCCAGATAGTCTCAGGTTCCAGATGACCAGGAAGGCATCCCTGCCTCTTTCTGCATTCAGATTCCAGGAGCGCGCTCCTAGCAGCCTTTTCAGACAGCGCCAGGGGTGCCGAGACCATGTCTCAGCACCCCCACACGCAAGCGCCTTTCCACCTTGCTCAGCTATTGGCACAACATACGCTTTTGAGCAGTGGAGGACACTCGACTCTGCCAGCGCGCCAGGCGCCGACCGTGTGTGCATCGCTGACCTGGCTGCACACCTCGTACCATGTGTTCGCTTGCAGCCGGTATCAGCTTGCCGAGCGCGCCATCAAGGCGACATCGGCAAACTTCTCGTTTGAAGTTCTAGACCAGTGTACTTTAAGAAACTAGCGACGACCCTTAGCAGCGTCCTGACCGCCCTTTGGTCGCTTGGCCCCATATTTGGAACGGCCCTGGCGGCGCTTCTCGACGCCATTGCTATCCAACGTACCACGCACAATATGGTAACGTACGCTTGGCAAATCCTTCACACGCCCACCACGAATCAGCACGACCGAGTGTTCTTGCAGGTTGTGCCCCTCACCCGGAATATACGCCGTGACCTCCATCTGGTTGGTTAGACGCACGCGAGCAATCTTGCGCAACGCGGAGTTCGGCTTCTTGGGCGTCATAGTACGCACCTGCGTGCAGACTCCACGCTTCTGGGGCGCGCCGCGCAGCCGCCGGGTCTGGTTCGTCAGGGCGTTAAACGCAAATTGAAGCGCTGGCGCCTTGATCTTCTTGACTTTTTCTTTGCGCCCTTTGCGCACCAATTGATTCATCGTCGGCATCAGTATCTATCCTCGTGGCCTTTATCAACCAGGCTAACGACTATTCTGGGAAGCTAACCAGGGATTAGCCTCCCAGAACTTTTCTTCACCTAGCGCACAATGCAGAATTGTATCACGCGCCCAGGATCATGTCAAGAGTTGGCGTCGTCGTCGCTGCCAGGCGTTCGGCCTGCTGCTTTCCCAACAACTCCTTGCGGCCAACAACACCCGTTCCGGCGGGAATCAGCTTGCCAATGATGACATTCTCCTTGAGGCCCACCAGATGATCAGTTGAGCCATGCACGGCGGCATCCGTCAGCACGCGCGTGGTCTCTTGGAACGACGCCGCAGCCAGCCAGCTATCGGTGTTCAGCGACGCCTTGGTCACGCCCAGCAACACCGTCTGGGCTGTCGCAGGCTCGCCGCCCTCGGCCAAAACCCGCGCATTGGTCTGCTCGTAGACGAACCGATCAATGAGATCGTTGGGCAACAGATCGGTATCGCCTGGATCATCGACGCGCACGCGCCGGAGCATCTGCCGCACAATCACCTCGATGTGCTTATCATTGATATACACACCAGTGGAACGGTAGACCTTTTGGACTTCCTTGACCAAATACAAATGAACGGCATCGCGCCCCTGGATACGCAACACATCCTGCGGATCAACCAGCCCCTGCGTCAACTGCTGGCCCGCCTGCACCCGCTGGCCCGGCTCAACAATAATGTTGATCGCGCCCGGCACCGGGTACTCTCGCTCCTCGCGCTCCTCAAAGCGAACCACCAGCCGATTCTCCGCATTCAGAAATGCTTCACCAGCCGTGCGCGCCAGAATCTCCTGCGGCGTGCCGTCAGACTCCTCTGCTGGGATACGAACGATGATTTGATCGCGCTCTACACGGTCGCCATCATGCAGCAGCACCTCGGCGTTGGGTGGCAGCGGATACTCATCCACAAAGACTTCCGCCGAAACGACCTTGAGCTTGCGTGTCCCGTTCTCCTCCACCAGAATTTCGACCAGCCCGTCGATCTCGCTGATCAGCGATTTGTCCTTGGGCACACGCGCCTCAAAGAGTTCTTCCACACGCGGCAGACCCTGCGTGATGTCTTCCTGCGCTCCGGCGATACCGCCCGTGTGGAAGGTACGCATCGTCAACTGCGTGCCAGGCTCACCAATCGACTGTGCAGCAATGATACCGACAGCATCGCCCAGTGCAACCAGCTTGCCAGCCGCCAGGGCGCGGCCATAGCACTTGCGGCAAACGCCATGAGGCGCCAGACACTGAAGTACCGAGCGTACATAGACCTTATCGACGCCACTCTTGAGCATGGCTTCTACCGCGTCCTCAGTCAACTCATCGCCGACCTGCACCTGCTCAAAACCAGGCACCTGCGCTGCCAGAGTACGACCGACCAGCCGATTCTTCATCGGCTCCATGATGTCCTGACTATCCTTGTCGGTGACCCAGACACCTTCGGTCGTGCCACAGTCCTCCTCAAGAACAATGACATCCTGCGCCACGTCGATGAGCCGCCGCGTCAGATAGCCCGACTCCGCCGTGCGCAGCGCGGTGTCGGCCAGCCCCTTGCGAGCGCCATGACTGCTGATGAAGTACTCCAACACCGTCAGCCCCTCACGGAAGTTGCCGCGAATGGGCACCTCAATGATGCGTCCAGATGGGTCGGCCATCAAGCCACGCATACCGGCAAGCTGGCGAATCTGCTGGAACTTCGCTTTTGTCGCGCCAGAATTCGCAATGGTGTAGATGGAACCATACGGATCGAGGGTCGTCTTGACGGCATCCGTCACCCGATCCGTCGCCGTATTCCACAGTTCCACCAGACGCTGATAGCGCTCGTTCTCGGTAATCAGACCCTCACGATACTGATCATCGAGTTCAAGCACGCGCGCGTCGGTCTCTTCAAGGATGTACCGGCGCTCTTCCGGCACAATCACATCGCTGATAGCAATGCTGGCGCCAGCCTTGGTCGCATAAGCGAAGCCCAGCCGCTTGATCTCATCGGCCAGTTCAGCAGTTGGTTGCCGACCATAGTGGCTGAAGCATTCAGCCACCACCAGCTTGAGATTCCCCTTATCCATTGGATAATTCTTGAACTGCAAACGCTCTGGGAGCACCTCGTTAAAGATAATCCGGCCCGCCGTTGTCTCGGCCAGCTTTCCATTGACGGGGATCGGCGCCGCATTAGGGGACTGGAAGATTGACAAGCCAGCAGGCAAGCGAACCTTGATCTTGGCCTGAAGGTCAATCACCCCATGATGGAATGCCAGCAGCGCCTCGTTCCTATCAGTGAAGGTTCGACCTTCACCTTTCAGACCCTGCCGCTCCATCGTCAGATAGTAGCAGCCCAGCACCATATCCTGCGTGGCGCCAATCGACGGCTCGCCAGTCGCTGGATGCAGGATGTTGCGCGTCGAAAGCATCAGCTTGCGCGCCTCTTCCTGTGCCTTCTCAGAAAGCGGCACATGAACGGCCATCTGGTCGCCATCAAAGTCGGCGTTGAAGGCCGAACAAACCAGCGGGTGCAGTTGGATGGCACTGCCCTCCACCAGCACCGCCTCAAACGCCTGAATACCCAGGCGGTGCAATGTCGGCGCGCGGTTCAGCAGCACTGGATGATCATGGATGACCTCTTCCAGCACATCCCAGACCTCTGGCTTCACCCGCTCCACAAAGCGCTTGGCGCTCTTGATGTTGTGTGCCAGATTTTGCTCCACTAGCTTGCGCATTACAAAGGGCTTGAACAACTCCAGCGCCATTTTCTTGGGCAGACCGCACTGATGCAGCTTCAGATCGGGGCCAACCACGATGACCGAACGACCAGAGTAGTCTACGCGCTTGCCCAGCAGATTCTGGCGGAAGCGGCCCTGCTTACCCTTGAGCATATCCGAGAGGCTCTTGAGCTTGTGGTTGCCCGAACCGGCGACCGCACGCCCGCGCCGCCCGTTGTCGATCAGCGCGTCACATGCCTCTTGCAGCATGCGCTTCTCGTTGCGGATGATGATCTCCGGCGCGCCCAGTTCCAACAGCCGCTTCAGCCGATTGTTGCGGTTAATCACCCGGCGATAAAGATCATTCAGATCGGACGTGGCAAAGCGCCCGCCATCAAGCTGAACCATCGGGCGCAGATCAGGCGGCAGAACCGGCAAGACCGTCATGATCATCCACTCAGGTCGGTTGCCAGACTTGCGGAACGCTTCCACCACCTTTAGCCGTTTGGTCGCCTTCTTGCGACGCTGACCGGAGGTGGTATGAATTTCATGGCGTAGTTCATCCGCCAGCTTATCCAGATCAATTGCTGTCAGCAACTCGCGGACCGCCTCCGCGCCCATCCCGGCGCGGAAGACGTGCCCAAACGCATCGTTCAGTTCCCGGTAACGCGGCTCCTGGAGCAACTCACCCCGACGCAGCCCCTCCAGATCGCGGCGGCGGGCATCGTTCTGCGCCTGCATCTGGCTGATCTGGCCGACAAGCTGATCCTGGATTGAGTTGATCTCCCCGTCGGTATTGAGCCGGAGACGCTCGGCTTCGCGCTCGCTCTCCATCCGCGCGCGGTCAATTTCAATCCGCGCCTGCTCAGCCGCAGCGTTGCGCGCCGCCTCGGCAGCCTTCTCCAGCACTTCCAGATGTCGCTTTGCCGCCGTATCGCCCTGGCGCGCAAGACGCTCGCCAGTTGGTTCATAGATCACGTCCTCACTGAGGACATTCCCCATTTCAGCACGTAAGAGATCGCGCGCGGCACTCTCGGCACGGTTTGCCGCTTGCAGCCCCTCCGTGCGACGCATCTCCGCTTCCTCGCGCACCACCTGCGCCTGTGCGCGTCCACGCTCAATGGCCGCGTCGCGCTCCTCATGCAACCCCTGGATGCGCGCAGTGGCCGTCTCCTCCTGCCGCTGAATCTGGCCCTGGAGGTCTTCATCCATCTGCCCCAGCATCTCGCGCCGGGCATCCTCGTCAATATGCGTCACCACATAGAGCGCGAAGTACAGGATGCGCTCCAGGTTGCGCGGCGAGAGATCCAGCAGCAAGCCGATGCGGCTGGGTGTCCCCTTGAAGTACCAGATGTGGCTGACTGGCGACGCCAGTTCGATATGCCCCATCCGCTCGCGCCGCACTTTCGAGCGCGCCACCTCCACGCCGCATTTATCGCACACAATCCCCTTGAACCGGACACGCTTATACTTGCCGCAGTAGCATTCCCAGTCTTTCGTCGGACCAAAGATGCGCTCGCAGAAGAGGCCGTCTTTTTCCGGTTTGAGGGTACGGTAGTTAATCGTCTCCGGCTTTGTCACCTCACCATAGCTCCAGGAGCGAATCTGCTCCGGGCTGGCAAGGCTGATACGGATGGCATTGAAATCATTCACTTCGAGCATGGGCGCTCACTCTCCTTCAAACCCTGACAGGTTGATGCCCAGCTCCGGCATCACATCGCTGGAGGTGTCCTCAACGAACTGAATCTTCTGCTCGTCTTCGTTCAGCACCTCAACGTTGATACCAAGGCTTTGCAACTCTTTGACCAGTACCTTGAACGACTCCGGCACACCCGGCTCCATGATGTTCTCACCCTTGACAATCGCCTCGTAGGTCTTGACACGCCCAACCACATCATCAGACTTCACCGTCAAGATCTCCTGCAAGATGTTGGCGGCGCCATACGCCTCCAGCGCCCAGACCTCCATCTCGCCAAAGCGCTGGCCGCCAAACTGCGCCTTTCCACCTAGCGGCTGCTGCGTAATCAGGCTGTATGGACCAGTCGAGCGGGCATGAACCTTATCCTCGACCAGATGGGCCAGCTTGAGCATATAGGTATAGCCCACCGTCACTGGCTTATCAAAAGGCTCGCCAGTGCGCCCGTCATACAGTTGCACCTTGCCGTTGCCTGGCAGCCCGGCCTTCTCCAGCAGCTTCTCGATGTCTTCCTCATGTGCGCCATCGAAGACGGGCGTCGCCACCTTGAAGCCCAGCGCCTGCGCTGCCCAGCCCAGATGCGTCTCCATAATCTGGCCGATATTCATGCGGTGCGGCACGCCTAGCGGATTCAAGATAATGTCTACCGGCGTCCCATCCGGCATAAAGGGCATATCCTCAATCGGCAAGACGCGGCTAATCACGCCTTTGTTGCCATGTCGCCCGGCCATCTTATCGCCCGCGCCGATCTTGCGCTTCTGTGCGATGCTCACGCGCACCAACTGATTGACACCAGGCGAGAGTTCATCATTGTTCTCGCGCGAGAAGACCTTCACCTCGACCACCTTGCCGCGCTCGCCATGCGGCACGCGCAGGCTAGTGTCCTTCACTTCACGCGCCTTCTCACCAAAGATGGCCCGCAGCAGCTTCTCTTCCGCCGTCAGTTCCGTCTCGCCCTTGGGCGTGATCTTGCCCACCAGAATATCGCCAGCGCCAACTTCGGCGCCAACGTAGATAATGCCACGCTCATCCAGATTGCGCAGCCCTTCCTCACCAACGTTCGGGATGTCGCGCGTGATCTCTTCTGGCCCCAGTTTGGTATCGCGCGCCTCAACCTCATGCTTTTCAATATGGACGCTGGTAAACAAATCCTCGCGGACAATGCGCTCGCTGATGAGAATGGCGTCCTCGTAGTTGCCGCCTTCCCAGGACATAAACGCTACCAGAATATTTTGACCGAGCGCCAGTTCGCCGTTCTCTGTCGAGGAGCTATCGGCAATCGGCTGGCCCGCCGTCACCACGTCGCCCTTATTCACAATCGGACGCTGATTGATGCAGGTGCCCTGGTTCGAGCGGACAAACTTGCGCAGCCGATGCGGATGTTCCACTCCCTCATCATCCAAAATCACGATCTGGCGCGCGGTCGAACTCACCACCGTGCCATCGACGCGCGCCAGCACCACCTGCCCGGAATCCACTGCAACCTGCCGTTCGATGCCAGTACCCACTACCGGCGCCTGCGGCTGGAGCAGCGGCACCGCCTGGCGCTGCATGTTTGCGCCCATCAGCGCGCGGTTCACGTCGTCATGCTCCAGAAACGGGATCAACGCCGCCGCCACGCTCACTGTCTGTCGCGGCGAGACATCCATATAATCCATACGGCTCGGCGGGTCTTCGACGAAGCGGCCCTCATAGCGCGCAGAGACACGATCATTCAGAAGGTGCCCCTGCTCATCCAGAGGCGCGTTGGCCTGAGCAATCACAAAATGCTCTTCATCATCCGCCGTCAGATAATCGACTTCTTTCGAGACCCAGGGAACAATGGCAATATCCTGCTCCGGCAACTTCGAGAGCTTTGCAAAAAGCGTCTCATCTATCTCGTTCTGCGCCGGGCCGATCACCTGTCCGGCTCCATCCTTGACATCCCGGCTAAGTATCTGCCCGATCAGCCGATCATCGGTATTCTTCAACTTCTGGAAGACCTTACGGTAGGGCGTCTCAATAAAGCCATAGGGGTTAATCTGCCCATAGGTCGCCAGCGCGCCGATCAGACCAATGTTTGGGCCTTCTGGCGTCTCGATGGGGCAGATGCGCCCGTAGTGCGACTGATGCACGTCGCGCACATCGAACCCTGCGCGCTCCCGCGAAAGCCCACCCGGGCCCAGCGCCGAAAGACGCCGCTTATGTGTAATCTCCGACAGTGGGTTGGTCTGGTCCATGAACTGCGAAAGCTGGCTGCCGCCAAAGTATTCCTTCATGGCCGCAACGACCGGGCGAATGTTAATCAATTGATTCGGCGTCGCCTGGCCCGGCTCCTGGATGACGCTCATGCGCTCTTTGACCACGCGCTCCATGCGCAGCAAGCCCACGCGGAACTGGTTCTGAATCAACTCGCCCACGCTGCGCACTCGCCGGTTGCCCAGGTGGTCAATATCATCCTTGCGCGCTCGCCCATTATTCATAGCGACCATACGGCGGATAATGTTGACCAAGTCTTCTTTCGTCAGCGTGCGCGTCGTCTGGGGAATCGCCAGGTCCAGCTTGCGGTTGAGCTTATAGCGCCCCACTCCGCCCAGATCATAGCGACGCGGATGGAAGAACAGGTTATTCACCAGCGTGCGTGCGTTCTCCAGCGTCGCCGGATCGCCAGGCCGCAACTTGCGATACAGTTCAAGCAGCGCGTCATCGGGCGTCTTCACCGGGTCACGGTCAAGCGTTGAGCTAATATAGCGGCGGTCCGGGTCGGTATCCACATCCTGGAACAACTCCAGGATCTCGTGATCCTGCCCATAGCCGACGGCTCGCAGCAGCGTCGTGATGGGAATCTTGCGCTTGCGATCAATCTTGACCGAGAGCAGATTCTTATTGCTGGTCTCGAACTCCAACCAGGCGCCACGATTGGGAATCAGCTTGGCGGCAAAGAGCATCCGGCCACTGGTTGGGTCTTCATCTGCCGTAAAGTAGACGCCCGGCGAGCGTACAAGCTGGCTCACAACCACGCGCTCGGCGCCGTTAATAATGAACGTGCCCTCTTTGGTCATGAGTGGGAAGTCGCCCATGAAGACATCTTTTTCAATAATCTCGCCGGTTTCTTTGTTGGTCAGACGAGCCTTCACTGTAAGCGGGGCAGCAAAGGTGGCGTCGCGGTCGCGGCATTCATCTTCATTATACTTGGGCTTGCCAAACGCATCATCAGGAACAAAGAATTCCAATTTCAGGTTCTTGCCGGTAAAGTCCTCAATCGGGGAGATTTCACTAAAGAGGTCGCGTAAGCCTTCTTTCTTGAACCAATCAAAAGAGTCCAGCTGAATTTGAATAAGGCTGGGCATTGGACGAATGTCGGGAATGTGCGCGAATGTCACGCGCTCTGGAGGCATCACGGCCATGCTAACTGCCATGCGGTACATACTCCTCTCGCCAGTTGCCCACGCCGCCTGATAATACAGCCCCTCAGCAACAATAGCCTCGCTACTGAAGGCTGGAGATTAGAGATCGGCGGCTGCGCTGCATGAGTGAACAACGAAAAAGGACAACGAAAGTAACCGCTTGCATCTCACTGGACGTAAGATAAGCGGTTACTCAGAACTAGCGCTCCTAACAAAAACCAGGCGATAATCCGGCAAAGCCACCCAATGGTTTCACTCAACTTGTTTGCGCTTGCTTCACCGGCTTTCTAGCTGTTTTGAGCGAACAGCCTCACCGGCGTAAGCTGAGCAAAGAAGAGGCGCCAGAAAAAAGTATCCAGTGGTGGTTCAGGAGAAGTCCTCTGCCCTCTCAGAGAGAACGCATCCCCACCCCTGGAAGGTGAACCTGGGCGAAATGATAACTTAGCGTACTCCTACAGCGTAGGATTATATCACCTCTTCTCAAGCATGTCAAGGCTTTTTAGGCTCTTTTTGCTATGCGCGCAAAAATTGGCTGGCACCGCTGTTTGGCAGAAATACCTCGTCGCAGCGATCATTGTGGCATGGGCAGCAGGTGTTGTATTCTGACCAGGGTGTAGCACCACTCTGTGGGGAGAACGTATCTTTCTGGTCTGAAAATTGGGAGTACCATCCACTTGGTTATCAGCCAGTCCGCTGCCCAGACACCACTTACCAATCTGTTCCTCTCGCTTGCGTTTGGCTTCGGCCAGATCGTGATCGGCGCCGCGATGATCTTCTACGCAGCGCGCCGCAATCGCTGGCGGCAGGTAAGCTTCTTTGGGCTGGCCCTTATCGGCGCCTGGATTGCCTCCAGCGGGCTGACTGAACTGGTCGTCTCTGGATCAGAGTTACTCTCGCGCCTCGACAGGAACATCTCCGCAGACGAAGCCACGCATATCCGCGCAAACGCCGACGCCGCGTTTCTCTACGCTTCTATCCTCTTGCTGTTCCTGGGCATCAGCTATCTGGTTATTGTTCGTTTCCACTTCGCTCGCCAGCGCATGGTATATACCAGCACCAGCAGTCAAGGTGGCAACGCTACCGATGCCGGGCAAAGCGCAGAAGCCACAGCCGCTGAACCGGCCCAATCCCCTGAGTCGGAAGGCTAAACATCGCTGCTCTCATCGATGAAGGCCAGGTCTTCTTGCACAAACCCGGCGTCCAGCCCGAACTCCTCCGCTGCATCCATTGCGGCGCGATACTCGCTCCAGTGCAGCCGCCGACTCAGATTGGGATCATCAAACGCCTTCCAGGCCGGGAAGTATTGATCCATCACACTCACCGGCACATCCGGGCCGATCTCCGTAGCGATCCAGCGCAGCACCTCACGAGTGCCGGCAATATCGTTGGGCATCACCAGATGGCGGATCAGCAGCCCACGCACGCCAATCCCTTCCTCATCCACCTGAAGCGGCCCCACCTGGCGATACATCTCCTTCAGCGCCGCTCGATTGAAGTCCACATAATGGTGCATCTTGGAGGTCTTCAGCGCCCAGGTATTATCCGCATACTTGGCATCGGGCATATAGATGTCGATGACCCCATCGAGCAGCCGCAGAACATGCAGATACTCATAGCCCGCGCTGTTATAGACAAACGGCAGCCGAAAGCCCTTGGGAATCGCCACTAGCAGCGCCGCCAGAATCTGGGGAACAAAGTGGGTCGGCGTCACCAGATCAATATTATGGCAGCCCTTCTTCTGAAGGTAGAGCATCATCTCCGCCAGGCGCTCCGGCCCCACGCGGTGCCCGCGCCCATACTGGCTCAGCCAGAAGTTCTGACAATAGGTGCAGCGCGCCTGGCAGTAGCCGAAAAAGATCGTGCCCGCGCCGCGCGTTCCGCTGATTGGCGGCTCTTCCCTCCGATGCACATTCCACGAGCCAACAATCGTCTCCGTGCCAGAATGGCAGGCGCCCGTCTTGCCCGCGATGCGATTCACCTTGCAGTTCTGCGGGCAGACCGTGCAGGCGCGCAGCAGTTCCCAGGCCGCCTCAGCACGCTGCGCCAGTTCGCCCGTCTCATAAAGCTGCATATACGCTGGATATGGCTCTGTCACCTTCCAGCGATCACGATCACTCTTCTTCACATCCGGCCCGACAGGCGCTTCGGTCAATCGCATAGAGTTTCCTCAAATATGGATACTTTCTGACTGGCTGAAAATCATTTATGACTATACGACGTTTTATAGTGGACTGCCCGGTACGCCGCCAGCATCTCATCGATCTGGTTGAGATGGTCGCGCTCGTGCCAGACGGCGCGGCGCAGCGCCTTGCGCAGCGTCCACTGCTCACCGTGATGCGTGAAGACTCTCCCGCGCAGTTCTTTCGGATAGCTCTTCACCCGCATGATCGCCGCCTGGCGCACGCGCTGAAGTCGCTCAAGCGTCGTGCCAGGGATATTGGCAACGATGATCTCTGGTGGCGTCTCATCCAGCCGCCCCATATACCAGACCTCCGCCTGAGCGAGATGATCGAGCGCCTCGCGGATGCTCCGCGCATCGGGCGCATCCATTGGTTTCCAGTCCAGCGCCTCGCCAGGGAGCGCGCCAACGCGCGCAAGCAGGTCTTCATGCTGCCAGCTTAGCAACGCCAGCGCCCACTCAATATCCTCATCAGTCGCTGGCTCAGCATCCGGCGCGAAGAAACTGTTGATCTCGTAATCGCCGTCATAGGTGATCTGAAAGACCTCTTTGACATTGAAAACAAAGGGGCCACGCACCTCTGGCGTATAATCGTCATGTCGCCGCAGCCAGGCATGATAGGCAGCCGTCGCCCCCTGGAGGTGATCGAGCGCCTCCATCCGGCTTACCCCACTGGCGAAACAGCCCGGAAGATCAAGGATCAGCGCCAGCATCGCGCCGGCTGTCGTTTCCTCCAGATAGACATCATAGGCGGCTGCCGCAACCTCCTCAGCCTCGGCCTCTATCTGGCTGCCCTCCTGCGCCTCCTGCTCCTGGCGCTCGTCAAGCTCCCGATCACACATGCACACGTCCCCCTTCTCCCGCGCCTGCGCTTGCGTCAGCGGTGCTTTCCATTATTCCAGCACATGGCGGCGCAGCTCGACAATCTGGTCGCGCAGTTCAGCGGCCCTCTCAAACTCCAGTTCTTTCGCCGCCCGCCGCATTTGCGCTTCCAGGTCTTTAACCAGCTTCAGCGCCTCTTCCCTTGGCATCGTCAGGAGCGACGGCGCACTGCCATCATAGATCGCCTTGGACTCCGCTACCTTCAGCCGATCAGAGAGCGCCCGAACCTCTTTCTTGACGCCCACAGGCACAATTTGGTTGCGCTCATTATACTCATTCTGAATCTTACGGCGTCGATTCGTCTCATCAATCGCCCGCTGCATCGAGCGCGTCACCGTGTCGGCATACATGATGACCTGCCCCTCGATATGCCGGGCAGCGCGACCCGTCGTCTGAATTAGCGAACCCTCCGAGCGCAGGAAGCCTTCTTTATCCGCATCTAGAATCGCCACCAGTGAAACTTCTGGCAGGTCCAATCCCTCGCGTAGCAGGTTGATGCCAACGACCACATCATAGACGCCCAGGCGCAGATCGCGCAGGATGTCCACACGCTCAATCGTCTCGACCTCGGAGTGCAGGTAATGAACCTTGATACCTAGCTCTTGCATGTAATCGGCCAGGTCTTCGGCCATCTTCTTGGTCAGCGTCGTCACCAGCACGCGCTGACCCTTCTCTGTGCGCAGCCGGATCTCGGCCAGCAGATCATCGATCTGGCCTTCTGTTGGACGCACCGAGATCACCGGGTCAAGCACGCCCGTTGGGCGAATGATCTGCTCCACCACCTGCTGACTATGCTCGTACTCATACGGCCCAGGCGTTGCCGAGACAAAGACGGCCTGGTTCAGATGCTGCTCAAACTCGCCAAAGCGCAGAGGTCGGTTATCCAGCGCCGAAGGCAGCCGGAAACCATACTCCACCAGAATCTCCTTGCGCGAACGGTCGCCCGCATACATGCCACGCGCCTGCGGCAGCGAGACATGCGACTCATCGACCACCATCAGGAAATCATCTGGCAGGTAATCCATCAACGTCCAGGGCTGCTCGCCAGCCTGGCGGCCTGCCAGATGCCGGGAGTAGTTCTCGATGCCGGAGCAGATGCCTGTCTCGCGCAGCATCTCCAGATCAAAGTTTGTGCGCTGGCGCAGCCGCGCCGCCTCCAGCAGCTTGCCCTCGTTGGTCAGTTCCTTCAGGCGCTGCTCAAGCTCCGTCTCGATGCTGGTAATCGCGCGCTGAAGGCGCTCCTGCGTCGTGACCCAATGCTTGGCCGGATAGATGTCCAGGCGCTGGCGCTGGCCCAGAATCTCGCCCGTCAGAGGGTCGATCTCGACCATGCGCTCAATCTCATCTCCAAAGAACTCGATACGCACCGCTAGGTCTTCGTAAGACGGGAAGATCTCTAGCACATCGCCGCGCACCCGGAACTTGCCGCGCACAAAATTGGTATCGTTGCGCTCATACTGAATCTCGGCCAGATGGCGCAGAATCTTATCGCGGCGGCGCAACTCTCCCTGCTTGAGCGTCAGCACCACCTCGCCGTACTCTTCTGGCGATCCCAGGCCATAGATACAGGAGATCGAAGCCACAATCAGCACGTCGCGGCGCTCAAACAGGCTGCGCGTGGACGAGAGCCGCAGCTTCTCAATCTCCTCGTTCAGTTGGCTTTCTTTCTCGACATAAGTATCAGTACGCGGGATATACGCTTCAGGCTGGTAATAATCGTAGTAGCTGACAAAGTATTCAACCGCATTGTTCGGGAAAAACTCTTTAAACTCACTATAGAGCTGCGCGGCCAACGTCTTATTGGGTGCCAGCACCAGCGTGGGGCGCTGCACCGCCGCGACGACATTGGCAACCGTAAACGTTTTGCCGGTTCCAGTCGCTCCCAGCAAAGTTTGATACCTATCTCCCCGCTGAAGACCATCGACTAACTGCGCAATGGCCGCAGGTTGATCGCCAGTCGGCTGCCAGGGGGCAACGACCTGAAAATCAGGCATGATGGTACTCTCCGTTCATTTCGATACCCTCGAAACGGGTCGCAATGGAATGCCTCACCTACCAAGGCTGCGCCCCCGGTGACAGTATATCATAGCAAGCGACAATCCAGAGCAGAAAAGGACTATTCCTCCCCTACTGCGGAGGAATGAAACAATCGTTCTATAAGTATACCAGGGAAAAGCGCGCAGATCAAGAAATGTGCGGAGATTTTCAGCGATCATGGTGTGGTACAATCCAGCAGAACGCGGCTATACAGAGATGCGACCAGCATGTAGCTCCCGCATGACTGCCCATCCAGAGCCAACTGGTATCCATCATTTCATTCTCTGGCCCATAGCTTGCGAGAAATCACATGATTGCCTTCCACAAAGAGATGATCATAGATGCAGAGAGCGCGTTGGCTCGCCCTGGCTAAACGAAAACAGGCGGGGACGCCAACGCTGGTGATTTGGCTTATGTAAGGAAAAGCGATGACTTTCATTTCGCCATCTTCCCAGCCCCCTACAAATACTTCTAACGGTGCTATCGATCCCCAGGCCGCCATTGTGACCAGAGGATTGATGCGGGCCTTCGGTCCTAAAATTGCCGTCAACTCCCTGAACCTCACTATCCGCAGAGGCGAGTTCTTTGGCTTTCTCGGCCCAAATGGGGCGGGGAAGTCCACCACGATCAAGCTGATGGTCGGTCTGCTGCGCCCAACGGCGGGGCACGTCTGGGTGGGCGGCATCGATGTCTGGCGCGACCCACTGGCCGCGCGCAGGCTGATGGGCATCCTACCTGAACAGCTCAATCTCTATGAGCGCCTGAGTGGGCGGGAGTTTCTGACCTTTGCCGGGCATATGTATGGCGTCAGCAAACAGGAGGTAAAACGTCGCTCGGAAGACCTGCTCTCCGTTTTGACGCTGGCAGATGATGCCGATAAGTTGATCGTCGATTACTCCGTTGGCATGCGTAAGAAAATCGCCCTGGCGGCGGCGCTGATACATCGTCCCCAGGTACTCTTCCTGGATGAACCCTTTGAGGGCATCGACCCGATCAGCTCACGCATCATCCGCAACATCCTGCGCGACCTCACAGGCGCAGGCGTCACCATCTTCTTTTCATCCCACATCATGGAAGTAGTTGAACGCCTGTGCAGCCGGGTAGGCATCATCAATCAAGGCACGCTCGTAGCCGAAGGCACCTTGCAGGAACTGCGCGAGCGCGGCGGACAAAATGGGCACAACCAGGAAGCCGCAACGCTGGAGGATATATTCCTCCAGGTCGTGGGCGCCCGGCAGGAAGGGGGCAACCTCAGTTGGCTGGAATAGCTTCCGCACCTCACAGTGGCAGCGCCCAGATTGCTTCGCGTCAGCGCATTTTGAGTTGGTCGAATGTCTACTGGCTGTTCTGGCTGCGCGCGAAGTTACTCCTGCGGGGCTACACACGAGACTGGCGGCGCGTGCTTGGTGGTATCTTGCTGCTGCTGATCGCCATCCCCTTTCTGGGCGGCCTGGCGCTGGGAACGTTTGCCGGATATGTCGTCCTACCCCGGAGCGAAGCAACAGAACTGCTGCTGCTGGTGCTGGTCGGACTTGCGCTCTTCTGGTCGTTCCTGCCGTTGATCGAATTCAGCGTCAATGAAGGGTTGGATGTTACCAAGCTTACGCTCTATCCCCTGACGCGCGTTGAGCGGATGATTGGCCTCCTGCTGGCAACCATCCTTGATATTCCCACCCTGGGCATCTTGGCCCTCTTCTTCGCTATCTTGCTTGGCTGGAGTCACCCGCTCAGCACGCTGATCATTGCTGTGCCTGCCCTGTTGGTAGCGTATGTCCACATTGTCGGGCTGAGCCAACTGGTGCTGGCCGGCTTTATGGGGCTGTTGCGCAGCCGTCGCTACCGCGACCTCGCTATTATTGCTTTTGCGCTTTTTGGTTCGGCCTGCTCGATTGGTCAGCAACTGGTCGCGCGTCAGCTTGGCAGTCTCGATCTCTCCCAGCATGGCAATATTTTCGCCTCTATCCATCTGGCGCAATACCTGCAATTCGCGCCGCCAGGGATGGCAGGGCGCGCCATCTCGCTGGCAAATGATGGCGCCGGGCTAGCGGCTCTGGGATGGCTCGCCGTGAGCGCAGTGCTTACGATCCCCCTCCTCTGGCTCTGGATGGTTTTGCTAGAGCGCGGGATAGCAATGGCCGAGACAGGCACCGGGCGCCCAAAACGCCAGCGTAAGCGCGCTCAGGCCACCCTTGCTCTGCAAGCTACCCCAGCGGCCAGCCTTGCTCCTGGTGCAGACCTGGCGGCTGCCAGGTCGCTGGGGGTTCCATCCGAACCAACAATTAGTACACGCGCAGGCCACAATGCGGCGCTCCCGCAAACGACTGGCCTCACTACTCACGCTGAGAACGTTCGCAAGGGTATCTTGCCACTCCCCGTTCGAGCCATCTTCATCAAAGATATGCGCTACCTCTGGCGCGATCCGCAGATGAAAGCCAGCATGCTCAGTTCGATCTTTATCCTCATCGTCATCTTCGTCGCGCCAGCTTTTGGCTCGCGCAGCGGACCGGCAGGGCACCCCTGGACAGTGATGCTCTCGTGCCTGGCGCCACTCTTTTTAGCGATGAATCTCTCGCTGAATACACTTGGCCTGGAGCGTCAGGCGCTCACCACCCTCTTCCTCTTTCCGGTGCGTCCGCAGTATATTTTATGGGGGAAGAATCTGGCAATAGCAAGCGTTGCGCTGAGCGAACAGATACTAATTGCCGCAGCTTTTGCCTTCATCACCAACGGCTGGGCATACTACATTCCAGCGGTCATGCTAGGGATCGCAGCTATCGCGGTGATGCTGGGTTGTGGCAATCTTTTATCCGTTCTGTTGCCATTTCGGGCGCCCCAATTCAAAATGGGAACATCGACCAGCGGCTCGCCCGAATCTGGCTGCTTGCGCTCGCTGCTGGGCATGTTTTCGCTGGTCATCACCCTGGTCGTTCTCGCACCTGTAATTGCGGGGGTGATTCTACCGCTCATCTTTGGTGTCCCTGTCGTGCTGACTGTAACGCTGCCACTCGCGCTGCTCTACGGCCTGGGCATCCATCAGGGCGCCACGCGGCTCATTGCCCCGCGCATGGTTCAACGCATTCCTGAGATTCTGGCACAAACTACGCGAGAGTGAGGAGCCCGTGAATACCTCGATCACCTTTGCCATCGCCTTCAGTGCTGGCCTGGCCTCATTTCTCTCGCCCTGTGTCTTACCGCTGGTGCCCATCTATCTGGCGCAGCTTGCCGGACCCAGCGTGATCCAATCCACCGAGCGACACAACTTCTCTATGCGCCTCTACACCTTTCTACACGCCTTGCTCTTTGTCCTGGGGTTTTCGCTGGCCTTTATCGCGCTAGGAGCTACCGCCAGTGTCATTGGACACTTTTTACGCAGCAACCAGATCCTACTCCGCCAGGTAGGTGGGATCATCCTCGTAATCCTGGGTCTGCACTTTTCTGGGCTGTTCCGCCTGCCGTTCCTCTATCGCCAGGCGCAATTTGAGTATCGCATCAGCCGCCCTCGCTTTCCGGCCTCGTTCCTGATGGGCCTGATCTTTGCCATCGGCTGGACCCCTTGCGTTGGGGTCATCCTGAGCAGCATCCTGATCCTGGCAGGCGCCAGCGCCACGCTCCAATCCGGCATCGCCTTGCTCGCTGTTTATTCGCTTGGCCTGGGCATGCCCTTTCTGGCAATGGGACTGGCGGCCAATTTCATCTCGGTCTGGCTTAAGCGGCTCAAGCCCCATCTGGGCAAAATTGAATTTGCCACTGGCCTGCTCTTGGTTGTGGTTGGCATCGCTATGTTCTTTGGCCTGATCGACTATCTGCCGCAGTACTTCAACTTCTTGCCGACGAACGGGTAGAACCAGTAGCTCTTAGAGTCACCCCATCTGGTATACTATTTTGGGTAAGCGCAAACAGGTGCAGATCGGGATTGCTCTCATCAAGTTCTGTCTATCATCAACGGCGTAGGGTAAAAAACAAAAAAGGCGGAAGTACAATGACAACATCCTCAATGCCAGCCACAGAGGACGCGCAAGACATAAAACCGACCTCTGGCCCGCCGACCTGGCTCATCATCGGTTCAGCAGGCGCGCTGGTCATTCTGGCAGCCGTAATGGTGTTCTGGCCGGGCGCCACTCTGCTTGATCGCTTGCGTGCCCTGGATGGTGGCATTTGCGCGCAGCTTCCGACCCACTCATTCTATCCCGGCGGCCAACGGTTGCCACTCTGCTCGCGCAACACCGGCATCTACCTTGGCTATATGATTGCCCTTATCATGCTGTTTCTGACCGGGCACGGACGCGCCACGCGATTTCCACGCTGGCCGATGGCGTTGGTCTTGCTCGCCTGCATCACCGCCCTGGGCATCGACGGATTCAACTCGCTTTTCCTCGATATGCACCTGCCACATCTCTATCAGCCCCACAACCTGCTCCGCCTGACCACCGGCTTACTAACTGGCGCTTCGATGGCCTGCTTCTTGCTCCCTGTCACCAATGCTGTCCTCTGGAAAAATCTGGGCGAGCAGCGCAGCGTGGATTCCTGGTGGCAACTTCTCCAACTGCTGCCAATTCTGGCGCTCACCTTCCTGGCAGTCGGCACCCAGGCCGCCATCTTTCTCTATCCGGTGGCAATTCTGAGTTCGCTAGGTGTGATGGTGACGCTCAGCATGATCACCTTGACGGTCATCGTCGCCATCTCTGGCAAGGCATGCCAGCTCAGCACCTATCGCCAGCTTTTCCCATTCTTCACGGTGGCCTTTTTGCTGGCAATTGGAGAACTGGCAGGTCTCTTCTTCCTGAATCACTGGCTGCTCGCACAATTGACAGCTTGAGCCTTCAGCGCGCCTGGCTCAAACCAGCCCGCGCCATTCGCGTACCCTTGCTGGCTTGCATTTTAGAGAGAAACCCGTTAAGGTATTGTGGGCTTTACTGAAGGATCGATCCTTTAGCAATTGGTATCGTAGCCAGCCAGAGCTTAGACTGGTTGTATGTTGGCATTATTCTTGCGCCAAAGGTCTAGTAGAGTGTGCCCTCTTCGCCATCTTCTCCGATACAGGCATCATAGCCGAATCACTGCTCGTGAAACCGTCTGAGTAAGGACACAACCCAGATCAGCGGCGCGATTGGCGAGCAAACATTGAGCGCCAGATCAGCCCGGCCAGAAAGCGGCCACAGCATGCTTGTGCAGAATCCCGAAGTAGGGTATAATGAGAACGAACACAGCAGAGGCGCTTCGGTAGCGACAATTCCTGCTCTTCCGGTATAGCGGGGGGTGCCGGTCATGCCAAACAGATATGAGCGGGAGATCGAGGAAATCCTGCGAAACATGGATCGCACTGAGCCAAAGCCATCATTCCGCGAGCGGCTGAATATGCGTAGGCGTGGGCAGCCCAGGCAACCGGAACGGATGCGCCCCAGGTCGGCGCGACCCACTCTTCACCTCAACTTTTCAACATCGGAATGGTGCTTTATCGTCGGCATTTTGCTTGCCCTGGTGGCAGCAGGCATCGCCTATACCAGCGGCGGGATCGGCAATGTGCTGACCGGGTTTTTAGCTGTCCTCGCGTTTATTTGTCTGATTATGGGCATTGTCACCCCCTGGCGAGAGAGCCGACGACCACACCCCGGAAGAAACTGGTACGGAGAGCCGCCGCCCACAAAACGCTCACTCCCGCGCCCCTTACGGTTGCTAGCAACCCAGTGGAAAATCTTCCGACTCAAGATGCGCTACCGGCGCAACCGGGGAGATTAATCTCCTCCGCCTGCGGGCCCATAGCTCAGTGGTTAGAGCAGCCGGCTCATAACCGGTTCGTCGCAGGTTCGATCCCTGCTGGGCCCACCTTATGCAATTCTATGATCGCGCAAAAATCTTCATAAAAGCCGGAGATGGCGGCAACGGCTCGGCCCATTTCCGACGCGAAAAATATGTCCCATATGGGGGACCCGACGGCGGCGATGGAGGCCGAGGCGGCAGCGTGTACCTCGAAATCGATACCGGCCTCAACACCCTGGTAGACTATCACTACCATCAGCACCATTATGCCGGTAAGGGAGGCAACGGCTTCAAGCAACGCTCGCACGGCGCCAAGGGCGAGGACATCGTGCTGCGCGTGCCCGCTGGCACCGTCGTCCGCGATGCTGATACCGGCGAACTCATCGCCGATATGGTCGAGCCTGACCAGCGCGTTATGGTGGCGCGCGGCGGACGTGGTGGCCTGGGCAACGTTCACTTTGCCACTGCAACCAATCAAGCTCCCCGCGAAGCGCAAAAAGGCGAGCCTGGCGAAGAGCGCTGGCTTACCTTTGAGCTAAAACTCATCGCCGACGTGGGTCTGGTTGGCTTTCCCAATGCGGGCAAGTCCACGTTGCTCTCGGTCGTCAGCGCGGCGCGGCCCAAGATCGCCGATTACCCCTTCACTACCTTGACACCGAACCTTGGCGTGGTGATCATCGGCGAACCAGGCTCCAGGGATGAATTGAGCTTTGTGCTGGCCGATATTCCCGGCTTGATTGAAGGTGCAGCCCAGGGAGCCGGACTGGGACACGAGTTCTTGCGCCACGTCGAGCGCACCCGCTTGCTGCTGCACCTGCTCGATGGAACTTCGCTGGAGCGTGACCCTTGGGAAGGCTTCCAGGCGATCAACCGTGAACTGGCCGAATATAGCGCGGCATTAGCCACACGGCCTCAAATTATCGTCTTCAACAAAATTGATGTCCCGGAGGCGCAGGAACGCTGGGAGCGTGTGCAGCGCCAGGCCAAAGAAGCTGGCTTACCCGCCTTTGCCATCTCGGCGGCCACCGGCCAGGGCGTCGATGCGCTGATGTACTTTACTGCCAATCGCCTGCGCGAATTGCAGGCTGAGGCCCGCGAAGCCGCCGAGCGCGCGCCTGTGCCTGCCGGGCCGGTGCTGCGCCCCCAACCAGAGGATGCCTTTAGCATCAGCCGCGAGCAGGGCATCTATCTGGTGCGTGGCAAGCGCGTGGAGCGGATGGTCGCCATGACCGACCAGGAAAGTCCTGAAGGGATGGCGCGCCTGGAAAACCACCTTCGCCGCATGGGTGTCACCCAGGCGCTGGAAGAGGCCGGTGTGCAGCCCGGTGATGTCGTTCGCTTCGGCAAAGTGGAACTCATCTGGGGGGAATAACCTTACCAGTACGATTGTTAAGATCGTTTTGGTAGCGTCTTGTATCTTCCAAGTTCTTTGGGAGATTTCCTGGGCGATCGCTCGTCAGCTTGCTGATATGCTCGTTCTGGTTCCCAGCGCCGCCCAGTTTTCTACTGGAGCGATGCCGCCGCGCCCGGCGCACATGACGCAGCAGATGTGAGACGACGAAGGTCATCTGACTACGCCCACCATCCTCACAGATACGCTCATAGACTGATCGGCGCAACGCCAGCAATTCCAGTGGTCCAGCCCCACCATCAACCACAACACGGGGGAGACGCAAGAAGGTTCCCTCGATGACATCAACCACCACTCCACTTACCACCTCCGTGCCTCTGAGCAGATCGGCGAGACCCAGAGCCGCCAGCGCCAGCCCCAGCAGTCCCAGCAGCGCTAGCAGCCCGCCAAATGGCAGCAAAAGCCAGCAATCCAGCAGCAAGTGATTGCCGCCAGGATCAAGCTCCTGCCGATTCCAGGCCACACCATCATGGGAGGTCGCCAGCGCGTAGACATGCCCTGTATGCGGACCAAGGTCCAGAGAGATCAGCATACCATCAGGAATGGCGCTATAGGTATCCGCGTCCACCTGCACCGTGAAAGTGGCGCCGGGATCATGCTGGTCAATAAAGCCAACCACCAGCGCATGCTGCACAACCAGGCCAGTAAAAAGCAGATCGCCTTCCTGGTGCTGCACCACCACCCCCTTCCACTGCTGATGCGGGCCGCTCACATCAGCGGCTGACTTGATCCCTTCGACCAGCCAGGAAACGCCCAGGCTGGCGGCAAGCACCGCCAGTGCCAGGCCCACCATCAGCAGTGGGTACGGTGAACGTCCCCATCCAGGCCAATGATGTTCCCGCGCTTCCTCAGCCATCCCGGCATCATCAACGATACTCTGACGAGGCATACCAATTTCGACACCATCCATCCAAACAATTGCTGCACCCACCTTGAGCAACTCAATCCTAGCATAGCCAGGCCATAGCCTGCTGTCAAATAACTCCCCCATTTTTCCCGTTTGTCGGCAGCGCCCTAAAATGGCATACGCTCTGCCAACAGCGAGGCCCACAGCAGCGAGGCTTTCTGCATGTTACAATACCCCAAGTGGTCCTTTACGCCTGCTTTTGAAGCTTTCCACGGTAGGCGCTTTTCAAGCAAAGTGGTCATCGGTAGCAGGAGGAACAGATGGATTTTGATATCAAAGGGCAGGGAGCAGTAGTGGCAGCGGCCAGCAAAGGGCTGGGCCGCGCCTGCGCAATCGCCCTGGCGGCTGAAGGCGTCAACGTCGCCGTCTTTGCGCGCAATTTCGATGGGCTGAATGAAACCGCTGCCGCCGTGCGCGCAGCGGGCGCACAAGCCTTCGCCATCCAGGCTGACGTAACCAACCCGGACCAGATTCGCCAGGTCGTTGAGCGCGCCGCCAGTGAATTTGGAAGGCTGGATATTCTCGTCTGCAACGCGGGCGGCCCGCCGCCGGGCAAATTCGCCGATGTCAGCGACGAGCAATGGGAGCAGGCTTTTCAACTCAACTTGATGAGTGTGGTACGCCTGATCCATGAGGCGCTGCCGCATCTGCGCCGCCAGGGGGGTGGGCGCATCATCAACCTCGTCTCCACATCGGTGCGCGAACCCATCGAGGGCTTGATTTTGTCCAACAGCATCCGCTCCGGGGTCATTGGACTGGCAAAAACGCTCTCTCAGGAGCTAGGGCCGGATCACATTACCGTCAACAACATCATCACCGGCAGCATTATGACCGACCGCCAGCGCTCTCTCCGCGAGCGCATGGCGCAGCAGCTTGGCATCTCGGTCGAGGAAGCCATCAAAATGGCCGAAAAAAACATCCCCCTGAAACGCCTGGGCGCACCCGAAGAACTGGCCGCAACAGTCGCCTTCCTCGCCTCGCGCCAGGCCGCCTACATCACCGGAGCAAGCATCCCTGTGGATGGCGGCGTGCTGAAAGGCATCTGGTGAGCGCAAGGCGCAGCCCAGACAGAAGGTGAAGAAGGCGCATGGCTGACGAAGCATCACACTTGTGGACCCACCAGAATGGCGCGCTCCGCCTGGAGCGCCGCCTGGTGGACCGCAAGAGCTTTATCATAGAGGAGTTCGATAGTTACACCTTCATCCACCCCAAGCAGAGCAAATGGGACTGGACCGAAGAGGAACTGCGCCTGCGCTCAGCGGCAGTAGACCATCAGGGTCTGGTCGTCTCCAGCGGCTGGCCCAAGTTCTTCAACGCGGGCGAGCGACCGACCAACGATGCCCAGCTTGAGACCGCCCTGAGCAGCGGCGAGGAGGTCTTCTTCACCGAAAAACTCGACGGCACACTCATCATTCGCAGCGTGCTGCCCGATGGCCGGGTGATCTTTCGCACGCGCGGCACCTGGGATGGCGGCGACTTCGCTCCTGTCGTGCAAGCGATTGCCACCAGGCACTATCCGGCGCTGCTCGACCCGACGCTTATGCCGCAATGGTCGCTCCTGTTTGAGTACGTGGGACCGGCCAACCTGATCGTCATCTCCTATGCCGACGAAGACCTGTGGTTTCTTGGCGCCGTCCGCCATGCCGATCTCCATCTGATGCCTGTTGAGCAGATGCAGGCGTTCGCCGGGCAACATGGCCTGCGATGTGTTCCATTAGTGGAACTGCCGCGGGATCTCATGGGACTCCAGCAAGCGGTACGCGAGTGGAGCGACCGCGAGGGCGTGGTCGTGCGGCTCCATCGCGGGCAACTGCTCATCAAGGTCAAGAGCGCGCGTTATCTGGCCCTGCATGCCATGCGCGCCAATATGAGCTACGCGCTGATCGTTGAGTATGCGCGTGGCGCAGACGTGCAGACCGAGGACGAACTAGAGACCGGGCTGCGCGAACTCGGCTACGACTACGAACTCTGCCAGACCGCCAAAAATCACTTTCGCAGCTATCGGGAACAGGTAGCCCGCAGCGAAGCAGCACTGGCAACCGCGCGCCAGTTGCACGCAGCCTTTCTCGCCCAGGCCGACGACCCCTCCAGCCCACCTGCCGACGAGCGCGAGCGGCGCAAACGCTTCGCCATGCAGGCCACGCGCCAGCCCGACCCGCTGCGCGCCGTCCTCTTTTCACTCTACGACGCGCGCCCAGAACGCGGGCAAGCATTGCTCTTCCGCTGGTATGTGGCTGAGCGCCGCCCATAAGCTGAAGGCGCTGACGGCTTTGCCAGCGCCTTTGATCGTTTCTCAAGAGATTGCTGATGGTATCTATCAGGCCATATCAGTTCCGCGCAAGCCAAGCGCATCAGCGTTCGCTTCCATCGCGTGAATCACAAAGGTGATATGCTCAGTCAGGTCCACGCCCAGCCCTTCCGCGCCCTTGATAATCTCTTCGCGGTTCACGCCGCGCGCAAAGGCTTTATCCTTCATCTTCTTCTTGACCGAACTTGCCTCCAGACCCAGGATGCTCTTATTGGGCCGCACCAGCGCCGTCGCCACAAACAAGAAATGCCACTCAAAAAGACTCGCCGATATTCTGCCCGAACTCACGGTTTTATTTGGCCGGATTCCGGCGTAGAAAGGAACGCGAGAAATGGAAAACAAGCACTGGAAAGATGCGGCACTGGCAAAGGCAGAGGCGATTACGGACGCCTGGGAGGTGGTTAAGGCATATGCAGGCCGCGCAGCGGAATGGGTGCTGTTTGTGTGCATGATCATCAACATCGTCGAGATGCTGCCGGAGGTCAACCTTTCGACATCCGTGACAAACGCAGTGCTAGGCATCCAGGTGGTGATGCTCGACATCGGCGGCCTGAGCCTAAGTACGATGGCCGCACATGCCCGCGCTTTGGGAGATGAGAAAGCGGCAAAAAGGGCAGGCACGACCAGCGCGTTTCTCATCGGGCTGATGATTGTGACCTTGCTTCTGGTTTCCATCGGGCTGTTGTTTCCTACGGTGAAGCAATACACCGACCTGGCGGAGAAAGGGCTTATTCTGGTTCGCGTGGTCATGACGGTGATTTACAGTCATGTGATCCATTCCTTACGAAGTACCAGCCATCAGACAGTACCCGTAACGACGGCAGTACCACCAGCGGTACCGACTGCTATGGAATTGGAAACCCTCATTAGGAGTACCGTCACGCCTATACTCAAAGAGTACCATTCGGAACTGCGTACCGAGATTATCGGTCAGGTGAAATCCGCACTACAGAACAATACCCGCATTCAGGAAGTGAAGCCGGAAAAGTCCCGCCGGTTGCCAACGCCTATAGAGGATGCTGGCAAGGGAAGAGAGGAAAGGCTTGCTAAAGCCTATCGGGAGCTTGTGAAGGAGGGGATTAGGCCGACCGGGCAGACGCTATCCGCCCGCGCCCGCTGTAACCGCGCGGCGGCCTTAGCATGGCTTAAGCGTAGCGAAACGGGAGAGGTAAATCAAGAGAAGGAGGCATGAAAGGTCTTGCATAGTAACGGAGAAAAAATACGAGGAAGGAGGTAGTTGAGGGTGATAGGTCGAGGAGCGGAAAAATCTGAATAGGGTGTTTCGAGTTTTGGCTTGGCCCAGGGGTGTAAAAATTTTGACCCCTTGTCCTACCCCTGGTTAATCCTGATAGAATAGGTGATGGGCTAGAGGCTTTGTCCGGCCAGCCCTGGTTGGCATATTCAGTAGAAATCTAATCGGCAGTAAATTGGGTACAGGATACCCTTTGAATCAAAGACTAAAGCCGTTGGTCTTGCGGCGCTGCCAGAATTACAAAATGTGGCAGACAGAGCAACGCTGCCGATGTTGGAGCCGATGCGGAAAGGCGGGCCACTCATGAAGTTTGGAAAGCTCGAATTCGTTGATGTCAGTCTGCGCCCTGACCTGGTGGCTCAACCCACCCATGAAGCCATCAAGAAATATAAACTCCAAAATACTTTCGTATCTGAGATTGACCCTCAACTCGCCGATACAGCGGCATTCTGTGAAGCCTATGACATTGGTATGGACGTTTCAGCCAACTGCGTTG